>JALSIN010000130.1 GCA_026989935.1 Polyangiaceae bacterium | reverse complement strand
CCCCGCGGGAGTCCAGGCGGCCGAGACCTTGTGCAGGGCCGTGCCGCCGTAGACCGCCGCGAGCTGGATCGCCAACAGGGCCCGCGGGTAGCGCAGCACCTTGCGGCGGCGGGCGAACGGCGACAGGGCGGCGCCCGGGTCGCCGATGGCGAGGAGGAACAGGATCCCGGCGAGCAGGGCGTCGTAGCTGCCCTGGGCGTGGGGGTTCGTGCGCGTAAGGGCCAGCAGGGCCTGCCCGCCGACGAGGGCCGCGGCGCGCGGCCAAAGCCCCGCCGCGAGCAGCCCCCCGCAGCCCAGGGCGGCGAGCCCCACGAGGGCCACGACGGTCGGGTGCGCACCGCCGAGGGCCGCAAGGCGCGGGTCGGGGACGAGCGGCCGGTAGCCGCCGTGGGCGGCGTCCACCCAGGCGACCTGGGCCACGCCCGCGACGAAGGCGCTCGCCACGTTCCAGACGAGGGCCAGGCCCGCCCCCAGGCGCACGAGGGCCAGGCTGTCGCCGTCCTCCCGGCGGGCGAGGAAGCGCCGCAGCCGCCGCCTCACCGCACGGCCTCCGGGGGTTCGAGCCGGCGCAGGTCGAAGGTCACGGGGCGGACGAAGCGCACGGGCGGCCGCACGCCCCGCAGGACCTCCTCGGGGGTGGGCGTGCGCGCCTTGGCGAAGCGGGCGCGAAAGCGCAGGGCGGCCGGGAAGGCCCGGCGCGCCCGGCGGGCGAGGAAGGCCGCGAGGGCGCGGTAGGACCCCTCGTAGGACGGCCAGGCGTAGCGGAACACGGCCGCCCGCATCCGGTCGTGGTCGAGGAGCCTGCGCGGCCAGGTGTAGGTGTCCGAGCGGGCGACGTAGACGGGCACGAACCCGTCGCCCTCGTCCACCTCGAGGTGCAGGACGGACGGATAGCGGTGCGGGGCGACGAACATGCGCCAGGGCTGCCGGGCGCCGGTGACCTCGGCGTAGGGGCGGGCGAGCACGGCCAGACGTCCCTGCCAGTCCACCCAGCGGCGGGCGGCGGTCCAGGCGAAGGCTTCGAGGGAAGCCGGCGTGGTGGCAAGGCCCAGGGAGGACAGCGTGGCCGCCCAGCTGCGAAACTCGGCCTGGACGGTGGGGTCCTTCCAGGCGGCGCGCCGAAGGCCCGCCCCGGGCGACGGCAGGGCCAGCACGCACACCGCGTGCAGGTGGAACAGGACGAAGGCGGTTCGGGCCGCGCGCCGCAGCCCGACGCGCCGGCGCCACCGGCCGCGGGCGCCCGCGCTCGGCCCGTCGTTGCTGGGAAGAAGGCCCATGGGGCGACCGGCGCAGAGCCTAGCAGCCGGCGCCGTGCCCCTTGCCCCGCAGCGCTTGCGTGCGTAAGCCTCGGGGGGTGCGCCCCCGTCGCGCGATCCTCGGCGGCCTCCTTGCGGCGGCGGCCTGCCGCCCGGCACCGCCCCCGCCCGCGGCCGGCCGTCCGCCCGGCCCGGCCGTCGCGCCCGGCCAAGCCGCCGCCCCGGACGAGGCCGCGGCGCCCCCCGGGGCGGATGCGGGTTCGCCGTCGCCCGCCCCCGCGGCCCCGTCGCCGGCCGCCGGTCGCACCCCGCTGATCGCCCCCGACGACCCGCGGTTCGGTCGTTACGAGGGGCCGGCCGACGACCCGTGCGCGGACGACCGGGATTGCCGGATCGGTGGGTGCAGCCGGGAGATCTGTGCGCGTGAGCCGGGCCTTTCGACCTGCGAGGTGCTGCCGGACCGACTGCCGGACGACGCTCGCTGCGGGTGTGTCGCCGGCGCCTGCCGCTGGTACAGCGAGCGGGGCGAGCGGTGGGCGCCGCCGCCGCGCGCCAAGGCGCCGAAGACAGGACCGGCCGAACCGCCGCAGGCCGCCGAGGGCGAGCCGTGCGGCCGCGTGCGCTGCCGGCCGCCGGCCCGGTGCGTGCGCCACGTCGGCATCGCCGGGCCGAACGGACCGATGCTCTCGTCCTGCGAGATCCCCTGCGGTCCGGACGGTGCGTGCCCCCGGGGCACCACCTGCCGCACGATCGCCGACGGCCCGGGCCGCGTGTGCCGCCCCGAGGGCGGGTCGAGGCCCCCGCACGCCGGGCGGCGGCCCGATCTGTGATACTCCTGCGCCGCCCATGGAGGTCCTCACCGAACGCATCCAGGCCCTCGATTCGGCCATCTGGCAGTGGTACGCCATGCCGATGGTGCTCTTGTTGGTGGGGCTGGCGCTGACCTGGGTCACGGGTTTCGTCCAGATCCGTCACTTTGGCCGGGCCGTGAAGATGACGTTCGCCGGGATGCGCACGAAGACGGACCGGGCCTCCGGCGAGATCACCCCGTTCCAGGCCCTGTCCACGGCCCTGGCCTCCACGGTGGGCAACGGCAACATCGGCGGCGTCGCCACGGCGATCCTCATCGGCGGTCCGGGCGCGGTGTTCTGGATGTGGGTGTGCGCCACCTTCGGGATGGCCACGAAGTTCGCCGAAGCCGTCCTGGGCGTGCACTACCGCGTCGATCGGGGCGAGGGCGACCTGGCCAGCGGCCCCATGTACTACATCGTGCAGGGCTTCGAGGGGCGGCCCATCGGCCGCGTGCTCGCCGGTGCGTTCGCCTTCTTCGGCATGTGCGCCGCCTTGCTCGGGACCGGCAACATGGCCCAGTCGAACACGGTCGCGCGCACGTTCGTCGAGGCGGCGCGCGAGACCTTCGGGGTCGAGGTCTCGGTGTGGGTGCCGGGGATCCTCATCGCCGTCATCGTGGGTCTCGTGCTGCTCGGGGGGATCCAGCGCATCGCCAGCGTGGCCGAGACGCTGGTGCCGTCGATGATCGTGCTGTACTTCGGTGCGGCGGTCGTCTACATCCTCATGAACCTGGGCGAGGTGCCGCACGTGCTGGAGCTCATTTTCGCGCGGGCGTTCTCCCCCATGGCGGCCGTGGGTGGGTTCGCGGGCGCCTCCGTGGCGCAGGCCATCGCCGCGGGCGTAAGCCGCGGGGTGCTGTCGAACGAGGCGGGCCTGGGCAGCGCTCCCATCGCCCACGGCATCGCGAAGGTGCGCCACCCGGCCGAGCAGGGGCTCGTCGGCGTGTTCGAGGTGTTCATCGACACGATCCTCGTGTGCTCGATGACCGCCTTCATCATCCTGTCGAGCGGGTTGTGGCAGGAGGCCGCCTACCAGGGAGCCAGCGGCGACCTGACGGCCGCGGCGCTCGGCACGTCGGTGCCCTTCGCCCGCCCGATCGTGGCGTTTTGCTCCTTCCTGTTCGGCTTCTCCACCCTCATCGGCTGGTCCTACTACGGCGAGAAGTGCTTCGAGTTCCTGTTCGGCAGCCGCCTGCTGCCGGCCTACCGCGCCGTGTTCACCGTCCTGGTGCTCGTGGGGGCCATCGTCGAGGTCAAGCTGGTCTGGGCCGTCGGCACGCTCCTCAACGGCTTCATGGCCTTTCCGAACCTGGTGGGCCTGTTGGTCCTCGTGCCGGTGGTGGGGCGGCTGGCGCGCGAGTACTTCAGCGGTCCGGCGCCTGGGCCGGCACGATGAGCACGCGCCGCGGCGGGCCGTCGCCGCGCAGGATCGAAAGCGCCATCTTCGCCCCGACCCCGCGCACCTGGGTGTGGTAGGCCAGCGCCGCGGCGCTCGTGACGGGCTCGCCGTCCGCCGCCAGGACCAGGTCGCCGGGCTCGAGGCCGGCCTTGGCGCCCGGGCCCTCCGGATCGACCTTCGTGATCCGGACGGCGCCGGCCCGGCCCTCGACCCCGGCCGGTCCGGCGTCCTCGGCCCGGATCCCCAGGCGGGTGTGCCGCAGGTAGCCGCGGGTCCAGACCTCCTCCAGGAAGCGGCGGGCCATGGGGGACGGCACGGCGAAGGCGATCCCCTGGCCGTCGGCGCGCACGGCCGTCGTCACCCCCACCACGCGGCCGTCCGGGTCCACGAGCGGGCCGCCCGAGTTGCCGATGTTGATCGAGGCGTCCGTCTGGATGAACGACCAGGCGCCGTCGCGGGCGAGGTCGGCCGGCCGTCCCAGGTCGTCCCAGTCGCGCCCGAGGCCGCTTACGACGCCCACGGTCACCGTGTGGCCCAGGCCGAACGGCTGCCCCATCGCCATGATCCAGGTGCCCGGGCGCGGCTGGTCGGGCCGAAGCTCCACGGGGGGCAGCGAAAGGCCGCCGGCGGCCAGTTCGAGCAGGGCCAGGTCCACCATCGGGTCGGCATAGACGACGCGGGCGGGGATCCGGCGGCCGTCGGACAAGGTGACCTGGACCTCGCTGGCCCGAGCCACGACGTGCTCGTTCGTCAGGATCTGGCCGCCGGCGGTGACCACCATGCCGCTGCCGAGCCCCCGCAGCGTGCCGCGGCCGTCCGACACCTTCGTGACGACGCCGACCACGGACGGGGCGAGCCGGGCCGCCACGTCGGCGAAGTCGGGGACGACCACCGTGCGCGACTCGACGGCCCGGGCCACCGGGGGCGCGGGGGCGTCGGCGGGGGCCGGGACGGTCCGCTGCGCCAGGGGTGGATCCTCCACGCGGCGGCACCCCGCCAGCGCCGCCAGCCCGGCCGCGAGGAGGGCCCCTCGGCTAGCCATGGCCGGGGTCGTCGCCCGAGCCGGCGCCCGCCACCGAAGGCGGCGACAGGTCGTCGGGCAGGTCCCACCCGGCGGCGAAGTCGGCGGCGGGGCCGGCGCTCGTGCCCGCGGCGGAAGGGGGGGCGGCGCCCGCCACCTCGGGAACCGCGGGCGGCGCCGGCGACGGGGACTCGACGGGGGTCTCCTCGGGCGGGCGCACCTTGTCCGACACGTCGGGGAGCTCGGCCAGGAAGGCCCGGTACTGCGCCTCGGTCACCCGTCCTTCGCGGATGTGGCGATGCACGGTTCGTACGTCGAACAGGCGCTCGAGATCTTGGGAAGCCATGGCGGCGGGTTTCTAGCCCAGGGGTCGCGGGGCGTCAACGAAGGCGGACGCGCGCCCCTTGCCATCGCCGGCAGGGTGCATACGCTGCCCGCACCGTCCGGTGCCGGCAACGGGGAACAATGCGGGCCGCCGGGCGGTTCCAACGGGCCGACTGCGGCGCGACCCCGCCGCGCGCGGCGGCCGCAGGTCCGCCCCCCTCCCCACCGCCCCGGTCTCGCCATGCCCACCGACAGCTACGACATCCGCGTCCTCAACGACCTTGTCGCCCAGGAGTCGGCCTTCGTCGATCGCCTCTTTACGGAGGTCCACAAGGTGGTGGTCGGCCAGGACGAGATGGTCGAGCGCGTCTTCATGGGCCTTTTGTGCGGCGGGCACGTGCTGCTCGAAGGGGCGCCGGGGCTCGCCAAGACGCTGACCGTCAACACCCTCGCCCGCGTGCTCGACCTGTCCTTCAAGCGCATCCAGTTCACGCCGGACCTGTTGCCGTCGGACGTGCTGGGGACGGTCGTCTACGATCACCGCACGGCCTCGTTCACCAGCAAGAAGGGGCCCATCTTCACGAACCTGTTGCTCGCCGACGAGATCAACCGGGCGCCCGCGAAGGTGCAAAGCGCCTTGCTCGAGGCCATGGCCGAGCGGCAGGTGACCATCGGGGACGACACCTTTCCCTTGCCCGACCCGTTCCTGGTGCTCGCGACGCAAAACCCCATCGAGCAGGAGGGCACGTACAACCTGCCCGAGGCGCAGCTCGACCGCTTCCTGTTCAAGGTCAAGGTGGACTACCCGTCGGCCGACGAGGAACTCGAGATCATGAAGCGGATGGGCGCCGGGCCGACCGCGACGGCGCCGGCGCCCGAGAAGGTCCTCGGCCCGGAGGATCTGCGCCGGGTGCAGGGGGTGCTCGACCGCATCCTCGTCGAGGACCCGGTGCGGCGCTACATCGTGGACGTGGTCGTGGCCACGCGGGACCCGGCGGCCGCGGGGCTGGCGGACCTGGCCCCCTACATCGACTTCGGCGCCTCCCCGCGGGCCAGCATCGGTCTGTTGCAGGCGGCGCGCGCCCATGCCTTCTTGCGCCACCGCGGCTACGCGAGCCCCGAGGACGTCAAGGCCGTGGCGCTCGACGTGCTGCGCCACCGGGTGGTCACGAGCTACGAGGCGGAGGCCGAGGGGGTGAGCGTCGAGCAGGTCGTGCGGCAGATCCTCGAACACGTCCAGGTCCCCTGACATCCGAGACTGGATCCTTCGCACCCGGCCCATGACCGCCGTCGCCGACCAAGACCGCCAGGCCCTGCGGCAGAAGACGGCGGAGCTGCTGCGGGAGATCCGGACCATCGAGGTCCAGACCTCCCGGCTGGTGGACCAGCACCTGGCCGGCTCGTACCAGTCGGCCTTCAAGGGCCAGGGGGTCGTGTTCTCCGAGGTGCGCCCGTACACCCCCGGCGACGAGGTGCGGGCCATCGACTGGCGGGTGACCGCGCGCACGAACGAGCCCTACGTCAAGCTGTTCGCCGAGGAGCGCGAGCTTACGATGATGCTGCTGGTGGACATGTCCGCCAGCCTCGACTTCGGTTCGGGGCCCTTCGACAAGCGGCACCTGGTGGCGCGCCTTTGCGCCACGTTCGCATTCTCGGCGATCCGCAACAACGACCGGGTGGGCCTCATCGGGTTCACGGACCGCGTGGAGGTGTTCGTGCCGCCGCGCAAGGGGCGAAAGCACGTGCTGTCCGTGCTCTCGCGCATCCTGTCCCACGTGCCGGCCGGGACCTCGACGGATCTCGCCTGCGCGCTGGAGTATCTCTCCCGGTTGCGCCACGGCACCACGGTCAGCCTGTTCGTGTCCGACTTCGTGTCGGATCCGCCCCCGGGGGTGGACGAACGGTTCGAGCGCGCCCTCAAGATCGCCGCCCGGCGCCACGACATCATTCCGGTGCGCGTCGAAGACCCCCTCGAACGCGCCATGCCGGCGCTGGGGCTGGTCGCCGTCGAGGACCTGGAGCGGCCGGGTCTGGCCGGCTTCGTGGACCTCGGGCGCCGCGGCGCGCGGCGCTACCGCGTGGACGTGGGGGAGGCGCGCCGGGCCGTCGAACGGCTCTTTCGCCGCCTCTCCATGGACTGGATCGACGTCTCGACCACCAGCGACTGGCAGGCCAAGGTCGTCGGGTTCTTCCGGCGGCGGGCCAGGGGGGCGGCGCGATGAGCCTCGGGGCGTGGCTGCTGGCCGGCCTGCTCGCCGCCCAGACGGCGACCGGGGGCACCGGGGACGCGGGCCAAGCCGCCCCGCCCGCGGCACGGGACGACGCGGCGGCGCCGGCCGCGGACGCGCCGGTGGCGGTCCAGACCCGCCTTTCGCCCGATCCATCCCATATTGGAGACGTGTTGACCCTCGAGGTCATCGTCGCCTACCCCAAGGGCTACACCGTGAGCCTGCCCGCCGGGTTGGATCTCTCGCCGCTGTTCGTGGTGGACGTGTCGGAGAAGCCGGCCGAGCCCACGGGCGAAGGATTGCGCAAGGTGTTCGTCGTGCGGCTGCAGGCCTTCGACGTGGGGGAGCTGTCCACCCCGCCCTTTCCGGTGACCTACGTGGACGCCCAGGGCGCCGTGGAGACGGTGACCGTCGAGCCGCGGACGTTCACGGTCGAGCGGCTGACGGCCAACGAGGTCGATCCGAAGCGCCGCGGGGAGGACCCCCCGGTGTCGCTTCCCTATCCCAACGAGACGGCCGAGACGGCGGTCTACGCGGCGCTCGCCACGCTGCTGGCGGTGCTCCTCGCCCTCTGGATCCACCAGCGGTGGGCGGCGCGCCGCCGCGTCCCGGTGGCCCCGCCGCCGGTGCCGCCCCACGAGGAGGCGCTGGCGCGCCTAGCCGAGCTGGAGGCGAGCGGCCTGCTCGACGAGGGCCGCTTCCAGGCCTACTACCTCGCGCTGACGGAGATCGCCCGCGCGTACCTGGAGCGCCGCTTCGGGATCCCGGCGCTCGACCGGACGACCGAGGAGATCCGGCGTGCGCTCGTGCGGGCCGGCGCCCGCATCGCACCCATCGACCCGGACGCGTTCGTGCGGTTCCTCCAGCGGGCCGACCTGGTGAAGTTCGCCCGCATGGACGCCGAGCTGGACGAGGCCCGCGCCGCGGCCGCCTACGTGCGAGACCTCGTCGAGAAGACCCGGCCCGACGCCCGGGCCGCGGCGGAGGCGAAGGCGAAGGACGCCGGGGCGGCGCCGGGCGGCGCGGACGAAGGCGGTGCCGCGAAGGGCGGGGCGGCACCGGGCGGCGCGGACGAAGGTGGCGCCGCGAAGGGAGGGGCGGCGTGAGCGGGCGGCGGGCCTTCGTCGCGATCGTCGCGATCGCGCTCGTGGGGACGGCGCTCGCGGGCGGCCTCGTGGCGCTGTGGGCCGGTCCCGCGCTGCGCTTCGTCGAGCTGGCCCACCCCGGCCGGCTGGCGCTCACCGTCCTTCCGGTCGCCGCGCTCGCGGTGCGGCTCGCCCTGCGGCCCCGGCCCGCCGCCGTCGGGCACGCGCGGGCCGCAAACCTCCTGCGCACGGGCCGCGGCCCCCGGGTGTGGCTCGCCCACCTGCCCGACGGCCTGCGGCTCGCCGCCGCGATGATCGTGGCGGTCGCGCTGGCCCGCCCGCAGTCGTCGCGCCTGTCCGACACCGTGCGCCACGAGGGGATCGACATCGTCTTCGCCCTCGACCTGTCCGAGTCCATGGAGGCGGGGGACCTGTTCCCATCGCGCCTGGAGGCGGCCAAGGCGGTCATCGACGAGATGATCGCCGCCCGGCCGTACGACCGTATCGGGCTCGTCGTCTTCGGCGCGTCGGCCTCGACGGTCTCGCCGCTTACGATGGACCACGACGTGCTGCGGGCGCTGCTGCGCAAGCTGCGGATCGGTCTGGTGGACGGCACCCGCACGGCCATCGGGGCGGGCCTGGGCGTGGCGCTCAACCGCCTCGCGGAGTCCGAGTCGGCCAGCAAGGTGGTGGTGCTGCTGACCGACGGCGTGCACAACGCCGAGGGGGTGGATCCGGACGCGGTCGCCGCCGAGGCCGCCGAGCGCGGGGTGAAGGTCTTTACGGTGCTGATGGGGCGGCACGGCACCGGCAGCATCGACCCGGCGCGGCTCGAACGGATCGCGAGCGTCACCGGCGGGTACGCCTACACCGCCGAGGACGTCGAGGCCCTGCGCACGACCTTCCAGGACATCCTCGACCGGCTCGAAAAATCCGAGATCGAGGGGCGCCGGATCCGGGCGGAGCTGTTCGCCTGGCCCCTGTGGGTCGCCCTGTTCCTGCTCGTCGGGGACACCGTGCTGCGCAACACCGTGCTACGGAGGTTCCCATGACGGCCGTCGTCGTCACGGCGTGGGCCGCACGGCCCGAAGACCTCGACACCCTGGTGTGGGCGCGCGGGGATCTGGCCTTCGTGCCCCCGCTGGCCGCCGCGTTCGTGGCGGCGGCGTTCCTGTACGGGGCGTTCATGCGGCGCCGGGCCCGGCGCGCCCTGGGCAGCGGCCCCCTGGTCGAGCGCCTCGTGGCGCGCGTGCACGTGGCGGGCCGCGTGCTGTCGGCGTCGGCGGTGGTGCTGGCCGTGCTGTTGCTGGGGCTTGCCCTCGTGCGCCCCCAGTACGGGGGCAAGGCCCGTGTGATCCCGGCCAGCGGGATCGATATCGTGCTGGCGGTGGACTACAGCAAGTCCATGCTGGCCCGGGACGTCTACCCGTCGCGCTCGGAGCGGCTCGAAGCCGAGCTGCGCCACTTCCTCGACGACGTGCGCCGCCGCGGGGATCGGGTGGGGGTCGTCGTCTTCGCCGGTGAGCCGCGCGGGTTGCCGCTTACGCGCGACACGCGGCTCGTGGAGCTGTTCCTGGAGCGGGCCGACCCGCGCACCGAGGAGCCCGGCGGCACCGCCTTGGGCAAGGCGATTCGGCTGGCCCTTTCGTTCCTGGTGGACGCGCGGCGCGAGGCCGAGACGAAGGCCGCCGAGGCGGGCCGGCCGGCACCGGCGGGCAAGCAGGTCATCGTGCTCATGACGGACGGCGAGGACACGGTGTCGAACCCCCTGGCGGCCGCGGACGAGGCGGCGCGGCTGGGGATCCCGGTCTTCACCGTGGGGATCGGATCCGTGTCGGGCGAGCCGATCCAGACCTTCGACGAAGAGGGCAACCCCACCGGGTACGTGCGCGACGAGGACGGCAACTACGTGATGACCCGCCTCGACCGGAAGACCCTGGAAACCATCGCGAGCAAGACCGGTGGCCGCTTCATCCACGTGTCGGCCGACCGGTTCGGGCTCGACGAGGTGCGCGCGGCCATCGAGGCCTTCGGCGCCGAGGCGCACGAGGACCGCATCGAGGTGGATCGGGAGGAGGGCTTCGCCTACGTGCTCGCCCCGGCGCTCGCGCTGCTGTGCGTCGGGATCGGGCTGCCCGATCGGCGGCGGGAAAGGAGGCTGCGATGAGCCGGGCGACCGTGCTCGCGGCGGTGTTGCTCGGCGGCCGCATCGCCGAGGCGCTCGCGGGCCCCGACGCCGACGTGGAGGCCAGCATCGAGGCCTACGAGCGGGGAGACTACGACGGGGCCCGAGCGCGTCTCGACGAGGCGATCGCCCGCCGCGGCGAGCGGCCGGAGCTTCTGTTCAACCGGGGCCTTCTTGCCATGGCGGGGGGGGATCGGGACGCCGCCCGCGCGGACTTCGAGCGGGCCACCGAGTCGGAGGACCCCTCCGTGCGCGCCAGCGCCCACTACGAGCTGGGCAACCTCGCCTTCGACGAGGAGGACTGGGACGGTGCCATCGAGGCGTACGTCGCCTGCCTGAAGCTGCGGCCCGACCACGACAACGCCAAGTGGAACCTGGAACTCGCCCTGGATCGAAAGCGCCAGGAGGAGGAGCAGCAGCAGCAGGACGAGCAGGACGAGCAGGACCAGCAGGGCGGCGAGGACCAGCAAGAGGGCGAGAACCAGCAGGACCAGCAGGACGAGCCGGAGGGCGAGGACCAGCAAGCGGGTGAGGACCAGCCGGAGGGCGAGGACCGGCAGGAAGGGCAGGACCAACAGGGGGACGAGGATGAGGGAGCGGGTGAGGACGAGCAGGCGGGTGAGGACGAACAGGAGGGGCAGGACCCGCAAGCGGGACAGGGGCAGCAGGAGCAGGAGGAGCAGGACGGCGCACGGGAGCAGGACGGCGCGCAGCGGCGAGACGAGGCCGAGTCGCCGGAGGGCGGCGGGTCGTCCGAGCCGGACGAGCCCTCGCCCTCGGCCGTGCCCATCGACCGGGCCGACATCGACCGGGCCCTCGAAGAGCTCGACCGAGAAGACCCCTTCGTCTTCGGCCGCCCGTCGGGCCGCCGGCGGAAGGTGAAGAAGGACTGGTGATGTCCACGACCCGCCGCGGATTCTTCCTCGCCTCGGCCGCGCTCGCCGCGCTCGCACGGCCCCGTCGCGCGCGCGCCGGGGACCTGTCGATCCGCGTCGAGGCGGACCGGACGCGGGTGTTCGTCGGCGACACGGTGCGCTACACGGTGGAGATCTCCGCCGAGGACGCGGCACGCGTCCCCGAGCCGATCCTGCCGGGCGCCCTCGACGACGCCTTCGACGTCCAGGGGCCGTTCGTCGGCTCGTCGTCCCACATCGTCGCCGCCGGCAGTCGGATCTCGCGCCGGGAGGTCCGGACCTATACGTTCGAGATCGTCCCGCTGCGCGCGGGCATGTACGACCTGCGCGCCTTCGTGCCCGGACCGGGCGGCACACGGATCGCCTCGAACCCGCTGCGCGTCGAGGCGGTCGGCGGGGCCACGGCGCAGGCGGGCGCCGGGTCGGGGGCGGCGGCCGGGGCCGGCCGCGACGCCCAGGGCTTTCCCGAGCCCACCGAGCCGCGCGGCGACGTCTTCGTGTGGGCGGCGGTGGACCGGGACGAGGTCTACGTCGGCGAGCAGGTCAACTTCACCCTCGACGTGTACGAGCGCAACCGCTTCGTCAACGTCCAGATCCGCAATCTCCCCTCCTTCAAGGACTTCTGGACCGAGGAACTGCCCGAGGCGTCCGAGCGCCGGGTGACCGTGGGCGCGGTGCCCTACCGGGTGCATCCGGGCATCCGCCGCGCCCTGTTCCCGCAGCGGGCCGGCGATCTGGTCATCGGCGCCACCGAGGCGGTCGTGGGGCTGCGCCGGGTGATCCGCTCGCCCAAGGTGGTCGTCCACGTGCGACCGCTGCCCGCCGAGGGGCAACCGAAGGGGTTTTCCGCCCACAACGTGGGGTCGTTCGGCATCGAGGCGGCCGTGGACCGCCGCCGGGTGCGGGCCGGCGAGCCGCTGACCTTGACCGTGACCGTGCGCGGGACGGGCAACGTGCGCTTCGTGGACCCCGCCCCATGGCCGCCCATCGACGGCGTGCGCCGGTACGATCCAACCGTGGAGGTCGAAACGCGGGTGGACCTGGACCAGGCCGGCCGCCTCGTGATCGCGGGCCGGCGCGCGTACAAGTTCCTGCTGATCCCCCGGCGCGCCGGCACGATCGAGATCCCCCCGCACCGGCTGTCCTTCTTCGATCCGGCCGCCGGGCGCTACCGCACCGTCTCCACCGACCCGATCACCCTTTCGGTGGAGGCTGCCGGGGCGGCGGATGCCGCGGCCGAGACGCCGCCGGCCGCGGACGCGCCGGCGGAGGGGGACGCCGGGGCGCTGATGCCGATCTGGACGGGCGATCACGTGCCCCGCGCGACGGCGCGTGCGCCGTGGTTGACCCCGCGGCGTTGGGCGGCGGGGATGGCGGCGATCCCGTTGCTCGTGGCGGGCCGGGCGTTGTTCGGGATGGTCCGGGGCCGCATGCTCGGGCCGGAGGAGGCGCGCGCCGCGGCTCGAGCCCGCCGCATGCGCCGGGCCCGTCTCGAACGGTTGCCCGGCCTCGCCGGGGACGAGCGCCGCTTCTACGCCGAACTGGCCGCCCTGCTGCACGAGGCGGCCGTGGCGAAGGCCGGCCCGCACGCGGCGGGGCTGCCGCGCCACCGCCTGCGCGAGGAACTGGGCAAGGCCGGCGTCCCCGCCGACGAGCTGGATCGTTTCGACGAGCTGATGGACGCCTGCGACGCCGCCCGGTTCGGCGGCGCGGCCGCCGGCTCCGAGGACGAGCGCCGCGCCCTGGCCGACGCCGCCCGCGCCCTGCTCCTGCGCGGCAAGCTCGGAAGGCAGGTGGTGCGGTGAGGTGCGGGGGGCCGGGGAAGGAGGTTTGGCGGGGGCTTACGGCCTTCGTGTTCGCGCTGGGCGTTTGGCTCGCCTTCGCGCCCGCGGCCCGTGCCGACGCGGTGGACGACGCCATGGCGCGCGGCGCGGCCGCCTACCAGGCCGGCGACCTCGAGGCGGCCCGCCGTGCGTTCGCCGAGGCCGGCGCCCTGCTCGAGACTCCGAACGCGGTGGTCGCCTACGACCTCGGGACCACCTACGCGCGGTTGGGCGATCTCGGGCGCGCGACCTACTACCTGACCCTCGCCACCGACACGCGCACGCACCCCACGCCGGAGATCGCCGAGCGAGCCCGGGCCAACCTGGCCGAGGTGCGGCGCCGCGCCGAACTCCTCGCCGCGGCCGAGAAGGCCCAGATCGACCGCGCGGCGTCCTGGTGGGAGCTTTTGCTGGAGTCGGCGCGGGCGCCCTGGGTGGGGTGGGGCGCCCTGCTCTCCGGGGTGTTCGCGCTCCTTGCGTGGTTCGTGCGCGCGCGGATCGTCCGCCGGATGCGCGGTGGCGTCTTGACGGCGGTGCTCGTGGTCTCGGTCGTCTCCTACGGGGTGCTCGGCGGCCTGCACGCCATGGCCCTGCGGGCCGATGCGATCGCGCCGCGTGGGATCCTCCTCGGGCGCGTCGTGGAGGTGCGCGAGCGCCCGAGCCGACACGCCCCGAAGGCATTCGTCGCCGTCGGTGGGGCGCGGGTGCGCGTCGAGGAGACGGTCTCGGGCTTCGTGCGCGTCCGCTTGCCTGGCAGCAACCTCGAAGGGTGGGTCCCGGCCGGCGAGGTCGGGCGGCTCGACGACCTGTCCTTCGCCGCCCGCGATCTCGGACGCCTGGCTGCCGCCCACGCCCCGTCCGGCGCGCCGGCACCGGCGGGCGCGCCGTCGGCGCCCTGAGGCCGCGGGCGCGTCGCCCGTACCGCGCGGCCGCGCACCGAGGGTGGTGGGAGAATATCCCACATGCGCCCTGACCCGACCTGGGCATGGCGAGCGGGCGTCCTTGGGGATATGATGAAAGAGCCGTGCGATTCGTCGTTGCCACGAAGCTGCGAGCCCGGCGCCGGTTTGGATACCGGGCGGACACCAGCGGTCAGGTGTTCGAGGGGTATCTGCTCCACCCCCCGACGGTCGGCCGTGGGATGGTGATCTTTCGCGGCAACAGCGGGCGGCGCATGGTGACGACGCCGGTGCGCCGGGTGCTGTGCTCCGAGGGCGAACACCTGTTGTACGTCGAGACGGAGAACAGCATCTACCGTCTGGCCTTCGGGGACGACCAACTCGCCGCGGCCGGTTGAGGGCCACGGCGGGGCGTCTGTTCGGCCTAGGTGATAGGAAAGTCCGCCGCGTCGCCACCACGCTGGTAGACGCCCACACGCAGGTAGGTCCCGCCGGCGTGCATCGGCGCGGTCGGGTGGCACGGGGCGGGGCCCAGCAGGGCGATCCGGTGGAAGGGATGGCCGGTGCGTGCGACGGCCTCGTCCAGGTGCGTCTCGGTCAGGTTGCGGCTGCACGAGCACAGGACGAGCACGCCCCCCGGGACGAGGCGATCGGTGAGGGTACGCGCGAGCGAGGCCAGGGCGGCGACCACGTGGCGTACGCGCCCGCCCGCGGCGGCCATCTTGGGCGGGTCCGCCACGATGCCGTCGAAGGGACCCGCAAGGCGCGGGTCGTCCATGGGCGTGAACATGTCGGCGCGCACGAACTCGACGCGGTGGCGGACCTCGTTGCGGCGAGCATTTTCCCGCGCGGCGTCGAGGGCCGCGGTCGAGGCGTCGGTCGCCACGACGAAGGCCCCCGCGCGCGCGGCGGCCACGGCGAATCCGCCGGCATGGGTGCCCACGTCGAGCATCCGCGCCCCGGGGCCCACCAGACGGGCGACGAAGCGGCGATTTTCCCGCTGGTCGAGGTAGCCGCCGGTCTTCTGCATCGCCGCCCGCGGCACGACCAGGTGCAGGTCGCCCTCCCGCCACGCGAGGGAAGCGGGCGGCGCCGCGGGCAGGTCGTCGGCGACCGGGACGGTCTCGGCCGTGCCGGCGCGCTGCAGCCACGCGATCGCGGCGGGCCGGGCGTTCGCCAGCGCCGCGCGGATCCGCGGGAGCAGGGCCGCCATCGGGGCGGTGCGCACGGCGATCACGCGGTCGTCCCCGTACCGATCGACGAACAGCCCGGGCAGGCCGTCGCCCTCCCCGTTGATCTCCCGGTATCCGGTCACGTTCGTACGATCGGTGCCGAGGCCGAGCCGTGCCCGGCGCGCGACGGCCGCGGCGACCCGGCGCTCGAGCCAGTCGTCGGACGGCGCCGCCGGACCCGTCGAGATCAGGCGCACGGCGATGGGGGCGTCCGGGTCGGCCAGCCCGTAGCCGACCGGCTTGCCGTCGGCGGCCTCGACGCGGGCGAGCGCGCCGTAGACGACCGGGCCCGTCCACCGCGCCACATCCCGGCGCCGGATCCATGGATCGGGCGCCGGCCCGCGCACCCGTGCGGACCGCGCCAGGCGTACCACCAGCATGGCTACGTGCCGCCCCGCCGCCCTACGACCCGTCCCGCGGGATCGAAGGCGGCGCCTGCATCGTGAAGATCTCCGTGTGCCGGTCGAGGGCCTTGCGGACGTGCCCGGGCGTCTGCAGGAGCGAAAGCGCCGTCGGCCCGTCGATCATCGCAAGGGGACGGCGGATCCGCTCGGCGAGCAGGGCGTCGATGGCCGCCGGATCCGGGCGCGTCTCGAACGGCTCGTCGCGCGCCATCAAGAAGCCCCATGGCGTCAGGAAGGACGGCACGTGGGAGGCGAAGCTGTGCACATGGGGGAACACGGCGCCGACCGTGTGGAACAGGCGGGCGTGCAGGTGAATCTCGTAGTGCGTCAAGGAGCCCGCCTGCAGCACGAACACGCCGCCGGGCGCCAGGACGCGCCGGACGTCCTCGAAGTGCTCCTTCGTGAACAGGCGAAACGACGGGCCCGACGCCACGGGCTCCGAAAGGTCCGAGACGACGAGATCCCACCGCGCCTCGGTCGAGGCGAGGAAGGCCAGGGCGTCCCCCACCACCAGCCGCAGGCGCGGATCCTCGAACGCCCCCTGGTGCATCGTGGGCAGGTGCTCCCGGCAAGCCTCGACGACCTCGCCGTCGATGTCCACCATCACCACCTCCTCGACCGTGCGCCACGCAAGGGCCTCGCGCGCTGTGGCGCCCTCGCCGCCGCCGAGGATCAGCACGCGCCTGGGCCCGCCGTGGGCGATCGCGGGCAGGTGCACCAGCGGTTCGTGGTAGAGGGCCTCGTCGGCCGCGGCGGACTGGAGCTTGCCGTCGAGGATGAGGGCACGCCCGAAGGTCGCGGTCTCGACGATGCGCATGTGCTGGTAGGCCGTCGTCGTGTCCACGAGCACACGCCGCAGCGCATGCAGGTGGGTATCGACGGCGCTGGTCTTCTCTTGCCAGAAGATCTCGGTCGGGGGCGTCGCCACGGCCGTTGCCTCAACCCTCGGCGGCCCGCGGCAGCCGGACCGGCCGCACCGGCGGCAGCACGCCCCGCGCAAGGGTGCGAAGCTCGAAGCGCCCCGCCCCGAGGGCCTTCACGAGGAAGTCGCAGGCGGCCTTGGGATCCGTGTGGGCGCCGCAGGTGAACACGTCGGCGGCGGCGTAGCCCAGCTCGGGCCAGGTGTGGATCGAGATGTGCGACTCGGCCAGGAGCGCCACGGCGGTCACCCCCTGGGGATCGAATCGGTGGTGGGACTCCGCTAGGAGGGTGGATCGGGCCTTTTGCGCTGCCGTTCGGAGGGCATCGAGGACGCAGGCGACGTCGTCGAGCCGCTCGGGCGGGCAGTCGTACATCTCCAGGATGAAGTGGGAACCGAGTGGAGACATAGGACCCTTCCTCCGGCGGGGTGTGGGGATCGCGGAGGGTAGGGGAGGGGCGCTGCAAGAGCAAGGCGTGGCGGGAAAAATCGAGGGCGCCCGGCGGCGTTTCTTCACACGTCGGCGGTGCTGCGGGCGGCCGCGACCCCGGGCGGCGGCCGACCGGGCGGTGGCGCGGCCGTCCGGGGGCGTTCGGCGACCGGTGGGGGTGCGGGCTCGGCTCGGCCCACCCGCGCCTCGAAGGCGGCCAGCTCCTCCGCGGCGGTCCAGCGTCCGTCCTCCACCCAAGCGGCGACGATCCGCTGCACCGTGCGGGTCAGATCCTCGACCTGCTCGTTCGTAAGGCCCGCGGTCGGGATCGGCGGCCCGATCCGCACGTGGATCCGGCTCGGGCGCACGAGCCAGGTGCCCTTCGGAAGGAGATCGTACATGCCCCGGGCGGCCACCGGGACCACCGGCAGGCCGGCGTCGCGCGCCGCGAAGAACACCCCGCGGCGAAACGGGCGCACCTTGCCGTCGAGGGTGCGGTGCGCCTCCGGGAACGTAAGGATCGAGATCCCCCGCGCGGCGCGGTCCCGAAAGGCCGCCGCCACCTTCTGGTAGCGCCCCTCCCGCGCCCGCGGCACCGGGATCGCGTTCGCCATGCGCAGCAGCCAGCCGTAGCCCGGCAGGTGGAGGTGTGCCTCGTTCTCCAGCCCGCAAAAGACCCCGGGGATCGCCCAGACCGCGATGTGGGCGTCGAGGACGCTCGTGTGGTTGTGGGCGTACACGCACGGGCGCTCCGGGTCGAACGCCGGGTCGATGTCCACTCGGATCCGGCTGCCGGTCAGCCGCAGGCACGAGGCGAGCATCTTCTTGGGGAATCCGGTCTGGAAGCGCTCGAAGGGCACGAACCAGGACACCGGCACCGACAGCGCCACGGCGCCCATCATCAGGGCGAACGAGCCCGTCCAGGCCACCACCGACAGGGGGACGTAGACGAGATCGCGGGCGGAGCGGTTCTTGCGCGGTCGGTCGGTCATGGGCGGCGGCGAACGTATACCCGCATTCGGGCCCCGTGCGAAACGCCGGCGGGGCCGCCGCCCGCGCGCGCCGCTCGCTGCTAACGTCGGCGGCCGTGCCCGCGCGCGCACCGACAGCCGCAGCCGCCGGGGCCCGCCGCGTCGTGCCGTGCGTGGCCGCGCTGGCCGTGGCCGGGCCCGCCGGGACCGTGCGGGCCCGCCGCCCTCCACCGCAGATCCTCCGCCGCCCCTCGCACCGGCCGGTCTACTCGGTCGCGGTGGAGCTGCGGGTGCCGGTGGTCGCCGGGGGCGCCGCGGCGGTCGTCTCGCCGCCGGTGGGCTTCGGCGCGGCGTTCGTGTTCCGGTACCACGGCGTGCCGCTCGGGCCGGCCCGGCTCGGCGGCGTGCTCGTGCTCGGGCACGACCGCGTCCTCGACCGCGTGCGCCTTGCGTACTTCGACGAGGACGGCACCGCCCGCACGGCGATCCGCTGGGCGGCCCTCGATCAGACGACCTTCGCCACGGGGCCGTCGTTCCAGATCCCGCTTCGCCGCGTCTTCCTGGAGGTGGGCGGCGCGGTGGGGATCGTCGTGGGCAACCTGGTCCGGCCGGTGCCGGGGGACCCCGCGCGGCAGACCCGAGCGTCCGGGGTGGGCTTCGTCGTACGGGGCGACGCGGGGCTGGGGATCCCCCTGTTCGAGCACCACGGCCTGCTGCTCGGGGCCTCCTTCTCCAAGGTCTTCTCCAACGTACGCACGAGCGCCGATCCGGCGGCGGCGGCCGACCCCACCGCCGTGCGCGACACGGCGCCCTTCGACATGACGATCGCCCCCTTCGTGGGCTACCAGGGATGGTTCTGACATGCCCCTTACGCTTCGTCCCGATCCCCACCGTGCGCCCCCGGAAGGTCCCGTGGTCTGCGTCGTCCTCGACGGCGTGGGGATCGGCCGCGGGGACGAAAGCGACGCCGTGGCGCTCGCCCGCACCCCGTGTCTCGACCACGGCACCGCGCTGCGCAGCTTCACCCGCCTGCGGGCCCACGGCCGCGCGGTGGGCATGCCCACGGACAAGGACATGGGCAACAGCGAGGTGGGGCACAACGCCCTGGGCGCGGGCCGGGTGTTCGACCAGGGCGCCAAGCTGGTGGACCGGGCCATCGCGGACGGTTCGATCTTCACGTCGCCTGCGTTCGAGGCGCTGGTCCGGCACCTCCACTGCACCGGCGGCACGCTGCACCTGCTCGGCCTGTTGTCCGACGGCAACGTGCACAGCCACATCGACCACGTGTTCGCCCTCCTCGACGGCGCCGCACGTGCAAAGATCGGCCGGATCCGGCTGCACGTGCTGCTCGACGGCCGGGACGTGCCCGAGGGCACGGGGCTTTCGTACGTCGAGCGCCTCGAAGGCAAGCTGGCCGAGCTGCGCGCTGCGGGCATCGACGCGGCCATCGCCAGCGGCGGCGGGCGCATGGTCACGACGATGGATCGCTACGAGTCGGACTGGTCCATCGTCGAGCGCGGCTGGCGGGCGCACGTGCTGGGCGAGGGGCGGCCCTTCGCGTCGGCCGCCGAGGCGATCCGCACCCTCTACGGCGCGTGTGGGCGCTCGGACCAGCACCTGCCGCCGTTCGTGGTGGTGCAGGGCGGGGCGCCGGTCGGGCCCATCCGGGACGGGGACGCCGTGGTGCTCTGGAACTTCCGCGGCGACCGGGCCATCGAGATCTCGCAGGCCTTCGAGGAGGACGACTTCGCCGGTTTCGACCGCGTGCGCCGACCTTCGGTGTTCTTCGCCGGGATGATGCAGTACGACGGCGACCGGAAGATCCCGCGGCGGTTCCTCGTGGCGCCGCCGGCCATCGACCGCACCATGGGCGAACTGCTCGCCGCCGCCGGCAAGGTGCAACTCGCCTGCGCCGAGACGCACAAGTTCGGGCACGTTACGTATTTCTGGAACGGCAACCGTGCCGAGCCGTTCGACCCGGCGCTCGAGGACTACGTGGAGGTGCCGTCGGGCGACCTCGACCCGAAGGATCACCCGTGGATGCAGGCGGGGGCGGTGACCGACCGGATCGTCGCGCAACTGGGCCGCCGGCGGTACGACTTTGTGCGGGTCAACTTCGCCAACGGGGACATGGTGGGGCACACGGGCGACGCGGAGGCGGCGCGGCTGGCCGTGGCCTGCGTGGACTTCGCCCTCGGCCGGCTGCGCCGCGCGGTCCTCGACCGCGGCGGGGTGCTCGTGGTCACGGCCGACCACGGCAACGCCGACCACATGTTCGACCGCGACGGGGCAGGGCGGATCCACGTGCGCACGAGCCACAGCCTGAACCCGGTGCCGTTTTGGATCGAAGACCCGCGGGCGCCCGGGGGGGCGCCCCGCCTCGCGCCGCCGCCCGATCCCGGCCTCGCCAACGTGGCCGCCACGTGCCTGGCCCTTTTGGGGTTCGTCCCGCCGGACGACTACGAACCGAGCCTGCTCGCGCCGCCCGCATGAACCTCCACGGCCACTTCTGGACGATCTGGCCGCACCTGGCCGGCCGGATCGCCCCGCCGCGACCGGGGCGGGCGGCACCCTTTCGGGCCGTCGTCGAAGACCCCCGGCGGGGTCCCGTGCCGCTTTCCGGCGCGCGTTACGGCGCCGGCGGCGACCTGGTGGTGGTCGTCCACGGCATGGGCGGCAGCCACGAAAGCGCGTACGTGCTGCGCATGGTCGCCGCGGTGCGTCGCGCGGGGTTTTCGGCGCTGGCGCTGTCGCTGCGCGGGGCCGATGGATCGGGCGCCGACTTCTACCACGCGGGGATCGCCGAGGACGTGGCCGCGGCGCTCGCGGCACCGTCGCTGGCCCCGGTGCGGCGGATCGCGCTGGTGGGCTTTTCCCTCGGGGGGCACGTCGCCCTGCGCTACGCCCTCGCGCCCACGGACGCCCGGGTGCGGGCGGTGGCGGCGATCTGCCCGCCGCTCGACCTCGACCGCACGCGCGCCCACATCGACGCCCCGCGCGCGCTGCCCTACCGCCGGCACCTGCTCGCGGAACTGGTGCGCATGTATGCCCGGGTGGCACGGCGCGGCGGCGGCCCGATCCCGCTCGCCCGCGCCCGCAGGATCCGCACGATCTACGCGTGGGACACGGCGATCGTCGCGCCGCGGTTCGGGTTCGCCGGCGCCGAGGCCTACTACGAGCAGATGAGCGTCGGGCCCCATCTCGGCCGCGTGACCGTGCCGGCCCTCCTGGTGGCCGCCCGGCACGACCCCATGGTGCCGCTTTCGTCGCTCGAACCGTCGCTTCGCCGCATCGCGCCCGGCGGCCCCGTGGACGTGCGGATCGTGGACCGCGGCGGACACGTGGGCTTTCCGGCCGACGCGAGGCTCGGTCGGGCGCCGGGCGGGCGGCACCCGTACGACGACGTCGTGGCCTGGCTGGCGGTGCGGCTTCGAGCGCCGTAAGGCATGGGGGGCATCACCCCCAACCGGTGTCCCCTCCCCGACCCCTTGCGGGGCCCTCGGCCGGCGTGGTACCGTGTATCCATGGAGGTGACGATGTCCCAACGAAGATACCTTCGTATGGTAGGTTTTTGTGCGCTCACGGGGGCGTTTTCGGGCTGCTCGGGCGGTGGCGACGGCCAGACCGGCTCCGCGGGTGCCACGGGCGGTTCCGGGCTGGCGACGATCACGGGCGGGGCGTCTGCGGCGACCGACTCGGTGGGCTCGGCCGGTGCGTCTTCCTCCTCTGGGGGGACGACGGCGGTGACGGCCGGCTCGGCGACGGCCGGCGCGAGCACCTCCGGCGGCCTCAAGTTCGACGTGGGGGCCTCCGTGGACCTCGGGATGTGCTTTCCCGGCGACCCCAACTGCGACGAGGTGTGCAAGCCGGAGTTTACCGAGTTCGTGGATCCGATCATCAAGTGCAGTTGGGAGCAGCACGCGGTCATCATGACGCCCGTGGTGGCGGACCTCGAAAACGACGGGTCCATCGAGATCCTCGTAACCGTTTACAGCGGCAGCGAAGAACAGGGCAAGCTCGTCGTGCTCGACGGCACGGATTGCTCGGAGCTATACCGCTCCCCGACCGGCGTGTTCGGGATCCGCAGCCAGCTTGCGGTCGCTGACCTCGACGGGGATACGGATCTGGAAGTCATCGGCCTCAAGATCGGAGGTTTCGGGCTTGGGACCCACGAAGTGGTGGTGACCGACCATTTCGGCAACGTCCTGGCGACCTCGCAGGCGGCCGGCGTGACCGGCGGATGGGGGCATGCCGACGGCGGCGTGGCCGTCGTGAACTTGGATGGCGCCGGGCCGCCTGAGATCGTCTACGCCGGCATGGCGCTGCGCTTCGAGAACGGCCAGCTTACGACGATGTGGAACAACACCGTGCCGACGGGCTGGTGGGGGATCCTCTCGGGGGTGGCCGACGTGGACCTCGACGGCACGCCCGAGGTCGTCACGGGCAACCGGATCTTCGACGGCGTGACGGGCGCGGACGAGACCCCGGCGAACGTGGCGGCCATGGTGGCCGGCTACGTGGCCGTGGCGGACTTCGACGAGAACACCCCCGAGCCCGAGATCGTGCTCGTCAGCTCCCAGGTGAACCAGGCCGGTACGCTCACCGTCTACCATCCGGTCACGGGGAACGTGATCTTGGGTCCCGTCACCTTCGGAGTGAAGTGGGGCGGTCCGCCGACGGTCGGTGACTTCGACGGGGACGAGAAGCCGGAGATCGCGGCGGCGGGCTATTCCGGTTACTTCGTGTTCGATCCGGAGTGCGATCCGAACAACCTGCCGGCCTACTGCCAGTCGGCGTGGGTGCGGTGGTTGTCGCCCACCGTGGACGCTTCGAGCGGATCGACCGGATCGACGCTGTTCGACTTCAACGGCGACGGGCGCGCGGAGGTGGTCTACCGCGACACGTATAAGCTGCGGATCTACGATGGCGACACGGGCGACGTGCTCAGCCAGTTCGACATCACCTCGGGGACGATCCTGGAGAACCCCGTGGTGGCCGACGTGGACCTCGACGGCCACGCAGAGATCGTCGTCCCGGCCCAATTCGACAAGCAGGGCATCTTCGTCCTCGAAGATCCGCAGGACAAGTGGGTGGCCGCCCGCTCGATCTGGAACCAGCACACCTACCACGTGACGAACACCTTTCCGAACGGCCAGATCCCCCTGACGGAGACGAACAACTGGGCCGTGTGGAACAACTACCGCCAGCAGGTGGGGCCGGAGGACAAGCCCTGCAAGCCCGCGCCGGAGGGGTAGGGACGGGCCCTTGCGCCAGGCGTTTCCGGCCCGACGGCCGGGCGCGGGGGGCACGCGGTCGGAAGGTGCTAGCCTGAAGGCATGCGGACCTCCTCGTGGAAACGATCCCCCGGCGCGGCAGTCGCCGTGATGTTGGGTTTGGTGTCGCCGCTGGCGGCCTGTGGCGGCGACGATGGGGCGCGGACCTCCGGGTTCTCCGGCACCGCCACCTCGGCGACGGCGACCGCGGGGACCCGTGGAACGGCCGGGGGGGCCACGAGCAACGCCAGTGTCGGCGGTACGGCGACCTCCACCACGACCACGGCGGGCAGCACGAACACGGGCACCGCCGGCTCGACCACGGGCACCGGATCCTCCACCGGCGGCACGAGCACCGGGGGCGGGATGGACATGGTGACGTTCGACTGGGTGCGCGAGATCTGGTCCACGAGCCGCTACGACATTCCGTTGGGGGCGGTCGTGTCGGACGGGGCCGTGTACGTGGCCGGGATCCGCAGCAAGGATCTGGACATCCTGGGCTTTCAGATCGACAACGGAAAACAGCAGTTTCGCATCACGAAGCACGATCTCGACACGGGGGACAAGCTCGCCCAGCAGACGGCCGACTGCACGGGCTTCTTCAACATCGCCGACGTCACCCACGCGCGCGACATCGCGGCCGACGACGCCGGCAACCTGTACGTGGCCGGACACGCGCGGTGCCAGGAGATGAAGATCGGGTTCCAGGGCAAGGACTGGACCGTCAACACGGAACTCAAGGGCGATGCGTTCGTGATTTCGATGCTGCCCACGCTCGAGCCCCGCTGGATCGAGACGCAACAAAGCGACGACGAGGACAAGGCCGAGTCCATCGCCGTCTTCGGCTCGTCCGTGGTCGTCGCCGGACACTTCTCCGGTTCGGTCCTCGACATCAAGGGCATCCTTGCGCTGGGCAACAAGGGCAACTTCGACGTCTACGTGGCCGAGTACACCACGGACGGGCAGCCGACGGGGCGGGCCGTGGGCATCGGCGGCGGTGAGGACGACGGCCAGCCCGCGGTGACCGTGGGGCCGTCCGGCGACATCTACGTCACGGGGTACATGCGCAGCAACCCCACCGTCGTGTATGACCCGAACGGGTCGGTGCTTGCGACCATCGCGCCCGCCGGAGGGATGGGGGACGCGTTCGTCGTCAAGCTCTCGCCCACCTTCGACGTGGTTTGGGCCACGTCCATCGGCGGGCCGGCCGACGACAAGGGCCGCGGCATCGTGGCGGACGGGCAGCGGGTGTACGTGGCGGGCTTTACGGAGGGGGGGATCGATCTGCCCGGCTGCTGCAACCTCGCGCCGCAGGGCGGCAAGGACGCCTACCTGGTCGTGCTGTCCGATACCGACGG
>JALSIN010000129.1 GCA_026989935.1 Polyangiaceae bacterium | reverse complement strand
GTCTGGTGGGCGACAACGTGCGGATCAGCCTCCTGCACGCGCGCCTGGCCACCCGCTCGATCGTCGCCCGCCTGCTGCCGGGCCGGCGCAAGCGGCCCCGCAGACTCCCCGCCCCCACAGCCCCGTGAACGCCCCCTCGCACGCGGCCGCCCGCCGCCCCCACGATCATCGGCGCAGCCGGACCGACCGCGGCTCGACGTTCGCGGCGCGCTCGACGGCCGCCGCGCCCCCGGCGACGCGCACCGTCCGGCCGCCGTTGCCCGCGGCCCGCCCCACCGCGCCCCGGACCAGCCGCCCCGCCGCAGACGCACATCGCGCCCCCTTCAGCTGGTTCAACTTCTTCGACCCATGGAGCGAGCCATGACCACCTCCTCCCCCGTCGTCGTCGGCGAGGCGGACCTCGCCCTTTCCGACGTCCTCGACGTCGTGGCGGGTCGGCCGCTGGCGCTGTCGAACGACCCCGCCGTGATCGCGCGTCTCGAAGCCGGCGCCCGCGCCGTCGCCGAGCACGTCGCGCGCGGCGAGGAGATCTACGGCGTGACCACGGGCTTTGGCGACTCGTGCGAAAACCGCGTCCCCGGCGACGCCGCGGGGGCCCTGCAACGCAACCTGGTGCGCTACCACGGCTGCGGCGTGGGTCCGGTCCTGCCCGACGACGCGGCCCTCGCCGTGCTGGTGGTGCGCCTTGCCACCCTGGCCCGCGGCCTGTCCGGCGTGCGCCCGGTGCTGCTGCGCACCCTCGAAGCCCTCGTCCGGCACCGCATCCTGCCGCGGATCCCGTGGTACGGCTCGGTGGGCGCAAGCGGCGATCTGACCCCGCTGTCGTACGTGGCGGCAGCGCTTTGCGGCGAGCGGACGGTCACCTTCGAGGGCCGCGAGGTGCCGGCCGCCGAGGCCCTGGCCGCCTGCGGGATCGAGCCGCTCGTGCTGGCGCCCAAGGAGGGCCTTGCGCTCATGAACGGCACGAGCGTGATGACGGCCCTCGGGATCCTCGCCTGGGACCGGGCCCGCCGCCTGCTGCGCTGGGCGACGGCGATCACGGCCCTTTGCGCCGACGCCCTGACGAGCAACCGGCGTCACTTCGACCCGCGGCTCGACGCCGCCAAGCCCCACCCGGGCCAGCGCAAGGTCGCCGCCTGGCTGCGCGAGGAC
This sequence comes from Polyangiaceae bacterium, assembly GCA_026989935.1. Classification (GTDB taxonomy): domain Bacteria; phylum Myxococcota_A; class Polyangia; order Nannocystales; family Nannocystaceae; genus J032. The sequence goes on along the minus strand of JALSIN010000129.1, from coordinate 23,428 downwards.
CTGGGGTTCGACCCGGCGGCGGGCGACCCGCGCAAGCGCCTGCAGGACCGCTACTCGATCCGCTGCGCCCCCCACGTGCTCGGGGTGCTGTCCGATGCGGTGGATCTGACCGAGCGGATCCTCACGGTCGAGCTCAACAGCGCCAACGACAACCCCCTGGTGGACCCGGACACGGGCGACGTCCTAAGCGGCGGCAACTTCTACGGCGGCCACGTGGCCTTCGCCATGGACGGCCTCAAGACGGCGGTGGCGAACGCCGCGGGCCTGCTCGACCGGCAGATGGCGCTGTTGTGCGGGGCGGCCACGAACAACGGGCTGCCGGCGAACCTGGTGGCCCCCGGCGCCGACGCCGCGGCCCGGCACGGCTTCAAGGCCATGCAGATCACCGCCTCGGCCCTTTGCGCCGAGGCCATGAAGAACACGATGCCCGCGAGCGTCTTTTCTCGCAGCACGGAATGCCACAACCAGGACATCGTGAGCATGGGCACGCACGCCGCGCACGACTGCCTGCGCGTGCTCGACGCGGCCGAGCCCGTGGCGGCCGTCGTCACCCTGGCCGCCTGCCAGGGGATCGACCTGCGCGAGGACGCCGCGCCGGGCCCCGGCAGTCGCCGGCTGCACGCGGCCGTACGGGCCGAGATCCCCATGGTGACCGCCGACCGCCCCCAGGACGCCGACATCGTCCGCCTGCTGGACCTCTACCGCAGCGGGCGCCTTCCCGTGGGGGCGCCGGCATGAGCCGGCCGGTCGCCGCGATGCGCCTGCACCCGGCCACCGTGCGCCTGCAGGTGCCGTTCCACGACTGCGACCCGCTCGGTGTGGTCTGGCACGGGCACTACTACAAGTACATGGAGCTCGCCCGCACGAAGATCCTGACGGCGCTGGACCTCGACGGCGCCGAGCTGCTCGCCACGGGGCACCGCTTCTACGTCATCGAGAGCCGATGCCGCTACGCCGCGGCGCTGCGCTACCGCGACGAGGTCCGCGTGGAGGGCTGGATCGACGAGGTGGATCCGCGGATCAACGTACGCTTCGAGATCTTCAACGAGACCCTGGGCCGCCGTGCGGCCCGCGGGCACACGACCCTCGCCACCTGCGACGACCGGGGCACCTTGCTGTTGTCCACGCCCCCCGTCCTGCTCGAACGACTCCTGGGCCATGCACGCACGGACTAGCCTCGCCCTGTTCGCCCTCGCCCTGGCCGCCGCCGCGCGCCCGGGCCCGGCCGCGGCCGCCCCCCCGGCGCCGACCTCCGAGACCGCCGCCTCCACCGCGCACGCGCTGCTGGCACGCTTCGCCCGCATCCCGGGCCTTTCGGCGCGATACCGCGAAGAAAAGCGCATGGCGCTGTTGATCGAGCCCCTCGTCTCCGAGGGCCGATTGTACTACGCGCGCCCCGGCGCCATGGTCCGGCACCAGGACCGGCCCGAGCCGGCCACCGTCCTGCTCGACGGCGACCGGCTCGCCACCGCTTCCGGCGGGCGGCGCGACACCCTCGACCTGTCGAAGCAGCCCGTGGTGCGCATGTTCGTGGACACGGTGCGGTCGGTGCTGGCCGGGGACGAGGCGCGCCTTTCGGCGCTGTACACGATCACGTTCGAGCCGCGCGAGGGCGACGGCTGGCGCCTGCGACTCGTGCCGCGCGCCGACCCGCTGCGGAGGATCCTCGACCACATGATGATCGAGGGCCACGACGTCGTCCTGGAGGTGCTCGAGATCGTCGAGCGCGGCGGCGACACCACCCGCATGACCTTCACGGACGTGGACCCGCACCGGGCGTTCACGCAAGAAGAACGCGCCCGGCTCTTCCGCCTACCGTGACCGGCCGCCGGCCGCGACGCGGTACAGGTAGGTCTTCGAGCGCCGGCGCCAGCTCATGTCCAGGCGCAGGACCTCTTCGAGCGCAAGGCGCGGCGACGGGTCGAGCGGCGCGGTGCTGACGAAGCGCAGGCCCGGCCGCGCGCGCGCCACCTTGCGGGCCAGGCGCGCGAGGAACGGCTCGGGAAAGGCCGTGTCGCAGCAGTAGACCACCGTGGCGTCCGCGAGGGACACGCGCAGGAGATCGGCGCAGCGCAGCTCGAGCCGGTCCGCCCGGCGGCGGCCCGCGGCCCGCGCGGCCGCCCGCGCCGCGACGGCCGCCTCGTGCCGCGCGCGCGCAAGCTCCACGCCCACGACCCGCCCCACCCGGGTGCCGAGCGCGGCGTGCAGGGCGAAGCGGCCCGTGCCCGAGCCGAGGTCGTACAGCACGTCGGACGGGCCGAGGCGCAGGTGGGCCAGCAGGCGGGCGGCGGCGGCGGGCCGGATCTCCCCGTAGGTCTCCGCCCCTCCCGAGCGCTCCACCCGGGCCGCGTCCGCGGGCCCGACGTCGTAGCCCCACACGCCCCGGTAGATACGACGCAGCAGACGCAACAGCTCGGGATCGTCGGGGCGCACGGGCGGCGGGCAGCGCACAACCTACCACGCGGCCCCTTTGCGCGGCGGCGGCTTTGCCGCCACGATGCCGGTCCCATGGGTCGCCCGCGCGCCATGCTGCCGGCCCTCGTCGGCCTCGTCCTCGTGGCGATCTGCGCCGCGTACGTGGCCCGAAACGTGCGCGTCTCGACCCAGGTCACCCACTTTCTCGCCGCGACGGAGGACCGGCGTCTGGGGGCCCTGTCGGCCGCCCTGCCCAGTTCGGCGCTCGCCCGCACCGTCGTGCTGACCGTGGACGCCGCGACCCTCGAGACGGCCCACGCCGCCGCGGACGAGATCGCCGCCGCCCTGGCCGCCGATCCCGAGGTGGCCTGGGTGCGGCGCGGCGCGGACGAGGCCGCCGGACCCGCGCTGCTCGATCTCTACGAGCCCGTGCGCTTCGCCATGGCCCGCGACGACCCGGCGAAGACCGCCGAGCTCGCCTCCCCCGACGGCCTCGACCGTGCCCTCGTGCGCTTGCGGCGTGCGCTGGCCGGGCCGCTGGCGCCGTTGGTCAAGCGCCTCGCGCCGGCCGACCCGTGGCTGCTGACCTACGACCGACTGCGGGCCCTCGAACGCGCCCGGTCCGAGGGGCCGAACCTGGACGAGGGCCGCTTCGTGACCGCCGACGGCCGGGCCGCCGTCGTGCTGGCGGCGACGAAGCACGCGCCCTTCGACGGCGCCCACACCCGCCCCTTCCTGGACCGCCTCGACGGGATCGTGGCCGAGGTCACCGGGCGCCACGGCCCATCCGTCCGCGTGGAGCAAAGCTCGATCCACCGCATCGCCCGGTGGTCCGAGGACACGATCCGCGCCGACGTTCAGCGGATCTCGATCGCCTCCACCGTGGGCGTGCTCGCGATCCTCGGCGTGTTCGCGCGCTCGCTGCGGCTCGTGGCGCTGGCCTTCTTGCCCCTGGCGGCCGGGATCGCCGCGGGGGCGGCCGCCGCGACCGCGCTGTTCGGCACGATCCACGGCCTGACCCTCGCCTTCGGCGCCACGCTCATCGGCGTCGCCATCGACTACCCGAGCCACCTGTACGCCCACCTGCGCGGGGGCGAGGGGCCCGTGCGCCGGGCGGCGGCCGTACGCGAGGTGTTCACCGGGATCGGCCTCGGGGCGGCCACCACCGTGGCGGGCTTCGCCGGCCTGGCCGCCGCCTCGTTCCCCGCCGTACGCGAGATGGGGGTGTTCGCCTCGGCGGGTGTGGCGGCCGCGGCGCTGGCCACCCGGTGGATCGTGGTGCCCTTCCTGCCGGCGACGCTCGCCGCCGTGCCCGCGACCCGCCGCGCGGCCCGCCTCGGCGCGCGGGTGCTGGCGGGCGCGGCGCGCCGCCGGGGCGTGGGGCTGGGGCTGCTCGCGGCCGCCGGGCTGCTGTGCGCCACCGGGCTGCCGCGGGTGCGCTTCGAGGACGACGCCCGCGCCCTGCAGCGGCTCGAACCGACCATGCTGGAGGAAGACGAGCGCGTGCGGGCGCGGGTGATGCGGGCCGACGCCAGCCGCTTCGTCGTGGCCTTCGGCGACGACCTGGAGGCGGCCCTGCGCGCCAACGACGAGGCCGCCGTCCGCCTGGCGCCGCTGGTCGAGGCCGGCCGCGTACGGGTCCGGTCGCTACACGACTTCCTGTGGTCCGAGGCGCTGCAGCGGGCGAACCTGGCCGTCTTCGACGACCCGGCCGTCGCGGACCGCCTGCAGGCGGCGCTGGCACGCCACGGATTCGCACCCGCCGCCTTCGCCCGCGCCGCCGATGACCTGCGCGCCCCGCAAAAACCGCTGCTGACCTGGCAGGCGCTCGCCGACTCGCCGCTGGCCGGCGCCGCCGGGTCGTTTCGCGTGGACCTGCCGGGCCAGGTGGCGCTGCTGTCCTTCCTGCAACGGGTGGACGACCCCGCCGCCCTGGGCGCGGCCCTGGCCGACCTCGACGACGTCGTGTACTTCGACCAGCGCGCCTTCCTGGCGCGCGCCTACGGGCGGTATCGCCGGCGCATCGAGACGATGGTCCTCGTCGGCCTCGCGGCGGTGGCCCTGCTGGTGCTCGTGCGCTATCGCAACCTTCGCACCGCCGCGGCCGCGTTCGTGCCGGCCCTGCTGGCGGCCGGCGGGGCACTTTCGATCCTCGCGTGGTCCGGCAAGCCGCTTACGATGCTGCACCTGGTCTCGTGCCTGCTCGTGCTGAGCATGGGCGTGGACTACGGCGTGTTCCTGGCCGAGTCGCGCGGACGCGAGGCCACGGGGCGCACCCTCGTCGGGATCGCCGTGGCGTGCCTTTCGACGGTGGCGTCCTTCGGCCTGCTCGGTCTTTCGCAGCAGCCCGCCCTCGCCGCCATCGGCCGCACCACGGGCCTGGGCGTCCTACTGGCCTTCGTGCTCGCCCCCATCACCCTCGCCCTGCTCGCCGAGGACCCGTGACCCGCGCGCTCGCCCCGTTCGTGATCGCCCTGGCCGCGTGCCGCCCGCCCGCGCGGTCCGCTCCGCCCGACCGCCCCAGCGATCCGGTCGTGTTGCAGGATACGCGCGCGATCGACGTCCCGCCCTTCGTGGCCCGCCAGCGGGTGACCGCCCGCTACGGCGACCGGTCCCACACCTTCGATGCCGTGCTGCAGCTTGCCGGCGGGCGCCTTACGATGCTCGGCCTGTCGCCCTTCGGCACGAAGGCCTTCGTCCTGACGCAGACGGGCACCGACGTCCACTTCGAGACGTTCGTCTCCCTCGACCTGCCGTTTCCCCCCGAACGGATCCTGTTCGACGTGCACCGGGCGCTGTTTTGGAACGCCCGCGACGGCACGGTGACGGCGGACGGACGGCGCCGGCGCGTCACCCCCGCCTTCACGATCGTCGAGCGACTCGACGGCCGGCGGGTGACCACGCGCACGTTCCTCGACCGCGCGGGCCACACGCTGGCGATCGTACGCTTCTCGCCCCCCATCCGGCCGGGCGAGATCCCTCGCCGGGTCGAGATCGCCGCGCCCCCCTACGGCTACGACCTGCGCATCGACACCATCGAGACCCATCCCCTCGGCGGGGCGCCGGCCGGCGGCACCGGCTGAAGCATCTGCTATGGTCCGCCGCGCATGGGCGGCGTCCCGATCCCAGCGATGCACGCCGCGAGCGCCCTCGGGGCCTCGTTGGAGGCGGCGCATCGGGCTCTGTTCGACGACGACCGGCCCCTGGGTCCGCCGCCCTTCGAGATCCCCCTGCGCACCGTCTGCGGCGTGGTGCCCGGGCCCCTGCCGGCCCCCCCGCCGAGCCTGCGCGCGTTCGACGGCCGGCAGGCCCGCATCGCCCTGGCGGCCGCCGAACCGCTCGTCGGGGCGGTGGCGCGGGCCGCCACCCGCTACGGCGCCGACCGGGTGGGCCTGGTCGTCGGGTCGAGCACCGGCGGCGTGCGAGCCACCGAGCGCGCCCTGCAGGAGGCCGACTTCGAGCCGCCGTTGCCCGCGTGGTTCGACTACGACCGGATGCACGCCATGCACGGCACGCTGGAATTCTTGCGCCGGGTGCTCGGGGTGCGGGGGCCGGCGACGGTGGTCTCGACGGCCTGCTCGTCGAGCGGCAAGGCCCTGGGCACCGCCAAGCGCTGGATCGAGGCGGGCGTGGCCGACGCCGTGGTGGCCGGCGGGGTGGATTCGCTGTGCGCGCTGACCCTGCGGGGCTTTGCGGCCCTGGGCGTCCTGTCCGGGCGCCCCTGCCGGCCCTTTTCGGCCGAGCGCGACGGGATCAACCTGGGCGAGGCCGCCGCCTTCGTGCTGCTCGACCCGGGCGCCGACGCCCCCGTGCGCCTGCTCGGCGTGGGGGAATCCTCCGACGCCCACCACATGAGCGCGCCGGACCCGTCGGGCGCCGGGGCCGCCGCCGCCATGCGGGCGGCCCTCGACGACGCCGGGATCGAGCCGGGTGCGGTGGGCTACGTCAACGCCCACGGGACGGGCACGACGCAAAACGACGACGCCGAGGCCCGGGCCGTCGTCGAGGTCCTGGGGCCGACGGTGCCGGTGTCCTCCACGAAGGCCAAGACCGGCCACACCCTCGGAGCGGCCGGGGCCCTCGAAGCCGTGCTCACCCTCCTTTGCCTCCAGGACGGACGCTATCCCCCCAGCCTCGGCGCCGAACCCATCGACGGCGCCATCGAATGCGCCGTGGCACGCGCGCCGGGCCCGATCGACCCGCCGGTCGCGATCTCCAACTCGTTCGCCTTCGGCGGCAGCAACGTGGCCGTCGTACTGGGGAGAGCACCGTGACGATCGAATGCTACGTACGCGGCGCCGCCGCGTTCGAGGGGGACGCGCGCACCCTCCGGCCCGCGATCCTGCCGCCCATGCTGCGGCGCCGCACGAGCCCGCTTTCGCGGGCGGTGGCCGAGGTGCTCGGCCGGCTGGCCGACGCCACCGGCGCCGACCTCGGGCGCCTGCCGATCGTCCACGCCACGAGTCACGGCGAAATCGCCGTCACCGTGGCCCTGCTGGCCGCCGTCCTCGACCCGGACGGCGACGTCTCGCCCACCCGCTTCCACAACAGCGTGCACAACACGGCCTGCGGCTACGTCAGCATCGCCTGCGGGAACCGGGCCGGCCACACGACCCTGGCGGCCGGCCCCGACACCGCCGCGATGGCGCTCGTCGAAGCCGCCGCACGTCTGGCCACCGGCGACGGCGACGTGCTGGTGGTGTGCGCCGACGAACCCGTCCCGCCGCCCCTGCCCCCGCGCGGTCCGGCGGCGGTGACCGCCGCCGCCTTCCACCTGGCGGCCGCCCGACCCGGTGCGCGCCTCGTGCTCGAAGGACCGGCCGCGCCCGACCCGCGCGACGCCCGCGCCGGCACGCCCGCCGAGGCCGCCGCCGCCCTCACCCATGCGATAACCTCCCGCCGCCCCGGCCCCGTGGTGCTGTCGAGTCTTGGCCCCTTCGACGGCGACGGCGGCCACGTCTACCGCGCCGCCCTGTCGTTCGACCCGACCGATCCACCATGACCCCCGGCTTCGTGGACATCCCGCCGCCCTATCCCCCGGTGGCCGACGTGCTCCCGCACGAACCCCCCATGGTGCTGCTCGACACCATCTTGCGGGTGTCGAAGGACACCGCGACCGCCGCCGTCACGATCCGCCCCGACGCGGTGTTCGCCGACCGGCGGGGGGTGCCGGCCGTCGTGGCGGTGGAATACCTGGCGCAGGCCGTGGGCGTGATGCTCGGTACCCAGGCGCGCTTCGTGGGCGCGAAGGTCACCGGCGGCTACGTCGTGGGCGTGCCGCGCCTTGCCCTGCACACCGAACGCTTCTCGGTGGGGGACCGGCTGACCGTCACCGTGCGGCACGTGTGGGGCGAGGCCGAGCTGTGGAAATTCCACGGGACCGTCGCCCGCGGCGAGACCTGCCTGGCCGAGGGTGACGTGTCGATCCTGCGGTTCGCGCCGGATCCGGCGGACCTCGCCCGCCTGACGAACGGCGCCGATCCTGGTACGTGAGCAACGCACCATGTCCGAACCATCGACACCACGTCGCGCCTTCGTCACCGGCGGTAGCCGGGGGATCGGCGCCGCCATCGTCCGCGCCCTGGCCGCCGCGGGGCACGAGGTCGTCTTCAATTACCGCGCATCGGAAGGACCGGCCCGCGCCCTGTGCGACGAGCTTACGGCCGCCGACGCCCGCGTCGAGGCCGTGGCCTTCGACGTGGCCGACCGCGACGCCGCCCGCGCGGCCCTCGACGAGCTGCTCGCGCGCGATCCCACGCCGTTCCAGATCGTGGTGCACAACGCCGGGATCACCCGCGACGCGCCGTTCCCCGCCCTCGCACCCGAGGACTGGGACGCCGTGATCGCCACGAGCCTCGGCGGCTTCTACAACGTGGTGCAGCCGCTGGTGATGCCCATGGTGCGCGCGCGCTGGGGGCGGATCGTGGTGCTGTCGTCCGTCTCCGCAATCCTGGGCAACCGCGGCCAGGTGGCCTACGCGGCGGCCAAGGCGGGGCTGGTCGGCGCGTGCCGGTCGCTCGCCCGCGAGGTGGCGCGCCGGGGGGTGACGGTCAACGCCGTCGCCCCGGGCCTCATCGACACGGACATGCTCGAAGGCGTGCCCCTCGAACACGCCCTCGGACTCGTCCCCATGCGCCGCGTGGGGCGGCCGGAGGAAGTGGCCGCGCTCGTGCGCTTCCTCGCAAGCGACGAGGCCGGCTACATCACGGGCCAGACCATCGGCATCGACGGAGGCATGGCGCCGTGAGCCGCCGCGTCGTGGTCACGGGGATGGGCGTCGCCTCACCGGTCGGATCGACCGTCGAGGCCCTGGCCGAAGGCCTGCTGGCCGCGCGTTCGGGGATCACCACGATGCCGGCCTGGGCGGCGTACGAGGGTCTCAAGACGCGGCTGGCCGGGCCCGTGACGGACGCCGACCTGTCGTTTCCCCGCAAGCGCGTGCGTACCATGGGACGGGTGGCGCGGCTCGCCCTGTACGCCACGGACCAGGCCCTGACCCAGGCGGGCTGGACCGCGGCGACCCTGCCCGCGGAGCGCACGGGGGTGTCCTACGGTTCCACCCACGGCTCCTCGACGGCCATGGAGGCCACCATGGGACGGCTGTTCCGTGAACAGACCTTCGCGGGCATGCCGTCGAGCGCCTACTTCAAGTTCATGAGCCACACGGTGGCCGCGAACCTGGGGATCGCTTACGGGATCCACGGGCGGATCTACACCACGTGTTCGGCGTGCACGAGCGGCAGCCAGGGCATCGGCTACGGCTACGAGGCCGTGCGTGACGGGGCGTGCGACGTGATGATCTGCGGCGGCGCCGAGGAGCTGCATCCGATCCACGCCGGCGTCTTCGACGTCATGTTCGCCACCTCGACCGCCTACAACGACGCGCCGGACCGGAGCCCGCGGCCGTACGACCGAGACCGCGACGGGCTCGTCGTGGGCGAGGGGGCCGCCACCTTGATCCTCGAACCGTACGAGGCGGCGCTCGCCCGCGGCGCACCGATCCTGGCGGAGATCGTCGGCTACGGCACGAACTGCGACGGCCAGCACGCCACGGCCCCGTCCCAGGCGGGCATGGCGGGCGCCATGCGCCTGGCCCTCGAAGACGCCGGTCTCGAGCCCGCCGACGTGGACTACATAAATGGCCACGGCACGGCCACGGAGCTGGGCGACATCGCCGAGACCCAGGCGACCTTCGCGGTCTTCGGAGAGCGGATCCCGATCTCCTCGACCAAGAGCACCATGGGCCACACCCTCGGCGCCTGCGGCGCCATCGAGTCCGTGATCTCGATCCTGGCGATTCAGCGCGGCTTCCTGCCGCCGACCCGCAACCTCGACCACCTCGACGAGCGCTGCGCCCCCCTCGACTACGTCACGACGGTCCGCCGCGCGACCCCGAAGGTCGTCATGAACAACAACTTCGCCTTCGGGGGGATCAACACGTCCCTGGTGTTCCGGGAGGTCGCAGGGTGACGCGCTGCGACGTCGTCGTGCTGGGGGCCGGGCCGGCCGGTTCGGCGGCGGCGGCCGTGCTCGCGCACCGCGGCCTTGCCGTGCACGTACTCGAACGCGCGCGCTTTCCCCGCTTCCACATCGGCGAATCCCTGCTGCCCATGACGCTTTGCGCCCTCGACGAGCTGGGGATCGCCCTCGACCCGGACGAGCATCAGCACAAGGCGGGCGCACGCTTCCTGGACGAGACCACGGGGCAGACGCAGACCTACTGGTTCTCGGACACGCTGCCCGGCACCCCCGACCACGCCTACCACGTGGTGCGGTCGCGCTTCGACGCGATCCTGGCCGACCACGCCGCGGCCTGCGGGGCGCGGATCGAATTCGGGGTCCGCGCCCGCGCCGTCGAAGTCGGGCCCGACGGCGTGCGCGTGGAGACCGAGGGCACCTGCGGGCCGATCGAGGCCCGGTACCTGGTGGACGCCACCGGCCAGCAGGCGCTGCTGGCGCGGCGCAACCGGACCCTGGTCAAGATCGGCGACTTCGGCCGCGCCGCGGCATTCGTCCACTACGAAGGTCTTTCCGACGCCGCGCGCGCGGAGATCGAGCCCCATGGAAACATCCAGATCCTGCGCACGCCCACCGGGTGGATCTGGGCGATCCCCCTTGCAGGACGGCGGCTGTCCGTGGGGATCGTCGCCAAGGAAGGGCCGGTCACGCGGGACGACGTGCGCGCGGCGGTGGCCTCCTCGCCGCTGCTTACCCGCTGGACGGAGGGCGCCCGCCCCGGCGAACCGGTGCTGGTGGGCGACTACAGCTTCCTCAACCGCGCCCCCCATGGGCCGCGCTTCACCTGCGTGGGCGACGCCGCCTGCTTCCTGGACCCGGTGTTCTCCTCGGGCGTGACCCTCGCGCTCCTGGGGGCCCGGCGGGCGGCCGAGCGCATCGCCGACGCCTTCGAGCGCGGCGACGAAGCCGACCCCGCGCTGCTCGCCCCCCACGCCGAGCACATGAAGCGCGCCTACCAGGCCTTCTACCTCCTGATCCACCGCTTCTATCACACCGCGATCTTCGAGAACCTGTTTTTTTCGGTGGACCCGGACCCGGCCATGCGGCGCGGCCTCGTGACCATGCTCGCCGGCGACGTCTGGCGCGACGACAACGTCTTTCAGAACCTCCTGTTCGCCAGCCGCCATGCCGGCGCGGCCCGGCTCATCGTCTGACCGGGACTTTCATGGGTTACGTCTTCGACCCCGATGTACTCCACGGCCTCGTGCGGGCGCACCTCGATGCCCCCTTTCCGGCGCGCATCGATCGGGTGGTGGACGCCGTGGCCGCGCGCTACCCGGCCCACGTGGTGCGAAACGAGCCGTGGCTGCTCAACAACGCCGGCGGCGCCATGGGGATGATGAAGATCCTGCACGCCTCCCCGCGCGAGTACCTCATCGTGTTCGGATCGCCGATCGGAACCGAGGGCCATACCGGGCGCTTTCGGGCGGACGACTACTTCATGGTCCTGCACGGTGAGCAGTGGGCGTACACGCCGGGCGAGCTCGAAAAGCGGGTCTACCGGCCGGGCGATCTGCACCACCTGCCCCGTGGCACGGCCGGCGGCTATCGCTTCCCGGACGCGTGCTTCGCCCTGGAGTACGCGCGCGGATCGATCCTGTCGATGCTTCCCTTCGGGTTCGCCGACACGTTGTCGAGCACCCTCGATCTGCCCACCCTGGCGGCCACCGCCCGCACCTTCGTGCGCCTGTCCGCCGCGGCCGCCGCGGTGCGCCTGCGCCGGTCGCTGGGCGCCCTTCGGCGCAACGCCCCACGGGACACGACCGACCGCAGCGACCGGGCGGGGGGCGGGTTCGGCCCCGCGGCCCCGTGACGCGGCGCCCCGGGCTTTGCGACCGGTCACCCGCCTTCGTCGAGACCGAGCGACGCCTGTACGGGCGGCCGGTCGAGGAACCCGCCGCGCAGGAACGTGTGGCGCGTGTGCGGCGGCAGGCAGCCGAACGCCTCCAGGTGCGCCCGCAGGAACCGGCGGGTGGCGGCGTTGGCGTAGCCGCCGCCGCGGATCGGGCCGAACCGGTCCGCCAGCGGGGCGAGCACGGCGTCGAGGGCCTCGTCCCGGGCCTGCTTGGCGACGATGGAGGCCGCCGCCACGGCCGGCTCGCCGGCGTCGGCCCGGTCCCGCGCCGAAAGTCCCGGCACCAGGCGTTCGAGCGGTCGGAACAGGCGGGCGCCGTCGCACACCACGGGACCGTCGTGCTCGGCCCGCGCCGCGGCGACGAGATCCCGCGCCACCAGGCGCTCCAGCTCGTCGAGCCCGCGCCGCGCCGTGAAGGCGTCCACCACGAAGGCCGGCACGAGCACGCAGCGCACGAAACTCGCCCGCGCGACGATGGCCGCGGCCAGGCGCGCCCGGGCGGCGCGCCCGGCCCGGGTGCTGCCGAAGGTCTTGCTGTCGGCCAGACCGTCTTCCAACAGCGCGTCGGCGGCCGCGGGAGCCAGTCCCACGATGGCGAGCGCCATCGGACCCAACACGGGTCCACGGCCGGCTTCGTCGATCCCGAAGACGATGCGGGCGGGCACGGTGCGGGCAACCTTCGCCGACCGCGGCGCCTGCGGCAAGACCCGGCGAGGCCGCATCCGCTACGCCGGAGGCGGCAACTTCGTGGCGCGGATCTCCTCGGCCTTCTGCTCTCGGTACGCGGCATAACGCGCGTAGAGGTCCTCGTCCTGCAGGGCGAGGATCGCGACGGCGAGCAGCGCGGCGTTGACGGCACCGGCCTTGCCGATCGCCAGCGTCCCCACCGGCACGCCGCGGGGCATCTGCGCCATGGACAGCAGCGAGTCCAGGCCGTCGAGGGACCAGGCCTGCATGGGGATCCCGAGCACCGGAAGGAGCGTCTTGGCCGACACGACCCCGGCCAGGTGCGCCGCCCCCCCGGCCGCGCACACCAGCACCTTGATCCCGCGGCTGCGGGCGCTGGCCGCGTATTCGAGGGCATCGTCCGGCGTGCGGTGGGCCGAAAGCACCCGCGCCTCCCAGGGCACGGACAGCTCGTCGAGGGTCTTGGCCGCGTGCTGCACCACGGGCCAGTCCGAGGCGCTCCCCATGAGAATGCCGACGAGGGGTTGGTTCTGGGTGGACATGCGAGCGATCTCCTTTCGTGTCCCTCGACGCGACACGCCACCGGAGTGACGCGCGCCGGGGGCGCGAAGCTAGCACGGGGCCGGGCGGCTTGGTATGGGTGTGGCCATGGAGATCTTCTCGGTCGAAGGCAACGGCCAGCGCCTCGACGGCGGCGCCATGTTCGGCAACTGCCCCCGCGCCCTGTGGGCCCGGTGGTGCCCGCCGGACGAGCACGACCGGATCGAGCTGGCGTGCCGCTGCCTGGTGGTGCGGGAGGCCGCCGGCCGCACGGTGCTGTTCGAGGCCGGGATCGGGTGGTTCTTCCCGCCGAAGCTTCGCGCCCGCTACGGCGTCGAAGGGGACGGGCACCGGCTCCTCGCCTCCCTGGCCGCGCGCGGGATCCGGCCGGAGGACGTGGACGTGGTGGTCCTGTCCCACCTGCACTTCGACCACGCGGGGGGGCTGCTTGCGCCCTACGCCGAGGGGAAGCCGCCGGCGCTCGTCTTCCCCAACGCGGCCTACGTGGTGGGCGCGGCCGCCTTTGCGCGGGCCAAGGCGCCGCACCCGCGCGACCGTGCCTCGTTCATCCCGGAACTGCCGGCCCTGCTCGAGGCCACCGGCCGCCTCGAATGCGTCGAGGGCGAGCGCAGCCGGACCCTCGGGTCACTCGTGCGCTTTCGCGTGTCGAACGGCCACACGCCGGGCATGCTCCTTTCGTGGATCGAGACCGCCGAGGGCCCCCTCGTCTTCGCGGCCGACCTCGTCCCGGGCGTGCCGTGGGTCCACGTCCCGATCACGATGGGCTACGACCGCTTCCCGGAGCTGCTCATCGACGAGAAGCGCGCCCTCCTCGCCGACCTCGAACTGGAGCGCGGGCGACTGTTCTTCACCCACGACCCGGCCGTGGCCGCGTGCCGCGTGGAGCGGGACGCGCGCGGCCGGTACGCGGCGGCCGACCCCGTGCCGGTGCTCGGCCCCGTGTCCACCCCGTAGCCGACGCGGTGCCCGGCCCCTACCCGAGCACCCCCGCCTTGGCCTGGCCCGACTCGTCGGCGAGTTGCTCCTCCTCGCGGTCGAGGTCGCGGAAGACGAAGGCATAGTCGTCCGCATCGGCGTGCACGCGCAACCACGCCTCGAGGCTCGGTTGCGCCTCGGCCGGCGCCACGAGGGCCAGGGCCTCGCGCACCAGGGTGTAGTCCGACGGCCGGGCGACGAGCCCCTCGATGACCGGCAAGAGCTCCGGCGTCTTCTCCCGCGCGGCGTCGAGCAGGGTCTTCCAGCGCCCGCGGGTAAACTCGATCCCGCCCTCGGCGTGGTCCCCGGCGAGCCGGGCCAGGGCCGCGAAGTTCCGGGTGGCGAGCAGGTCGTCGATGAAGGGCTCGACCAGCTCGAAGACCTGGCGGCGCAGCGCGAAGATCTCGAAGGCCCGCTCCTGCCACAGCCAGTCCTCGGTCTCCTCGACGAACACGAGGCCGGCGAGGTCCGGGTGGTCCGGGACCACGTCGGTCAGCTCCGCCAGGCCGAAGCGCACCGGCTCCCAGGCGGCCACGCGGGCCGGATCGCGCAGGACCTCCACCAGCCGCGGCACCTGCTCGGGGGCCACGGCCATGCGGGCGAGGCCGCGGTCGGGCTTCCACACCTGGTGCAGGCTGTCGGCCGTTTCGCGGAACAATAGGCGCCACTCGCCACTGAGCAGCTCCACGTCCACGTCGTGCTCCTCGACCAGGTAGGCCAGCCGGGCGCGGTCCCCTTCGAGCCCATCGAGGATCTGCACCTCGAGGTCCCGGTAGACCTCGGCCGGCAGCATGTACGCGTGGCAACGCATCGGGTCGGCGCCTTTGGATCCTATCGGATCCGGGCTGCGCGGCAACCCGCGGGCCGTCCCATCGGCCCGCGGGCCTGCGCCGCCTGCACGGTGGTGCGGTCCGGGGTACGATGAAAACCGCGCCCTTCCGGGCCGCCCCCCGCAAGGAGCCTCGTGCGATGCAGCTCAGCTCGAACCCCGAGATCGCCGAACGCCAGATCGAAGCCGTCCTCTACTACCTCACCGCGCTCGGCTACATCGACTCGGAGTTCGACCTCACGGAGAAGGCCTTCGTGCGCAAGTTCCTGCGCACGATCGTGACCGAGCGGGTGGACGCCCGCGGGGCGCTCTCGCCCGAGCTTCGGTTCGAGGAGATCGAGCGCCAACACGAGCACTACGTGGAGGTGTTCCGCGACATCGACCGCGAGGTACGCGAGCTGTTCGACGAGGCCGTGGCCGACGGAGAGGATCCGAAGGACTTCGTGCTGAGCAAGCTCAAGCTCCGCTGCTTCGAGATGCTCTCGGCACTCGACGAACCGGCGCGGGCGTCCCTGATGGAGGTGGTGGACGGATTCATCGAGGCGGACGGGGTGGTGCACCCGGCGGAGGTGGCGTTTCGCAACGACCTGGCCGAGCTGCTCGACCAGGAGATCCTCATCGACGACGTGGACCTGGTGGGCGACCCGGTGGAGGTGACGTCCCCGACCGAGATCGCGCCGGTGGCCGAGGACCACCCCTTCTTCCGCACCAACGAACACCACTACTCGCGCGACCCGGCGAAGATCCGGCGGCAGATCGACGCCGACCTGGCGGTGCTCGACAAGGCCGAGGCCCTGTGGGACGCGATGCGCGCCCGCGGTCAGGGGCGCCTTCGGGGGAAGGCGAGCGTGGACGAGCTTGCGGGCGATCCCTTCCTCGACGGGCACGTGCACGTGGTGCCTCCGTCGGAGCAGGACGCGGAACTCACCGTGCTCGGGGACCTGCACGGCTGCTACAGCAACCTCAAGGCCGCGGTGATGCAAAGCGGCTTCATGGAGCGGGTGCGTCGCTATCAGAGCGCCCCCGGCAAGGAACCCTTCCCCGCGCTCGTCTTGTTGGGCGACTACATCGACCGCGGGCGCTTCAGCTACAACGGGGTCCTTCGCGCGGTGCTCCAGCTCTTTCTGGCGGCGCCGGATCACGTGTTCGTGCTGCGCGGCAACCACGAGTACTACATCGAGCACGAGGGGCGGGTCTACGGCGGCGTGCGGCCGGCCGAGGCGATCAACTCGCTCAGCGCCCTGGTCTCCGAGGACGTGTTCCGCCGCTACCGGCGCTTCTTCGAGAACATGCCCAACAGCCTGCTGTTCGGGCGCGGCCTGTTCGTGCACGCCGGGATCCCGCGCGACGCCACGCTGCGGTCGAAGTGGCGCGACCTTTCGAGCCTCAACGACCCGGACATCCGCTTCGAGATGCTCTGGAGCGACCCTTCGCGGGCGGACCAGATCCCCGACGACCTGCAGGCCGCCAGCGCACGGTTTCCCTTCGGGCGGCGACAGTTCCTGAACTTCATGGGCCGCATCGGCTGCCGCCTGCTCGTGCGCGGCCACGAGAAGATCAACCGCGGCTTCAAGGACCACTTCCCGAGCGAGGATGCCCGGTTGCTCACGGTGTTCTCGGCCGGCGGGGTGGCGAACGACGACATCCCGCGCGACAGCAGCTACCGCGACGTGCGGCCGATGGCCCTTTCGGTCACGCGCAAGGACGGCGCGACCACGGTGACCCCCTGGCCCATCGACTACCGGCGCTACCAGGACCCGCGCCTCAACGCCTTCCGCGAGCGCGAGCCGGAGGTGGACATCGTGCCCGAGTCGTAGCGGCCGCGGGAACCGGCGGGCCGCCCCGGTGGGTGGAGAACACGTCGAAAACGACGTTTTCTGCCTGCTCGGCCGCCCTTCGCGGCACGGCGAGGCGGGGGGTGCGCGCCCCGATCCCCGCCCCGAGCGCGCGCGGTTTACGAGGTGCCGGGCGATCGCGCATCATGGCCCGCGGTGCCAGATCCCGCCCCCACGCTCGTCACCGGCGCGGCCGGTCAGGTCGGTCAGGACCTCCTTCGCCACCTCGTCGGCCGCGGCGTGCCGGTGGTGGCCGCGGACCTTCGTCCCCGGCCCGACGGGGATCCGACGCTCGACGCGATCCCCTGGCACCGCCTCGACGTCACGGCCCCCGGGGCCGTGGCCGACCTGGTGGGGTGCCTGCGCCCGCAGCGGATCTTCCACCTGGCGGCGATCTTGAGTGCGCGCGGGGAGCAGGATCCCCAGGCCACCTACCGCGTGAACCAAACCGGCACGTACAACGTGCTCGAGGCCTGCCGGATCCACGGCGTGCCGCAGTGCGTGTTCACCAGCACGATCGCGGTGTTCGGCCCGGGCCTGCCGGAGGTCGTCCCCGACGACGTCCCGTTGCACCCGACCACCATGTACGGGGTGACGAAGGTGGCCGGCGAGCTGCTCGGCGCCTACTACGCGCAGCGCTACGGTCTGGACTTTCGCGGCGTTCGCTTTCCGGGCCTCATCAGCGCGAGCCTGCCCGGCGGGGGCACGAGCGACTATGCGCTGTTCATGTACTACGACGGCGTTCGGCTCGGACACTACACCGCGTTTTGCCGGCCGGACACGCGGATCCCCCTGATGTACATGCCCGACGCCGTGGCCGGCCTGGTGGATCTGGCCCTCGCGCCGCGAACGCGGCTGCGCCGGCACGTCTACAACATCGCGGCGTTCAGCCCGCGGGCCGACGAGATCGCCCGGAGCGTGCAGCGGGCGCTGCCGGGCGTCCGGATCGACTTCGAGCCCGACCCCGAACGCCAGGCGATCCTGGACTCGTGGCCGCGCGCCCTCGACGACACCGCCGCGCGGACCGACTGGAGTTTTCGCCCCAGGTTCGACCTCGACGCCATGACCGACGACCTCGTTCCGAAGGTCCGGGCGCTCGTACACGGCCGGTCGGCCGAGGCGCCCTCCCCCGCCGCAGCCCCCTGAGGAGTTCTTCATGTTCGACCCAGCACGCCCCGTCTACCAGTCCATCCTCGACGAGATCGAGGCCGCCGGCCTGTCGAAGGACGAGCGGATCCTCGAATCCCCCCAAGGCGACCGGATCCGCGTCGCCGGCCGCGAGGTCCTGAACTTCTGCGCGAACAATTACCTGGGTCTTTCGAGCCACCCGAAGGTCATCGAGGCGGCGCACCGGGCGCTCGACGAGCGCGGCTACGGCCTCAGCTCCGTGCGCTTCATCTGTGGCACCCAGGACTGGCACAAGGACCTGGAGGCGCGCCTTAGCGAGTTCCTGGGCATGGAGGACACGATCCTCTACAGCTCGTGCTTCGACGCCAACGGCGGCCTGTTCGAGACGTTGCTGGGCCCCGAAGACGCCGTGATCTCCGACGAGCTCAACCACGCGTCGATCATCGACGGGATCCGCCTGTGCAAGGCCGAGCGCCACCGTTTCAAGCACGACGACATGGAGGACCTGGAGGCGAAGCTGGCGGCGACCCAGGGAAAGCGCCTGCGCATGATCGCCACGGACGGCGTCTTCAGCATGGACGGTGACATCGCCCGCCTCGACCGCATCTGCGACCTGGCGGAGCGTTACGGTGCGATGGTGATGGTGGACGACAGCCACGCCACGGGCTTCGTGGGCGAGACCGGGCGCGGCACGCACGAGCACTGCGGCGTGATGGGGCGGGTGGACATCATCACCTCGACCCTGGGCAAGGCGCTCGGCGGCGCCTCGGGCGGGTTCACCAGCGCGCGCAAGGAGATCGTCGCACTGCTTCGCAACCGCTCCCGTCCGTACCTGTTCAGCAACACCCTCGCCCCCCCCATCGTGGCGGGCAGCCTCGCGGTTCTCGACCTGCTCAGTGGCTCGACGGAGCTGCGCGACCGGCTGGCGGACAACACCCGCCGCTTTCGGGAGAAGATGACCGCCGCGGGTTTTTCGATCCGCCCCGGCACGCACCCCATCGTCCCCATCATGCTCGGAGAGGCCAGGCTCGCGGTGGACTTCGCCCGCCTCTTGCTCGACGAGGGCATCTACGTCATCGGCTTCAGCTATCCGGTGGTGCCGCGCGGGCAAGCACGCATCCGCGTGCAGATCTCCGCCGCGCACACCCCCGAGGAGATCGATCGGGCGGTGGACGCCTTCGTCTCGGTGGGTCGTCGCTTGGGCGTCATCCAAGCACCGTAAGGAGGCTCGATCCCATGGCCATGAACGAGAACGCGCCACGTGCCGTCATCTGGCTACTCACCCTCTCCGCTGTCGTCCCGTCGTGCGGAAAAGGAACCGCCGACGAGGCATCCATCGCCAAGGCATTCGAGTTCGAGAGCAAGGAACGCAAGGTCGCCGAGGAACTGGAGGCCAAGCGGCTCGCCGAACTCGCCAAGAAGAAGGCCGAAAAGGAGGCGCAGGAGCGCGCCCTGGCCGAGGCCATCGACGCGGCCGCCTCGCTCCCGAAGGACATGCCCAAGGACAAGGCGGATGCCTGCGAGCGGGTCGTGCGCGCCTACGAGGCGTTCATGCGCAACAACCGTGACGTGGAGGCCGTCACGCGGTGGTTCGATCAAAAGAGCAAGAACCTCGGCCGGATGCGGGCCGTGTGTCTGAAAGGCTCCTTCGAGGGGGCCTCGTGTCTTGCCAACGCCCTCGATCACGCACCCGACCCCCTGTTCGACATGGCTGGGGAGGGGGTCAACCGTCTCAAGGACGCCTGTGCGCGCAAGTTCGTCGAGGGGAAACCGCCCGCCCCCTGAACCGGTGCGTCTTGGTCAGGGCCATCCACGGCAGACGCCGCTTGCGCCGGCACGGCGACCGGGCTCGAACGGAAGACACTCCGAGTCTAGCGATACAGGCGCCCGGGACGTTGCAGGGCGTCCTCGATGCGGCGCATGACCTCGAGCAGGCGGGTCAACCGGGAAAGCGCGACCTCATCCGGCGCCAGGAGACGGTCGCGCTGGAACATGGCATTCCCATCGTCGATGAGGGCGCGCACCTCGGCCACGTCGATCCCAGCGTCCTCGAACGGCTCGGGGTGTCGCCCGGCCGCGTCCTCGAGGTTCCGCAGCCACTCGGTGACCTCGCGCTCGACGTCCATGAGCGTGCGCTCGAAGACGTCCGGGTCTTCGACACGCCGGTCGAGGGCGCCGCTTCGTAGCTCCGTGACCATGCGCACAGGCCCTTCGAGGGACACACGCAGAATCCGCGTGTCTGCAACCAGGCGCCGCAGGGCGGGCGGCAGGTGCTCCATCGCAAGCGGCGCATCCTCGCCGGATTCGGCGAGGTATCGCTGTGAACGGGCGCCAGACAGCGCGATCCGAACGACGCCGAGCATCGCCAGGACGGTGACGAAGATGAGGACGTAGCCGAGCACGAGCAGGATCACCGGCCGCGCGAAGATAGCAGCACCGCGGCCAGTCGCCCCGCGCCACCGCACAGATGTGCCGTGCGCCTACGAAAAGAGGGGAAGATCCTCTCCGTCGAGCGGGAACATCGCCGCGAGCTCGGAATCCCCCACGCCCGCCAGCTTGCGAAGCGCTCGGTGGATGTGCTTGGGCTCGATTCGGATCCCGCTCTCGGACGGCTGCAAGCTCGACGGGTCCACCGCGATGGGGTGGTGGCCGTCGTCCGTCTGCCCGATGACGCGGTTGCCGGGGATCCCCGGCCCCGCCAGCATCATACTGGTCACGGACCAGTGGTCCTTGCCGTTGCCGTCATTGTAGCCCGGCGTCCGACCGAAGTCGGAGCCCACCACGACGAGGGTACGGTCGATGACCCCAGCGGCCTCGGCCTCGTCAAACAGGAAGTCGAGCCCCTCGAGCAGCGTCTGCAGGCGCGGGATGTGCTGCGCGTCGTGGTTTCCGTGGGTATCGAAGCCACCCAGGTGGAGGTTGCAGGATACGCAGATCCCCGCGCGGTAGGCCGCGAGCGCCACCTGCACCTGGCGGCGGAAGCTGTCCTGGTCGAGTTCATCGGGCAGATACTCCTGCAGCTTCTGGAGTTCGTTCGAACCGCTGCGCGCCGTGAACAGGGTGCTCATGGCGTGACGGATCTTGGGTAGGTTCTGCCCCGCGAGCAGCGCTTCGGCCCGCCCCGCGTGCGCGTTTCGGATCGTGTCGAGGGCGAACTGGGAGTGGAACAGGCTCTCCGGGTCGTCGGGGTCCCGGCGCTCGGGGTAGGCCAGGCGCGCAAGTGCGTTGACGTTGCCGCTGCGGGTGCGCGCCACGATCCCTGACGTTCGATCGAAGCCCCCGAAGCTCAAGAACGCCATGGGCTGCTCCGGTGCGAAGCTCGCCGCGAAGAACGCCGACATCGACGGCCAACCTTCACCCAGGCGTCCGGACCAGGTGTGCCGCGACCCGGCGTCGTGGCCGTTCGTCTTCATGTCGATGCCGTTGATGACGCACAGGCGGCTGTAGTGTTTCTGGAAGAAGGCGGCGTTGCCTCCGACCGGGGCATAGCGGATGTTCCCCGCCTGCTCGATGTCCGCTTCGAGGAAGTTGTTGATCGGAGCCACCTCGTCGGGGCTTCCCGCACCCTTGGGGTCGCAAAGGTGGGTTGGGTCCCAGCCTCCGCCGGCGTTGACCATCACGAAGAACAGGCCGTCGTAGGGCGCATGGTCCCCACGTGGTCTGCCTGCGAGGGGTTCTTCACCGCGTACGACCGGAGCCACGACGGACAGGCCCGCGAGGGAACATACCTTGATGAACGTGCGTCGATCCATGGCGAAGGTCCTCCTTTACTCGTGCAGGAAGCGGTAATCCATCATGAGGTAGGTGACGACCGCCATCCACGCGCGCACCGTGTAGCGATCATCGCGTTCGATCTTCTCGGCGTCGGGGAACTCCTGGCCGGTCCAGAAGTCCTCGACGGCGCGGCACTGGAACGGCAAGAAGGCGTCGTAGGTGCCATCGGCAACCCCCTTGCGCCCGTCTTTCCAGACGGACAGGAACACCTCGTAGGTTCGGTTGATCTCGGGGTCGTTCAAGTCGAGGTACTCACCGAGCAACCGCTGGTGGAGGTACTGGATGTTCGTGCGAATCGCCTGCGCCGCGGCGGGCACCTCGAACCCATTGTCGTCCTCCGGCTCGAAGGAGCGCTCCACGAAGGGGAACATACGGCGTTCCGCGGGCGGCAACACGAAGTCCCGGGCGGTCGTCCAGCAGCTCATCTCATTGGCCATGCGCGCGGCCACGTTCGCCATGATACCGTTGGGCTCGGTGATCCGCGTGGTCACGGTGTCGGAATCGATCCCCCCGTAGAAGATGCGGAACCAGTCGAGGTCGAGCAGATAGTCGTCGCCGTCGGCGTTTCTGCGCCACGGATAACCGGTCACCGCCTCGATCTTGCGGTGGAGCTGTTCGGGCGTGAGCAACCGACCGGTGCCCACCTCGGCAAGCTCCAGCGACCGCACCTCGTCGAGCGACTCGGCGTTCGCTGCACGATAGTACGGCGTCTTGACGATGGCCTTGATGACCGTGCGCAGATCGTAGTCGCTGTCGCGGAAGGCCTGGGCGATCTCGCCAAAGATCTCGCTTTGGACCTCGAAGGCCCGTACCTTCGCCAGGTAGTCCTCGGCGGCGGTGTCCGTGGGCTCCCGCAGCGGATCCTGCCCCGAAAGCCCCTTGAACATGATGTGCACCACGCTCGCGGCGAAGCGCGGGTCCTCGACGATGCGGCCGGCCAGCCACGGCAACCCAGCCGTAAACTGCTCTGCCGGGAGCGTCTCGTCGTCGAACCCGGGTGGTCGCATGTCCGTGTACCAACCACCCTCCGGTGGTCGAAAACGCCCCTGCTCGTCCCAGTTTTGGAAGGTGCCGGCGACCGGGTCGATGATGGCGTGGCACAGGGTGCAGTTGGGATTGTTCATCGTCGGGTTGAAGTCGGCGATGTTCGTCGGGTCGATCGGGCGATCCCCCAGGCGCTGCACGTCGGTCGCGAGGAAGAATTCGAACACCTTGCGCGACCGGTGACGGTTACGGTTCGTCGCCGTCGTCGGGAAGCGGTTCATCATCATGTGGGAACTGAGCACCCCCGCGTGCGGGATCCCGGGAAGACGCGCTTCCACCCACTCGTTCGGATCGTTTTCGTCCTGGAACGAGGCGTTGACGCCATACACCTTGGCCGAATACGGATTGACCACCATGTAATCGGCCGTGAGGATCTCGGAGAACGGCCGCTCGTTGCGCACCACGTACGAGACGAGCTTGAGGGCCTCGCGGGCCACCGCGTCGTTTGCGAAACGAAGGGCGGTCTCGTACTCCCCCTCCGGCAGATCTTCGAACCAGTAGGCGTTCGGGTAGTCTTCCGGATCGAGCAGGTCGATGGCCGGAGTGCCGTTGCCATTCGACAAGTAGCGGTCCGTCAGGAAGTAGTCACTGTAGATTTCCTCGACGCGAGCGAGGAACGCCTCCGACTGCATCATTTCGTCGAGGACCTCGTCGAGCGCCTCGAACCCGCCATCGCGCACGTGGCCCTGCCCCGTTTTGTTGGACAACTCCGATAAGGCAGAATGATGTCCCGAAGCATGTCCAAGAAGAAGTCATCAGGAACCCGAAGGCGGTTTACCGCCGAGTACAAGGCCGAGGTCGTTCGGC
>JALSIN010000128.1 GCA_026989935.1 Polyangiaceae bacterium | reverse complement strand
AGGGCGGTCCCGAGCTGGTCGAAGCGGACCGCGGTGCGATGGATTCTAGCTGGAGGTATGCAGCCCAGGTGCCCCCCGGCGTATCCGGGGCACCGTGCAGCGGATGCGCCCTGTTCGCCTACACCGCGCGGACCGACACGGATGCACATCTTTTTGCCCCGACGGATCCCGCCTATCCGGGCTTCGAACTCGAACCACCGGGGCGTGCGACCGCCCGGTGGATCTTGTCGGCCCCCTCCCTCGCTCCGAATCTCGTCGCGACGGTGTGGCCGGTCTCCCACGACGGCGGTGAACCGGACCTCCACGTGGGCGTCGTGGTCGGTCCGGGCGGCGCACAGGGGCGCCACATCGCCGAGTTCGATCGGGGGCATTCGATCTGGCCGGAGGATCGGGGCGCGTTGCTGTACGACGCCGGCGGGAGCCCGTTGGGGGTCGTGGCGGGGGACCGGGGGGCGTCCGTGGTCGCCGTGCACCCGGATGGGACGCCGTGGTGCGTGGCCGCGCTGTTCGACGATCTGAAGACGCGCTCCAAGGTGGCCGTCGATGCGTCGGGCGACGGCGCACGGGACGACATCGTGGCCCTGGTCTCGGACCCGAACGAGGTCGGGAAGGGACGTTTGATGTTGTTTTCCCCGAGCCCGTAGCATCGTCGGGAATCACGGGTGACATCGCATGGCTCCCTCACGAATCTTCGCAGGTGTGGGAACAGAAGCCGCGCTGCCCGAACGAACGGGTCCGTGGCACGAGCACACGTTTCGTCCTCTTTTCTGACGTGCAGCCTGCTCCTGCTCGGTGCCGTCCCGCCTGGCGGGTGTGGACCGACGGCCGGTCTCGGAGATTCGGCCGGGGGGACGGGGGAAGCGACGGGGACCTCCGGCGGGACGGGGGGGGGCACCGACCCCTGCGCGGGTGATCCGTGCTGCGGTGCACCGTGCTGCGCCGAGGCGGGGCGGTGGGGGGCGCGCTGCTCGCCGCCCGTCGAGTGCGTCCTGGACGACGACTGTGGGTTCGGCCAGATCTGCGTCGCGGAGACCTGCGAGCCGATCCCGGCGCTGCCCCGCTGCACGGACGGCCCTGCCTGGAACGAGGCGCCGGATCTGGGCGTGCCGGCGGTAGAGGACGCCGTCGCCGTGTGGGCGACCGGGCAGGGGCGAGAACTGCTGATCCAGCGGCAAGGCCCGGCGCCCTTCGAGTTGCGGCAGGTCGGGGACCTCCTGCCCCTTTCCGACCCGGTCCCCGGCCTCGGGGGCCCCACGGACCTGGTCCGGCTGTTCGACCTCGATGGCGACGGGCTCCGCGATCTCGCCTGGTTCGGCACCGTGCCCGATGCCGGCACTACCTTGCTGTCCATCGCCCTCGGCACCGATGAGGCGCCGGCGGCGGCGTTCGGGCCGTGGAGCGACTTCTTCCCCTTGAACGAGGAGATCCGCGGTGTGTTCGAGTTGAACGGCACGCCACCGGATCTCCTGGTCGTGACGGCGGATGGCTGGCAGCGCCTTCGGATCGACTCCGATGGCCTGTTGTTCGAGGTCGAGCAGGGTTCCTTTTCGATCCTCGGCGCCTCGGTGGCGCGGGTGGGGGAGGGGCTGTCCACGACCCCCTGTCCCGGATGTTTGCTGCTCGCCCGCACGGAGACGTTCACGGCGGACGCCCGGCTCTTCGCGCCGCTGGCGGCGGGGTACGACGACCTTCCGCTCGTCCTCCCGGGCAGCGCCCCGGGGCGGCGCCTTGCGGCGGATCCGAGCGTGCAGCCGGCGCTGCTCGCAAGCCAGTGGCAGGTGTCGGAGCCGGGCGGCGGGGCGGGGGAGACCGAGGCCCGACTCGGTGTCACGGTTGGGATCGAAGGGCCGGTGGCCCAGCATGCCGTCGCCCTGGCGCCGCCGGGCCGATCGTACGAGGCGGGTGCCGCGGTGCTCTCGACGGCGGCCAAGGCGCCACTCGGGGTCGCCGTCGCGGGCGAGTCGGGCGCCACGGTGGTGGTCCTGCGAGGCGACGGCCCCGAAGTCGGCGCCCCCCTGTGCGAGGTCCCGCTGTTCGAGGGCCTCGCAGTCCGCTCCTTGGCCGTCTTCGACACCGGCGAGACCGGGGCCCGCGACGGCATCGCGTTGGTCGATGCCAACGGGAACCTCCGTCAGTTCATGCCCGCTCCCTGAGCGGATCCTCACCCGGTGGGCGCACGGGAAGGCGCGGTGCGCCCGGCAGGGGTCGAACTTCCGCAGGAAGTCTGAGTCCTGCCGGTCCGGCCGGCGGAAGCCGGCGGGTGCGCCGCAAGGCGCACGAGCAACGCGCCGGAAGGCGCGGTGCGCCCGGCAGGGGTCGAACTTCCGCAGGAAGCCTGATTCCTGCCGGTCCGGCCGGCGGAAGCCGGCGGGTGCGCCGCAAGGGGCGCGAGCAACGCGCCGGAAGGCGCGGTGCGCCCGGCAGGGCTCGAACCTGCGACCTACGGTTTAGGAAACCGCCGCTCTATCCACCTGAGCTACGGGCGCCGAGCCTCACGGTGCCGTGAAGCGCGCGAATCCTATCCGCCGGGAGGGGGTCTCACAACCCGTGGGCGCGGCGCAACGGGCCCAGGCGAAAGGCTCACGCTGCCGCGCGGTGGACCACGATCTGGTCGAACGGGACCTCGATGTCCGCCGCGGCCAGCGCCCGCAAGATGGCCCGGCGGACGGCGTCCTGCATGGGGACGAAGTCCTCGGGGCGGGCGAAACACGCCACGGTGAACTCGATGGCGCTCGCGCCGAAGGCCGTGACGAGGGCCTGGGGAGGGGGGTCCTCGAGGACCGTTTCGACGTCACCGGCGGCCCGAAGCAGGACCTCCGTGGCGGTGTCGAGATCCGTGCCGTAGGCGACTCCGATGGTCACGAGGGCGCGGCGGATCCCCAGGCGCGTGTGGTTCGTGATCGGCGCGCCGAGGACGCCGTTGTTGGGTACGAACACGGTCTGTTGATCGGGGGTCACGAGGACCGTGTGCAACAGGCCGATGTCCTCGACCCGGCCGCCGATCCCCGCCACGGAAACGACGTCACCGACCGTGAAGGGCCGAAAGAGCAACAGCATCAGGCCACTGGCGATCTGGCTGAGGTTGCCCTGCATGGCCAGTCCGACCGCCAGACCCGCGCTGCCGAGCACGGCCAGGAAACTCGTCGCGGGGACCCCGGCGGCGTCGAGCGCCGATGCGAGACCGGCGAGGAGCACGACCCATCCGGCCGATGCGGCCAGGTACCGTCGAAGCGCCGGGTCCACGTTGCGCCGCTCGAGGCGGCGCCGGGTCCACCCGCGCAACCAACGGCCGACGACCCAGGCGCCGAAGAGAATCACGGCTGCGAGGAGCACCCGCTGCGCGAAGGGGAGATAAGCGGCGAGCCACGACGGCAGCGCATCACTCGTGAGATTCATCTCGGTAGGCATGGGCGGCTCTTAGCATGGCCCCGGGCCGCGGAGGGCCAAAAGTCCGATAAGATAGATTATGTTGCGTAACGTCCCGAGGGCCCATTGGATACGACGGTCCTCCGAGAACCCGACCTTCTGCACAGCAGCACCAGCGCGGGCGGGCCCTCGAACGGACCGTGGTCCGGTCGAGACCCCGCGGGCTCGCTGCGCGGGCCGATGTGGCGGGCCGCGGCGCACGCCCTCCAAGGCACGGTGCGCCGAGCACGGAGACCGGCGCCGGGCACGCTTCGGGGGCCCGGCGGTCAGTCCACGGCCTTCCAGAAGCGCCCCGGCGGCCACCAGATCCGGTCCGCCCGACCCTTGACGTTGCCCCGCGGCACGAACGGTTTGGGGCGCAGGGCCTGCGGGTCCACGAAGTTCTCCGGCGCTGCCGCGCGCTCGGCGGCGCGCTTGGCGAGCGCGGTGAGCGTGGCGTCCTCGGGGCAAAGATCGGGGCTGCACGTAAGCCGGACGACGGTATCCGACGCCGCGACCGGCACGACGATGGTGCGGGCGCCGCCGTCCGAGCCGAAGCGCCGCGCCCCGGCGGCCACGTCCGGTGCCGGATCGGACGGACGACCCGCGACGGCCCGCGCGACGGCCGCGGCGAGACCGCCGGCCGGGTGCCGCTCCACCCGGACCTCCAGCCGGTAGCCCCCCCCCTTCCGGCTGCCGCGGGCCGCGAGGCGTTCGTAGGCCGCTCCCTCCGGTTGCGCGCCGGCCGCGCCTCCGATGCGCCCGGCCAGGGCACGGAACCTTCGGGGATCGGT
>JALSIN010000127.1 GCA_026989935.1 Polyangiaceae bacterium | reverse complement strand
CACTTCAAGTGCAATCTGCGGCGGCTCGTGGACTATCCCAACCTGTGGGCCTACACGCGCGAGATCTACCAGTGGCCGGCGGTGCGCCGGACCGTGCGGTTCGACCACATCAAGGGCCACTACTACCGCAGCCACCCGGCGATCAACCCGACGGGGATCGTGCCCCTTGGGCCCGACCTGGACTTTTCGGCGCCGCACGACCGGGCGCGGCTGCCCGGCTGGTGCCCGCCGCCGGAGGCGCGGGGCGGCGTCCTATCCGGATAGGACCGACTGCGCCACCGCACGCACGACAGCGCCGTCTACCTCGTCCTTGTGGTCCTTCATCACGAGGCCCATCAGGCGGCCGAGGTCCTTGGGCGAACAGAGCCCTTCGCGCGCGGCGATGGCCTCGACGAGCGCGCGTGTTTCGGTCTCGTCGAGCTTCCTGGGCAGGAAGCGCTCGCAGAACGACAGCTCGAACCGCGCCTCCTCCACGGCTTCCTTGCCGCGCTCGCCCGCCTTTTCGAGTTCGGGGATGCTCTTTTTGACCTGCTTGGCGTAGGCGGCGATCACCTTCGTCCACAGGGCGTCGTCCTCCTCGACCCCCTTGCCGGCCTTGAGCTCCACCAGCACCATGTTCTTGAGCATGCCGATGACGTTGCGGGTGCGCACGTCGCCTTCGCGGCGGGCGGTGCGCAGGGCCTCTTCCATGCGGTCGCGGATCGTGCTCATGGGCCCGGCAGTGTAGCAGGGGCGCCGTGGCGCCGGGCGGCGTAGAGGCGTCCGCGCAGGTCGGCCCAGGCGTCCGGCGCGGTGGCCTCGCCGTCGTCGCCGCGCAGCCAGGCGGCGGTGTGCCGGCGGACCGCGGCGGGGACGGCCAGCAGCGCTTCGGCCATGGTGCGCACGTCGTCGTCGAGCGCGCCGGCCGGCGCCAGGTGGTCGAGGGCGCCCTCGGCCGCCAGGGTGTGCGCGGGTTCCCGGCGGCCGAGCAGGATCATCGATCGCAGGGCCCGCCGGGAGAAGCGCCGCGCCAGTCGGGCCAGGCCGGCGCGGTGGTAGAGCACGCCGAGCTTGCCGGCCGGGATCGCGAAGAAGGCCGCCTCGTTGGCACACACGAAGTCGCAGGCGGCGCACAACTCCACTCCCGCTCCGATGGCGTAGTCGGCCACCTGGGCGATGAACAGGGCCGGCGAGCGCTCCATCGCGGCGGTCGCCCGCATCAGCGGTCGGTCGGGGCGTTCGTCTGCGTCGAGGTGCGCGAGGTCGAAGCCGCTGCAGAACGGGCCGCCGCCTGCGCCGCGCAACACGACGACCTGGTCCCCGAGCGCCGGAGCGCGGCGGGCGATGAAGGCGAGGTCGTCGGGCGCGACGGCGTTGCGCCGGCGCGGGTTCGAGAGGTTCCAGGCGAGCAGGCCGTCGCCGAGGATCTGTTCGTCGATGGGCACGTCGCCCGCATCATAGGCCGGTTGTGCGAACCGGGGCGGTCGCCACGGTGGGTCGTCCGTCCGTCGCGCCGGTCGTCGCGGGGACTGGGCGGCGCCGGCCCGGCCCGTCGCTTGGGTTACAGGTCGCGCAGTTCGATGCTGTGCAGGGCCGTGGTCGCGAGCGGGCCCGAGGCCGGCCGCGTTGGTGCGAGGGGCGTGCGGCCGGCGTCGCGGGCCGCCGCGGTGCGCCGGCGCCACCACGCGCGCGAGCGCTGCAGGGCGGCCCACACCCTGCCGCGGTGCATGGCGCGTGCGATGTCCTCGAGGACGCGGACGAGGGCGACGCTGGAGGGAAAGCGGGCGTTTGGGTCGAACGCCAGCATCCGATCGAGCGCGAGCACGAGCGCCGCGGGCAGGTCGTCGCGGTCGAGGGAGCGGCGGAGGCCGGCCCGGACGGCTCGGGCGTAGGCCACGGCGGTGGGACCCTCGAAGGGGCGCTTGCCGCACAGGGCCTCGAACAGGACGACACCGAAAGAGAACTGATCGGCGGCGAACGAGACGGGGCCGCCGAGGATCTGCTCGGGGGCGATGTAGCCGTTCGTGCCGAGGACGGTCCCGACGTCGGTGATCCGCTCCCCCAAGACGTCCGTCGCGGGCGGATGCGTGCCGCCCCGCGGGCGCACGGCCAGGCCGAAGTCCACGAGCACGGCACGGCCGGTCGGCTCCACGAGGATGTTCGCCGGCTTGACGTCCCGGTGCACCAGGCCCGCCCGGTGGCAGGCCACGAGGGCCCGGGCGACCTGGAGCAGGAGATCCAGGATCCGTCCGGGGGTCGGTTCGTGGCGCCTGCGATACTCCGAAAGCGACACGCCGTCGATCCGTTCGAGGGCGACGAAGGGGCCGACGCGGCGGTCCTGGGATACCTCGACGAGCTGCGGCACGTTGGGGTGTCGCACGCGCGAGAGGGCGAGGGCCTCGCGGTACAGCCGGCGCCGTCCCGCACGACCGGCGAGCGTGCCCGCGCCCTCGGGGTCGCGCAGCACCTTGAGCGCCACGGGCCGTCCCGTACCCATGTGCACCGCGGCGTAGACCCGGCCCATCCCGCCGGCCCCGAACTCGTACTCCACCCGGTACGACCCCACGCGCTCGCCCGGCACCAGGCGTCCGGGACCGTGCCGGACCACCCGCCGTGCGCGATCGTCCACGCGGACCGGGACCCCGTCGGGCGGCGGGGCCGACTCGGCGTCGCGTACGGAGGGAGGGGCGCGGTGCATCGTGGTGAGGTCCGGAACGTTGGGGGGCCTGCACCCCAATTGGACCACGCCCGGCGACGAAATTCCGCAAGAAAGATCCGTATGAATCCTTACAAAGAAAACACCCGCGCGGCGAGAACCGGGCGGGTGTCCCCGTGCGTTCGGGAAGGATGCGTCACATCCGCTCGAAGATCCCCGCGGCACCCATCCCGCCGCCGATGCACATGGTGACCATGGCGTAGCGGCCCTTGCGGCGGTGCAGCTCCGCCAGGGCGGTCGCGGTGAGCTTGGCGCCCGTGCAGCCGAGGGGGTGTCCGAGGGCGATCGCGCCGCCGTTTACGTTCACCTTGTCCTCGTCGAGCCCGAGCTTGCGGATCACCGCCAGCGATTGCGCCGCGAAGGCCTCGTTGAGCTCGATGAGGTCGATGTCCCCCAACGAAAGGCCCGTCTGCGCGAGCACCTTGGGGATCGCCTCGACGGGGCCGATCCCCATGATCTCGGGGGGGACGCCGGCCACGGCGAAGCCCACGAACCGGGCCAGGGGGGACAGGCCGAGCTCCTCGGCCTTCTTCTTCGACATGAGGACTGCCGCGGCGGCGCCGTCGTTCATGGGCGACGAGTTACCGGCGGTGACGGTGCCCTTGGCGTGGAACACCGGCTTGAGCTTCGCCAGCGCCTCCAAAGAGGTGTCCCGGCGCGGCCCCTCGTCCTTGTCGAAGGTGTCGCCCTCGGCGGTGGTGACCGGGACGATCTCGTCGTCGAATCGGCCCGCGTCCTGGGCGGCGACGGCCCGCTGGTGGCTGCGCAGGGCGAAGGCGTCCTGGTCCTCGCGCGAGATCTCGAACTTGCGCGCGACGTTTTCGGCCGTAAGGCCCATGGAGATGTAGATCTCCGGCTGCTCCCGGACGACGCGCGGGTTGAACATCGCCTTGTTCCCGCCCATGGGGACCAGGCTCATGGATTCGAGGCCCCCGGCGACGGCACAGTCGATGGCGCCCACCATGATGCGCTCGGCGCACAGGGCGATGGCCTGCAGGCCCGAGGAGCAGAAGCGGTTGATCGTCATGGCGGCGGTGGACACCGGCAACCCGGCTCGAAGCCCCACCACGCGGGCGACGTTGAGCCCCTGCTCCGCCTCGGGCATGGCGCATCCGAGCACCACGTCGTCCACGATCTCCCGCGGGAACGGCGGTAGATCGGCGAGCATCTTCTCGATGACTTCGATGGCGATGTCGTCGGGCCGGGTGCGGGCGAGGGCCCCCTTGCCCGCGCGCCCCACGGGGGAGCGGCGGGCGGCGACGACGACGGCTTCTTGCAATGTGGCCATGGATTCTCCTGGAGGTTCGAGGAAGCGGGGTCAGTTGCGCAGGGGCTTGCCCGTCTGCAGCGTGTGGGCGATCCGGGCGCGGGTCTTCTCGGTCCCACACAGGCTGACGAAGGCCTCGCGCTCGAGTTCGAGCAGGCGCCTGGCCGTCACCTGGGTGCGCGCGGGCACGTCGCCGCCGCACAGCACATGCGCGATCTTCTCGGCGATGAGCTTGTCGTGCTCGCTGGCGTAGCCCGCCTGCTGGAACAGCCACGCACCCAGGAGGAACGATGCGCCGTGGGGAGCCCCCACCACGGTGATCGGCGCCTCGGGGTCCGGCGGCGTCCACCCGGCCTCGGCCAGGGCGATGGCGCGCGCCTTGGCGCGGGCGATCACGCGGTCGCGGTGGAACTCGATGGTATCCGTCGGGCGCAGGTAGCCCAGGTTGCGGGCGTCGAAGGCGCTCGTCGAGACCTTCGCCGTCGCAGTGGCCTCCCAGGCCCGGCGCACGAAGGGGTAGGGGTCGCCGTCGGGCACCTGCGCCGCCCATTCGGACGCCCGGCGCGCCAGTTCCTTGAGGCCACCGCCCGCCGGTACGACGCCGATGCCGGCCTCGACCAGCCCCATGTACAGCTCGGCGCCGGCGCTGATCGCCGCGCACTGCAAGGAGCACTCGCACCCGCCGCCGAGGGTCATCCCGAAGGGGGCGGCCACCACGGGGATCGGGCCGTGCCGCAGGCCCATCATGGTGTTCTGGAAGGTCTCGACCACCTGCTCCAGCTCCTTGAACTTCCCCTGCTGGGCGAACATGAGGATCTGGAAGGCATCGGCGCCCGCGCTGAAGTGGTCGCCCTGGTTGCCGATCACCAGGCCGCGGAAGCCGCCGGCCTTCTCCAGGTGCTCGAAGACCGTCGCCAGCATCTCCACGACGCCCGCGTCGAGGATGTTCATCTTCGAGCGGAACTCCACGCAGGCGATGCCGTCGCCGATGTCGAGCAGCTCGGCGCTCTTGGTGGCGTGGATGCGGTGGCGGTCGTTGCGGAAGGCGTCGAGGTCGAGGCTGCCTTCGATGGACGGCACTTCGAGGTAGGCGCCGCGCTCGGGCACGAACACGGTCGGACCCGCCGGTGTGCCGCCGTACCAGCGCGCCTCGGCGCCCGCCCGCTCGACCAGCTCGACGGCGGCCTTCGGTGGCTCGATGCCCAGGTCCTTCATCATCGCCAGGCTGTCGGCCACGCCGACCGCGTCCCACATCGCGAACGGGCCGAGCTTCCAGCCGTAGCCCCATCGCATCGCCTGATCGATCTGGGCCGGCGTGTCGCAGATCTCGCCGAGGCGCCGGGCCGCGTAGGCGAACAGCGGCAGGTAGACCTTGCGCAGGAAGTCGCCGCCGCGCCCCTCGGCGCGGAAGGCGTCGTGGAGTCGTTTTTCCAGCTTGGGATGCTTCTTGATGCGCGCCAGCTCCGGAAAGTCGGGCTTTTGCTTGTCGCGGTACTCCAGCGTCGCAAGGTCGAGCGCGAGGATCTTGCGCGCGCCCTTCTCGTCGCGGGTCTTCTTGTAGAAGCCCTGGCGCGCCTTGTCGCCGATCCAGCCGCGCTCGATCATCGTCTCGATGACTTTCGGGACGACCATGAGGTCGTGCAACTCGTCGTAGTTGGGATCCTTCGGGTCGCCGCTCGTCGCCGCCGCGAGGTTCTGGATGACGAGCGCAGCCACGTCGATGCCCACCAGATCCCCGAGGCGGAACGAGCCCGTCTTGGGGCGGCCCACGAGCGGGCCGTTCAAGAAGTCCACCTCCTCGATGGTGTAGCCCTCGTCGAGGGTGACCTTGTTCGTGAGGATCATCTCCGCGATGCCGATCCGGTTGCCGATGAAGTTCGGCGTGTCGCGGCAGACCACCACGCCCTTGCCGAGGAGCCGGTCACCGAGGTACGAGGCCGCCTCGACCACCTCGGGCTTCGTGAACTTCGATGGCACGATCTCGAGCAGGTGCAGGTACCGGGGCGGGTTGAAGAAGTGCATCCCCACCAGACGGCCGCGCGCGGCCTCGGGCAGCCCCTCGGCGATGGAGGTGATCGGCAGCCCGCTGGTGTTCGTGGCCAGCAGGGCGTCGGAGCGGGCGGCCTCGGCGACGCGCTGGAACAGCGCTTGCTTGATGTCGAGGCGCTCGATGACGGCCTCGAGCACCAGGTCGCTCTGTCCGACGCAGCGCTCGAGGTCGTCGTCGAAGTTGCCGGGGGTCACGCGCGAGGCGAACGCCGGGTCCATGAACGGGTTGCGCTTGTTCTTGAGCATCGCCTTGATCGCCGAGGCGGCGACGGCGTTTCGGGCCGAGGTCGGCGCGCCCGCGGGCACGTCCTTCGGCACGATGTCCAGCAAGAAGACGCGCATCCCGACGTTGGCCAGGTGGGCGGCGATCTGCGAGCCCATCGTGCCGGCACCCAGGACGGTCGCGACGAACTTGTAGGGCGGTCGTTGGAAGTTCACGGCGCGGACCATAGCAGCGCCGGGCCGGGGGGTTGACCGGTCGCGGGCGGCCCGTTCCCGAAAAAAATGGGCCGTCGCGGGCGCCATGCTAGAATGGATTTCGTGAGGAAGGCCGCCGCACGGGGACGTCCGCCACCCCTTCGGCGCCTGGGGCGCGCGGTGCGCATCGTCCTCGTCGGCGCCCCGCTGGCGCTTTGCGGTGTGCCGCGTGCCGGGGCCGGACGGCGGGCGGACACGATCCAGGCCCAGTGGTTCGTGGGGCTCGCGCACCCGCCGGACCCGGTGGAGCACGTCGTTGCCGGACCGCCTTCGCCCGCGCCGGGGCCGGCGCTGGCGGCGCCGGACCCGCTGCCGGCCCACGCCGCGGCCGCGCGGGCGCTCGCGGCGGGCGATGCGCTCGGTGCGCTGGCAGCGCTTTCCGCCGTCTCCGTCCCCGAGCGAGGGGCGGCCGGCGTCGAGCGCGAGGCGCTGGCGGGCCGGGCGCTGTCGCAGCTCGGCCGCTTCGCCGAGGCCGACGCCGCGCTGGCGCGGGCGCAGGCCCTCGATCCGCGGGGCAAACACCTGCCCGCGTGGGTGATCCCGACCGAGCGGGCGAAGAACGCGCTCGCCTGGGCGGACCGGACGCCGGACCCGGCCGAGCGCCGGCCGATCCTCGAAGGGGGGCTCGCCCAGGTGGCCCGGGCGGGCCGCCACCGGCGCCGGCCGAACCGGCCCGTGCTCGACCTCTTGCGGGTCGAACTGCTGCATCGGGCCTTCGAGGCGGCGGCGCCGAAGGACCGCCGGCGGGCCGCCCGCCGCCTGGAACGGGCGGCCCGCAAGTTCCTCGAACGCTACCCGAACGCCCCGCGCGCGCCCGAGGTGGCGTGGCTCGGCGCCGAGGCCACCGTCGCGGCCCGGGGCGAGAAGGCCGGCGCCGAGGCCATGCGGGCGGTGGCGGCGCGCTACGCCGGCACGCCCGCCGCGGCCGAGGCCGCCCGGCGGCTTTCGTCGCTGGGGGCCGGATGGGCGCCGAGCCGGACCGAGCGTTTGCAGCAGGCCGCCACGGCCCGGCGCCTGCGCTGGTACGACACCTCCCGGGCGCTGCTCGACGCCCTGCTGGCCGAGCCGGACCTGCCCCCGGGCTTTCGCCGGTCGGTGCTGCGCGAGCGGGCGTACACGGCGTGGCGGCAGCGGGACTACGCGCGCTGCGCCGCCGACCTGCGCGAGCTGTACGCCCGCACGGTGGCCGTGTACGGCGACCTGGTGCGCTGCCTGGAGCGGGCGCGGCAGTACGACGAGGCCCTCGGGGTGATCCTGGGGCGGGCCCGGGCCAAGCGGGGCCGGCGGCGCGCGGGCTTCGTCTGGTCGGCGGTGTCACTTGCGTTTCGTGGGGGAATGTACGAAAGGACCCTGGCGCTGCTGGACGACTACGAGGCGCTGTCGAAGGGCCATCCGCTCGACCGGGCCTTCTACCGGGGGATGGCGCTGTTGCGCCTGGGGCGGGCCGACGAGGCGCTGCCCCACCTCGAGCGCTTCGAGCGCGGCGGCGGGGGCGGCGACCGGGCGCGGGCGCGGTACCTGCGGGCGCGCGCCCAGATCGAAAGCGCCGATCCCGAGACCCGCCGCGCGGGCTACGAGACCCTGCGGCGGATCGCGGCCGCGTCTCCCTTGCGCTACTACGGCCTGTGGGCCCGCTCGCACCTGCGCGTGGCGAACCGGCCCGCCCCCGACCTGCCCGAGGCGACGGCGCCGGCGCGGTACCGCGAGCACCCCGACTTCGAAGAGACCCTGGCCGTGCTGGACGGTCTCGCCGCACGATACGGCGAGGCGTTGCCCCCCCTTGCGCGTGCCCGCGCCCTGCTCGGCGCCGGCTACGTGGAGGAGGCGCGCCGCGAGGTGCGCCGGGCCGTGCGGACGATCCGCGCGCTGCGGGCCCGGCGGGCCGGGCGGCGGCCGTGGCGGGCGAAGTCCGAGGCGCTCGCGGACGGCCTTTCGTGGGAGGCGTCCTTTCGCCTCCCGCGCCTTTCCTCCTCCCGGGCGCTGCGCAAGCTCCTGCGCGACGACGAGGCCGGCCGCGCGCTCGTGGACGGTCTCGTGCGCGCGAGCCTCGGGCTCGACGAACCCTACGAGGCTTTGCGGCTCGGGCCGGCGGACGGGGATACGTACGGCCTACGATGGATGGTCCGCGCCTATGCGCCGGCGGTGGAGGCCGCCGCCGGACGGTGGGGGTTCGACCCGTCGCATCTTTGGGCCCTGATGTACACGGAGTCGCGTTTTCGCCGCTTCGTGGTGTCTCCGGTGGGGGCGCGCGGCGCCGTCCAGATCATGCCGTACACGGCGCGCCGGCTGGCCGAGCGCCTCGGGGAGATCCCCGTGGGTGGGTTCTTCGACCCGGACCACCTGTACGACATCGACACGAACACGCGCCTTGCCGCGTACTACCTGGCGGAGCTGGCGGTGAAGTTCCAGGGGCAGATGCCGCTGGCCTACGCCGCCTACAACGGCGGCCCCACGAGCGTGGCCCGCTGGGTGACCGCCAAGACCTCGCGTCCAGCTCCGCTCGACCTGTTCATCGAGGAGATCCCGTTCCGAGAGACGCGCCGCTACGTGCGCCGCGTGATGGAGACGCAGGCCCGCTACGTGTTCCTGGCCACCGGGGACGTGCCGATCTGGCACGGGACGGTGGATCCGCGGGTGCGGCGCAACATCGACTTCTGAAGCAGCGGGCTACGGGGCCGGGTCGCCGTGCCAGCGCCCCTCGAACACCAGGCGCGCGGGGCCTTCGGCGTGGGCGTGCACGCCGTCGTCGAAGGAGACGGCCAGGGCCCCCCCGGGGAGGGTCACCTCCACCGCTTCCACGCCTCGGGTTCTCGCCACGACGCCCGCGGCGGCGCACGCGCCCGTGCCGCACGCCTCGGTGATCCCGCAGCCGCGCTCCCATACGGCGCAGGTGACGGCGGCGCGGTCCCCCTCGATCGTGTCGATCCGGACGAACTCGACGTTCGTGCCCGCGGGAAAGGCCGGGTCGCGCTCGACGGCCGGTCCCAGGGTCCGCGCCAGCGTCCTCGGGTCTTCGTCCGCGTCGCACGAAAAGACCACGTGGGGGTTGCCCACGTCCACCACCACGCCGGCGAGGCCCCGGGCGGCGGCGGGCCGCACCGTGGGCCCGAGGCGGACCGGCCCCATGGCCGCCCGCACCACGCCGGACGCCCCCGTGCGGGCGACGACGGTGCACGGGCGCGGGCCGGCGTCCGTCTCGACGTGGACCGGGGCGGGCGGCTCGGCGCCGGCCGCGACGAACAGGGCCACGCAGCGCAGCCCGTTGCCGCACATCTCGGGCACGGACCCGTCGCGGTTGACCACGCGCATGCGGACGCCGCCCGGGGCGGGCAGCACGAGCAGGAGCCCGTCCGCGCCCACGCCCCGGCGGCGGTCGCACAGGGCGGCGGCGTCGCGCGCGAGGCGTTCGGCCCGGGCGGGCGGGTCCGGCTCGGCGCGCAGGTCCACCAGCACGAAGTCGTTGCCGAGGCCCTCGACCTTGCAAAAGTGCGGCCAGGCGGCCGAGGGTGGGCCGTTCACCGCCGGGCGCCTCCGCTCGCGGCGTCGCGCAGATCCTCGATCGCGCCCGCCAGATCCCGGCCCGGCGCGCGAAAGATCGCGCTGCCGGCCACCAGCACGTCGGCGCCCGCCGCCACCACGGCCGGGGCCGTCTTCGGGGTGATCCCGCCGTCCACCTGCAGGTGGATCGGGCGGCCGCTGGCGGCGATGAGGTCCGCCACCGCGCGGATCTTGGGGACGCAGCCCTCCAGGAAGGACTGCCCCCCGAACCCCGGGTTGACGGTCATGACGAGCACCAGGTCCGCCACGTCCAGGACGTAGGCCACGGCCTCGGGGGGCGTTGCGGGGTTGAGGGCCACGCCCGCGCGGATCCGGCCGCCGGCGTGGTGGGGCAGGCGTCGGATCGCGTCGAGGGTCCGGTGCAGGTGGCGGGCGGCCTCGGCGTGCACGGTGATCACGTCGGCCCCGGCCGCCGCGAACGCCTCGATGGAGCGGTCCGGGTCGTCGATCATCAGGTGGCAGTCGAGCGTGCGGTCCGTGCAGCCGCGCAGGGCCGCCACCACCGGCGGCCCGATCGTGAGGTTCGGGACGAAGCGCCCGTCCATCACGTCGGCGTGGATCCAGTCGGCGCCGGCCGCCGACACGGCGCGGACCTCGTCGCCGAGGCGGGCGAAGTCGGCCGAGAGGATCGACGGGGCGATGCGGACGGTGGGCACGGCCGACCTTCTACCGCAGTCGGCCCGCCGCGGCGACCGGATGGTAGCCTCGGCGCGCGTGGCCCCGAAGCTTCTCACGGACGCCTTCCACGCGCCCGGGACGCGGGCCCACCGCGTGGTCCAGGCGCTGGTGGCCGGGCTGGTGGGGGTGGCGCTCGCGATCCTCGGAGTCGAGCTGGTCTTCGCCGAGGCGATCGACCGCTGGGGGATCCGCCGGGCCCTCGACGTGGCGGACCGCGTGGTGCTGCTGCTGTTCGCCGTGGAGATCGCCCTGCGCGTGTGGACGTTTCGGCCGCCCCGCCTCGACCTCTACCAGCGGGGGCGGGCCTGGAGGCTCGCCGAGCACGTGCGCGGGCGCCTGCGGTTCCTCCTGCGCCCCGGCCCCCTGGTGGACCTGTTGACGGTCCTGGCGCTCGTGCCGGCGCTGCGGGTGCTGCGGGCGCTGCGGTTGTTCCAGCTCCTTCGGGGGCTTTCGGTGTTCGAGCGCTCGCGGACCTTCGAGACGCTCGGGCGGAGCTTCGCGGAGAGCGCCGTGGTGTTCGAGGTGTTGTTTGCGGGGCTCGGGCTCGTGGTGGTGATGGGCGGGGTCACCTTGACCTTCGCCGAACGTGGGGTGAACCCGGCGGTCGCGTCCGTGGCCGACGGCCTGTGGTGGGCCCTCGTGACGCTCACGACGGTGGGCTACGGGGACGTCGTGCCGCAGACGGGGATCGGCCGCGCCGTGGGCGGGGCGGTGATGGTGGCGGGCATGTTCAGCCTGGCCATGTTCGCCGGCGTGGTGGGTTCGACCCTGCTGAGTGCGATCTTGAAGATCCGAAGGGAGCATTTTCGTATGGGATCCGATGTCGGCCATATCGTGTTGTGCGGCTACTTCGACGGCGCACCGTTGTTGCTCGAACAACTCCGGCGGGAGTTCGAGGCGCGGCCCGGATCCGCCGGCGCGGGCGACCGGACCGTGGTGGTCCTCGCCCCGCGGCCGCGGCCGCGCGATGCGCCGGACTGGGTGACGTGGATCGAAGGCGATCCGACGCGGGAGGCGGACCTGGCCCTCGCCCGGGTCGAGGAGGCGGCGGTGGCGGTGCTCGTGGGCGACCGGCGCAAGACGCCCCAGGAAGCCGACGGCACCACGATCCTGACGGCGTTTACCCTGCGCAGCTATCTCCAGGCGACGCCCGTGGCGGCGCAGCGGCGAAGACCGCTCTACGTGGTGGCCGAGGTCCTCGACCCGGAAAACGCCCGGCACGCGCGGGCGGCCGGCGCCGACGAGATCATCGAGACCACGCGGCTGGCCTTCGGTCTGGTGGCGCACGCGGTCGCCATGCCGGGCGCCGGTGAGATCATGAGCCAGGTCGCCACGCTCGGCGGCCTCAACGTCTACCTGGGGCGGGTGCCGTTCGAGCGGTCGATGCCCTACGAGCAGCTCGTGCGCGTGCTCCTGCACGACCACGGCGTCACGGTGTTCGGCGTGCGCAACCCGAACACCGGCGAGGCGTTGCTGCCGCCGCCTTCGACGACGCCGGTTTCCCCCACGTGGCAGGTGGTGTACCTGGCGGACGCGCCGCGCCTGCCGCCGGCGTAGGGGGGCGTCACCAGGCGCCGAAGGACCGCGCGACGGACAGGGCGAAGGCGAGGAGCAGCAGGGCGCCTTCGAGCCGGTCGATGCGGTGTGCGGTCCACGCGAACAGGCCCGCGGCGAGGGCGGCGACGACCATGACGCCGCTGCCTTCGAGCACGGTCGGGTCGGCGCGGACCGGGCCGCGCCAGGCGGCGGCGGCGGCGACGAAGGTGGCGTTGAACAGGTTCGAGCCCAGCACGTTGCCGAACACCAGGTCCGGGGCGCCGCGGCGGCTCGCGGCCACGGACGAGGCCAGCTCGGGAAGGCTCGTGCCGACCGCGACCACCGTAAGGCCCACCACGGCATCGGACAGGCCCACGGCGCGTGCGAGCCCACCGGCGCCGGCCACCATCCAGTGTGCGCCCAACAAGACGCCCGCAAGGCCCAGGGCGGCCGCGGCGGCGCTGCGCAGCGCCAGGCGGCCGCGCCCCGCGGCGGGCGCGGGCGGCGGGGCGTTCGGCGGCGGGGCGGCCGCGTCGCCGGGCTGGGTCGGGCCCACCTCGGCGTCGGCGCGCGCGATCCAGCCGAGGGCGACGAGGCCGGCGAACCCCGCGAGCGCGAGGGCGCGTCCGTCGCCCGGCGAGAGCACCCCGTCGGCGCAGGCGAGGGCCAGGGCCGCGCAGGCGAGCAGGGCCAGCAGGCCCTCCCGGCGGACCCGCCGGCGGTTCGTCTGCACGGGGGCGACGATCGCGGCCGCGCCCAGCACGAGGGTGGTGTTGGCCACGTTCGACCCCACGGCGTTCGACAGGCCCAGGGCCGGTGCGCCGCCGGCGGCGGCCATCGCCGTGACGGTAAACTCCGGCAGGCTCGTGCCCACGCCGAGGACGACCGCGCCCACGACCAGCGCAGAAAGGCCCAAAAGGCGCGCAAGGCGTGCGGCCGCGAGCACGAACCGGTCCGACGCCACCGACAGCACGACGAGTCCCGCGATGGTCTGGGCGACGAACAGTGCCATGGGGATGGGAGTATACGGGGGCCGGGCGGCTGGTCGCGGTGGGGCACGCCCACGTCGTTATGCCGTGGCGTGCGCGCGGGGGGGCGTCCCGCTTGCGTTCGGTCCTGCGCAAACCCGCGCCCTGTGGTCGCCGGTGCCCCGGGTGAATCGGGGCGCCTCGAAACCGCGCCGGCGAGGCGCCGGGCGGCCGGACGGGGCGAGCCTTCGAGGCGGGGCCGCGGCGCGAACCCGGTGCGAGCACCCGCCGGATGCGGGGTGGGCCGGGCCCACGCGCTCGGAGCCCGCCGGTCCGAGGTCCACCCGTCCGCCGGCTACCTCGCCCGAACGAGGCGTGCGGCGAAGAACCCCGCCGACCAGCCGTCCTCGGGGGTCATGGCCGCCCGGGCCGTCGCCACGAAGTCCGGGCGTTCCCGCAGGAAGGCATCCATGACGCCCGGGCCCTCCTCCGGCTCGTTGCTGCACACCGCGTACACGAGTCGCCCGCCGTCGGCGACGGCCGAGGCGGCTTGCGTCAAGATCGCCCGCTGGCGTGCCGCACAGGCCGCGAGGTCCTCGTAGCGCCGGCGGTAGCGCACCTCCGGGTGCCGCGCGGCCTCGCCCAGGCCCGTGCAGGGGGCGTCCACGAGCACGGCGTCGAAGGCCTCCCGCAGGTCCTCGGGCAGCGGTGTGGTCGCGTCGTGACACAGGACCGCAAGGCCGCCGTCGGGCGCCTGCACGAGCCCCTGGTCCGCGAGGTCTTCGAGCGCGCCCAGGCGCCGGTCGTCCAGGTCCGCCGCGACGAGCCGCCCCCGGCCCCCAAGCCGCGCCGCGAGGTCGCGCGTCTTCGTGCCGCGCCCCGCACACAGGTCCAGCACCCGCTCGCCGGGCGCGGGGGCGAGGATCTCCACGACCCGCTGGGAGGGCCCCGACTGCACCCAGACGTCGCCGGCGGTGGCCCGCGGCGCGTAGAAGACGTCGCCCGCGCCGTGCAGGGCGAGCCCGCGGGGCACCCCCTCGATGGGCCGCACCGTGGCCCCGGGGCGCCCGGCGGCGAGCTCGCGGGCGACGGTTTCGACGGAGACGGCCGGCCCCACGCAGATCTCCACCGGGGGCGGGCGCCCGATGGCGGCGGCGCGGGCGAGGGCCGTATCCGGGGCCAGCGACCGCACCCAGCGGCCCGCCCACCACCGCGGCACGGAGTAGCGCCGTTCGAGCCGGTCGAGGAGGGGACCGCCGTCGAGCGAAGCGTCCACCATCGGCCCATGCTCTGCGATCGACGCCAGGATCCCGCCGACGAGGCGGCCGAGGCCCGTCCCGCCCCGCAGGGTTCGGGCGGCGGCGGCGGCCTCGGCGATGGCGGCGTGGGGCGGGTGCCCGAGCTCGAGCAGCTCGAAGGCGCCGATACGCAGCAAGCGGCGGATCCGCGGCCCGAGCTTGTGCGGGCGGTGGGCGGCCGCGTCGATGTGGGCGTCGAGGCGGATCCGATGTCGCAGCACGCCGTAGACCAGGTGCGTGACGAGGCCGCGGTCCCTCGGCGGGCAGGTCGGGTGCAGCTCCAGGTGGTCGGCCAGGGCGCGGTTGCTGTGCATGCCCGCGTCCACGGCCTCGAGCACGTCGGCGGCCAGGCGCCGCAGCGAACCGGCCGGCGCGGTCATCGCTCGCCCGGGCCCCGCGGGATCTCCACGCCCAGCACGTCTTCGAGGCGGCCCATGCGATAGGCCGGAAAGGCCCCCGTCTCGGCCACGGCCAGGCGTCCCTGCGGATCGACGACGAACAGGGCCGTCTGGTCGGGCTCGATCCCGAAGGCGGCCCGCGCCGCGTCGTCGCGCTCGATCACGGTCATCTTCGACGCGATCTCGTCGAGGCCCTGGAGTTTCCCCACCACGGCCGCCTGGGCGCCGTCGGGCAGCGGCAGGCGGACGAGGGTCGTGGCGAGCCGGATCTCCGGACGCTGCATGTACGCCATGGCGCCCTCGCCCATGGCCTCGAGATCCGCGCCGCCTTCGAGGA
The DNA here is from genome assembly GCA_026989935.1 of Polyangiaceae bacterium. Taxonomy (GTDB): domain Bacteria; phylum Myxococcota_A; class Polyangia; order Nannocystales; family Nannocystaceae; genus J032. The sequence goes on along the minus strand of JALSIN010000127.1, from coordinate 9,386 downwards.
ACGGAACGTCCTTGCGTTCGAGCGGCGCCCCGAAGAAGGCGAGGATGCACAGGTGCCCCCGGCAGCGCTCGTTCGAGAGATCGCCGACGGTGAAGGCGGGGGCCGGAGGTCCCGGGGGCGGCTCCCGGGCGTCGAGCACGCGCCGGATCGCCTCGATCACGGTCTCGTCGGCGGGGCCCGCGTGACGAAAGCGCACCGTGCCATCGGCGTCGAGGACGACCAGCGCCGTGTGGCCCTTGGGCAGGCCGAAGCGCTCCAGGACCACCCCCTCGAAGTCCAGGTACACCGGGTAGCGCATCTCCTTTTGCCACGCGCCCATCATCGAGGCGATCTTTTCGCGCAGGAAGCCGAAGCCGGCGGCGTCCCCGACCACCACGCCGCGGACGTCCTTGGGGAGGATCCAACGGTTGAGGGCCCGGTGCAGGCGCTTGCCCTCGCGGCTGCGCATGCTCGCCTGGTTCTCGACGAGCAGGAACGTGCGGCCGGGACCGGGGGCGGTAAGGTCCAGGGGGGGCTGGTCCCCGAGTCCTTCGATCCGCGCGGGGGTCGTCTCGGTGTGCTCGGGCAGCGCCGGCAGGGTCTTGGGGAGCTCCTCGACGCGCAGGACGCGGTACGCGGCGACGCCGCCCGTCCCGGCGACGAGGACCCCGGCCAGCAGACCGTAGCGCAGGATCGTGCGGCCGCGCATCGGCCGGCAGTGTAGCCGCCGCGCGTGCGGGCGTCACGGCGCGGCGCCGGCGAGCTCGTACCAGGCGACGGTGGTGCCCGTGCGGCAGGCGAGGCGCACGGCCCCTTCGAGGTTGCCGTCGTAGGTCGGGACGGCGGCGATCGCGTCGCACGCGGGCACCTGGCCGCCGAGGTCCGGCGCCACCAGATCGGCACCGGAGCTGGCCAGGATCGTGATCGGCGCCGCCGGCCCGTGCGCGACGGCCAGCGCCGGCCACCCCTCCAGCACGAACGCCGCGGGGGGGCCGGCGGGCGGGGCCGAAAGCGCCTCGACCTGGACGAAGGCGGCGCTTTCGAAGGGCCGGTCGTAGACGGTCGCCACCACGCCGGTGGACTCGACCGAGAAGGTCGTCACCGCGTCGAGGCCACCGAGCACGGCGGCGTCGATCGGCAGGGGCGAGGCGGTCGCGACCGGCGGGGCGTGCCGCGTGCGAAGGGTGCGGGTGGCTTCGTCGATCTCGAAGAAGATCGGACGCACGCCGCCCTCGAAGACGGAGAAGGCCGCCGGCGGGCGACGAAACCGCAGGGCGGCCGGGTCGAGGACCGGGCGCACGTCCACCCGGTCGAGTCCGCCGGCAAGCGGGAGCACCTCGGTGTCCACCGGGCCCGCGCACGGGGCGAAGACCCACAGCACGTCGCGGGCACCGGGGGCGGGCGCATCGGCGTCGGCGGCCGCGATCCGTTCGACGAAGGCCGTGGTGTCGGCCCCCTCGACCCGCAAGAGGTCCACCCACTCGACACCGGTCGCGTCGGCGGCGGCCGACAGCACCGTATCCTGGGCGGTCACCTGCCAGGCGCCGCCGGCGAACGCGAGGCAGACCCGGTCGAGGTGTGCCCCGGGCCCGGCGGGGCCGAGGCGCACGAACAGGCGGCGCGCGTCGGGGGCGTCGGACGGGGTGGTGACCGCGAGGTGGGCGAGGTCGAGATCCGCCGGCAGCGGCAGGGGGATCGGGGCGTCGAGCTCGGAGGTCTTCGGGTCGGCGGCGGGGCGAAACCACCGCACGGTGTCGTCGGGGGCCACGTACGTGACGAGGGCCGTCGGGCCGTGCCCGTGGATCCGAAGATCCTTCGCCTCGAAGCTCGGCAGGGGGGACGGGGCGATCGTCCAGGCCGGCGGATCGTCGGGGGGTGCGATCCGGATCTCGATGGTCCTCGATCGGACGGTTTCCTCGGACGGAGTGGCGAGCGCCATGGTGAAAAGCCCCGGGGCGAGCGCGCCGTGCATGAACAGCGTGAGCATCTGCGCCTCGAGGTGCCCCAGGTCGGTGGGCGACAACAGGGTGCCGCGGCTCGTGCCGTCGATCTCGAGCTGCGTGCGCCCGAGGACCACGTTGCGCACCGCCAGGAATACGTCGGCGTGCCGGGTGGTTTCGAGGGACAGGACCCCGTCGGCGGGCTGGAGGAAGTCCGGCGGGTCGGGCGGCGGCCCCGCGGCCCCGCCCGTCGTGCCCGTCCCCGTCCCCCCCTCGGGACCGGCGGGTGCCGTACAGCCGGCGGCGAGCAGCGGGGCGAGACACGGTCGCAGGCGCATCGGGGCGATCCTAGCAGGCCCGGATGCGCCCTCGGGCTACTGGGCGTGCCCGGCCGGATCGATCTCCCGGACGGGCCGCGGCCCCTGGGCCGCGACGTCCAGGCGGTCGAGCTGGCGCAGCAGGGGGTGGTCGGGCGGCGGGGGGCCGGAGGGCTCGCGCGGATCTTCGAGGCCCACCAGGACGAGGATGGAGATGCGCCGGTTTCGCGGGTTCGTGGGGTCGTACCACAGGCGGGGCCGCCGGTCGGCGTACCCGCGGACCTCCACGAACTGCTCGTCGCGCATCCCGTGTTCGACGAGGAACCGGCGGGCCGCGGCCGCCCGCAGGACGGACAGCTCCCAGTTGGAGCGCCCGCCGCGGGCCGGGGTGGCGTCGGTGTGGCCCTCGACGACGACACGGTTCGGGAGGCGGGCGAGCTCGTCGGCGATCGTCGCGAGGACGGGTTTGGCGGCGGGGTTGATCTCGATGGAGCCCGGCGCGAACAAGGACGCCTCGGTGCTGTCCTGGATCTCCACGCGCAGCCCCTCCTCCACCGCCGACAGCTCCACGTGACGGGCCCATGGGTGGCTGCGCAGGGCCATCAGGGCCTGGGCGAGCTTGTCCCGGGCGGTCGAGAGGTCCGGCAGGTCGCGCCGCCGGTCGCCGCTGCCGGCCTCGTTGCCCCGGGCCGAAAGGTGGGTGTCGATGGCCACGGCGGTGTTGCCGCCGTCGAACAGACCCGCGCCGCCCGGGTTCGGTCCCTGCGCCAGATCCATGTTCCCGCCCGAGTTGAACCCGAGCGGGTCGCGAAAGTACGCCCCCACTGCGGACTTGGTCTTGGGGCTTTGCCCCACGAGCCACAGCACGAGGAACAGCGCCATCATGGCGGTGGCGAAGTCGGCGAAGGCCACCTTCCATGCGCCGCCGTGGTGGCCGTGGCCGTGCCCGCCCTTCTTCTTCTTGATGATGATCGGCGCGACCGCCTCGCCGCCGCCGCCGCTCTGCCCGTTGTCGCTCCCCGAAGCCATCGTCCGATCCTAGCCCTTCGCGGCGCGGCAGGCCTCTTCGACCTCCTCGAAGGTCGGGCGCACCGCCGCGTACACCGAACGGCGGGCGAACTCCACCGCGATGGCGGGGCTCGTCCCCTTGACGTGAGCGAGCAGCCCGTGCTTGATGCACTCGACGTACTTGTGGGTCTCGTCGTTGTAGTGGGTCATCGCCGTCGAGAGCGGGCCGAGTACGCCGTAGGAGGCCAGGATCCCCAGGAACGTACCGACCAGCGCCGAGGCCACGTTCATGCCCACGACCGACGGGGGGCCGTCGATGGCGCCCATGGTGATCACGATGCCGAGCACCGCGGCGACGATCCCCAGGCCCGGCATGGCGTCGGCCACGCTGGTCAGCGCCGTGGGCGCCTTGCCCTCCTCCGCGTGGAGCGTCTCGAGGTCCATGTCCATCAGCTCCTCGAGATCGAGCGGGTTCGAGGTGCCGGACACGATGACCTTCATGGTGTCCGTCATGAACTCCACGGCGTGGTGGTTCTTGAGGAAGCCGGCGTACTTCTGGAAGATCGAGCTCTTTTCCGGGTCGTTGATGTGCTCCTCCCAGCCCAACAGGCCCTGCTTCTGGGCGATCTGGAACATCTCGAACATCATGGTCAAAAGTTCGAGATACTCCTTCTTGCCCGGGCGCGATCCCAACACGCCCTTGATCTGCGCTCCCATCTTCTTGATCGTAGCCACGGGCGTCGAGACGATGAGCGTCCCGAGAGCGGACCCCAGGATGATCACGAACTCGTGCGGCTGAACGAGAACCGCGAGTTGTCCGTGGTGCATCAGGTAGCCGCCGATGACGGCACCGAACACCACGACGAGGCCGACGATGGCGGTCATGGGCAAACGAGCCCATCGCACGGATGCGCCCGTGTCCTAAGCCGGGGGCCGGCACCGCTTCGGGCCGGGACGGCCCGTCCCGAACCGCCGGCGCCCGAGCGCCACGAACAGCACCAGGGCCGAAAGGGCCGCGGGCGCCGCCGGTGCGCGCGAGGCCGTGCACCCGCACCCGGCGCCGGCATCACCTTCGCTCGCGCCCGAGGTGTCCGTCCCCGCGGCCGTGCCTGTGCCGGTGCCTGTGCCGGTGGTTGCGCCCGTGCCCGAGCCCCCACTCGTACCACCCGTCGCGCCCTGCAGCGACAGGGGGATCTGCACGATCGCCTCGCCCAGCACCACGGGTGCGGCGCCGCCGCGCTCGTCGAACAGGGTCTTGACCGTCGTCCCCGCGTCGTTCGTGACGTTCTCGGCGGCGAGGAAATCGACGTACTCGTTCGTGTTCACCAGGTACAGCAGTTGCGCCCGCACCTCGAGCACGTCGTCGTCCGGATCGTCGGGCGTGGCGTCTTCGAGGGCGGTGGGCTCGAACGGGTAGGTCACCTCGTCGTAGTGGGCGTAGGTGCCGCTGGGCAGCAGCGGGTAGCGGTCCGTCACGGGATCGGTCTGGGGGTCGGGCACGAGCCCCTTGGGGGGGATCCGGGTGTCCTCGACCCAGTGGTCGTTTTGCAGCAGGTGGAACGTGGCCTTCGTGGCGAAGTTCTCGGCCACGGCCTGGTAGGTGCGCAGGTTCGGATCGCCCAGCGGCCCCTCGCCGGGCGCGTGGTCCCCCGACGACCACACGACCGTCCCCTGGTAGGTGGCCGTCACGAACAGCCAGGCGATCCGCCCCTCCGAGTACCCCGTGGGGAGCTTGTGCCCCGTCTCGTTCGTCACGCGCACGACGAGGGACAGGCCCTCGGAAGGGGCCACCTGGGCGGGCGCCTCGATCTCGAGGGTGGCCGCCGTCGGGGCCAGCTCGTCGAGGCGATCGAGGGTGCGGTCGAACCAGATGCTCTGGATCTCGCCCGTGCCCGTGTCGCCGTACAGGTCGCGCAGGATCTCCAGCACGAAGCGGTTCGCGCCCACGAGATCGTGTCGCCGGCCGCCCGTGGGGTGAAGCTGCATCGAAGCGAAGTCGGCGCAGCCGGACACGTCCGCCACGGCGGGCATGTGGCAGTCCTGGCAGGTGCGGGCGTCGTCCCCCGGCTGCGCGTAGGCGCTGTTGGCCCACTCCGAGTAGGTGCGCTGCTCGTTGAAGGCCATGCCCATGGGTTGCCCGTCGTCGTCCACCCGCTCGCGGAAGGTGGTCACGTCGTGGCAGGTGCCGCACATGCGCGACGTGCCCACGAAGGCGTCCTGCACGGCCGGGTGCGGCGGCATGGGCGGGCCGGCGTAGGCCCACGGCCCGCGCTTGGGCACCGCCGGGCCCACCGCGGTGTCGTCGATCACGTACGCGGCATTGCCCGCGGGGGTCTGGCCGTCGTCCACCTGGCGGTGGCACACGTCGCAGGTGACCGAGTCGAAGTCGGCCGGCGCGAGTTCGTCCATGGCGATCGCGCCGCCGCGTCCCTCCAGGAAGGCGCGCGGGCTGTGGCAGCGGATGCACGAGTCGGTGTGGGCCGGGTCGTCCTGGCTCGCCACGGCCACCCCCGCCCAGAACACGGGGTCGCGGGCGGCGTTCGCCATCAAGGATCCTTGCCAGCCGAACGGGGCATAGGGGGGCAGGTCGGCGTGGGGGGCCGGGTTGCCGAAGGCGTGGCAGCCCTCGCAACTACCGGCCGGGTCCAGGGGGTAGGTCAACTCGCCGGGCAGCGTCGGTGCGGCGTGGGCCGCGTCGGGGCCGGCGGCGGCCAAGGTTCCGAGCCAGAGGGCGACCCACGGGCGGGTGTTCGCGGGCACCTCGATATGCTACGCGATCGGCGTGACCGCGCGACCCGCCAGCGCCCGACGGCGGCGCGCCCTGGCCTGGTCCCTGGTGCTCGCGGCCTGCGGCGGTACGTCCCCGCCGTCGCCGCCGTCGCGCCCGGCTTCCATGCCCCCGGCGGCGACCGACCCGGCCACCGGGGCCCCGCCGGACGGCCGGGCGCCCGCGACTGCGCGCGTGGCGAACGCCGACCCGGGCTCGGTCGGCCGCGAGCCGGACTACGACGCCATGGCGCGCGATTTGGCCGCCGCGATGGCGCCCCAGGTGGCGGGGGCGCAGGACCCCGCGGCCGAGTGCCGGGCGCTGTTCGACGCGGCGGCGCAGCGCTACGAGTCCATCGACGGGCCGAAGGCGGCGCGCCGCCGGGTGGTGGCGCAGCTTCGCGCCACGCGGGCCGCCGACGAGCGGGCCTGCCGTGCGGCGCTTTCCCCGAAGGCCGCCCGCTGCGCCGCGATCCTCGTCAGCCAGGCGCGATCCGAGCTCGATCACGCGGTGGATCGGTGCACGCGGGCGTTTTCGGCGGGGCGGTGAGGGCCGTGATGGCCTCGAGGGCCGTGGTGAGGTCGGACAGGCGTTTGACCCGGTCGAACAGCGGCGCCACGTCGGGGCGGGTGGCGGCCGCCATGCGCAGCCACTGCTTGAGCCGGCACAGCCGCGCGCGCTCGGGGACGCCCGCGCCGGCCAGGGCGCGCACGTAGCGGATGATCCACCCGGCCAGCAGGGGCAGGGGGTCCGGGGCGTTCGGGGCGTCGCCGCGGACCTGGCGGAAGATCGTCGGGCGTCCCATGGCGCCGCGGCCGATCATGAAGGCCCGCGCCCTGGTCACGGCCGCGCAGGCGGCGACGGCCTCCGGGGAGAACAGGTCCCCGTTGGCCACGACGGGGATCGCGCGCGATCGCACGACCGGGGCGAGGGCGGCCCAGGCCACGGGGGGCCGGTAGCCCTGTGTGCGCGTGCGGCAGTGCACCACGAGGAAGTCGGCCCCGCCGTCTTCGGCCGCCGCCGCGATGGCCTCGATGGTGTCCGTGCGGTCCCAGCCGAGGCGCACCTTCACCGACACCGGGATCGGGGCCGGCACGGCGTCGCGCACGGCCGCCGTGATCGCGCGGATCCGATCCGGGCAACGCAGCAGGGCCGCCCCGCCGTCGTGGCGGTTGACCGTGCGGGCCGGGCAGCCGAAGTTGAGATCGATCCCCAGGGCGCCGATGCGCGCGGCCGCGGCGGCGGTGGCGGCCACGGGTCCGGGCGCGCCGCCGAGCAGTTGCACGTAGACCGCGACCCCCGACGGTGTGCGCCCGCCCCGTTCGAGCTCGGGCACCATCCGCACGAGGACCCTGTCCGGCACGGTGTGGTCCGTCACCCGCACGAACTCGGACACGCAGGCGGTGATCCCCGATCGGATCGGACCGCCCTCGGTGAGCACGGCGCGGTAGACGTGACAGGTGACCCCGTCCATCGGGGCCAGCGCCAAAAACGGCGTCGTCCGGCACGTGCCCGGGGTGGGGGCGGCCGCGGCGGAGGGGTCACGCATCGTCGGCGGGGGCGAGCAACGGCTCGTAGGTGTGATGGATCGACCGGGCGCCGCGCGCATCGGCCCGGCGGACCTTGCGGGCCAGGAAACCGGCCAGGACGACCCGCCCCGAGGCCAGCAACGTCCACACCGCGCGCTCGACCGCCTCCGGCGTGGCGCCCTCGGCGACAAGGGCGTCCACCAAGGCGCCCATGGGGGTCGGGCGCCCGGCCTCGGCTGCAAGGCGCGCGGTGACCCGTCGCGTCAGGTCGTCGGCCACGGTTCGGCGAGCATGGCGAACCCGGCGCCCGCGGGCAACCCGGCGGTCAGTTGGCCGGCAGGACGCGGGCTTCCTCCCGCAGGCAGGTGAGGATCGCCTCGATGGCCTCGGGAGCCACCGTGCGCGACAGGTCCGCGTAGTGCCCGACGGTGGAGACACCCGGCTCGGGCTTCATGAGGTGATCGAGGCCGGGCAGCTTCACGGCCCGGCCGTGGGGTGGCGTGGGGGCCTCGACCACGGCGCGCAGGGGCTCGAAGTCCCGGACCGGATGCACCTGGAAGTCCTTGTCCCCTTGTAGCACGCACACGGGGGCCCGGATCGCGCGCAGGGTCTCTACGGGATCGATGGCGAAGACCTCCCGCAGCCAGCGCTCGACCGGGGCGGTGGCCGCGGGCACCGGCCCGCCGGACACGATGGCGTCGTGCACCCGGCGGGTCTCTTCGAGCATCTTCTCGCGGCGGTCGGGATCGTCGCGGTACTGCCAGCGGATCTGGTCCTCGATGACGCGGCGCAGGTTGCGTCCGGCCGTGGAGATCAGCACGACGGCGGCCGGCCGCCGGCCGGCGAAGCGCTCGCGGGCCAGCAGCATCACGGTCAGGCCGCCGAGGCTGTGGCCCACGAGCACGATGCGGCGCGGGTCCACGCGCGGGTGGGACACGAGCGCTCGGACGGCGCGCCGGGCGTCGTCCACCTCGTCGAGGTAGCCGATCCGGGCCGGGCCGCGCTCGCTCTCGCCGGTGCCGCGGTCGTCGAAGCGCAACACGACGCACCCGGCCCGCGCCAGCGCGTCGGTGATCGCGTGGCTCCCGGTGTCGATGGCGGTGCCGGGCACGAAGCCGTAGCGGTCCTGGCCGCCCGAGCCGCTGACGAAGACCACGCCGCAGGTCCGGTCGCCGTCGTGGTCCTTGCGCTGCACGAACTCGCCCGCGAGCACCACCTCACCCTCGCCGCCGATGCGGACGGGGTCGGCCGAAAGGTCGTCGGGCAGTCGGTAGGTGGGCCGGGGCACCTTCGGAAGGCCGGGTTCGATGGTTTCGGGTGCGCCCGGCACGACGCGGTACAGCACGCGCCCGCGGGGCCCTTCGACGGCGCGCAGGCGCGCGGCGGCCCAGCCGGTGCCGGGGGGGCCGGCGTCGTAGAGCAGGCGGGCGGTGGGCGTGCGTACCTCGAGGGTCGCGCCGAGGTCGTGGATCTCGTAGGGGATCTGCAGGATCTCGCCGGTCTCGGGCGCGAAGGTGAGGAGCGTGCCGCGTCCTGGGTCGTCCGGCCGGCGGCCGATCCCGAGGCGGATCATCAGGCTGCGAAGGGCGACCGCGTGGCGGGGCAGCACCCACGGCACGGTGCCGTCGTCCGCCCGGGGCGCCACGAGCGTACGGTCGCCGTACAGCGTGCGCACGAGGCCCTCGTCCGCCGCGCGGTACAGCACGGTGCGCGGCGGGCTGGGTGTCCCCGGTTCGCCGGCGATGCGGTGTTCGAAGGCGCGCGCGGCCCCGCTGCGGCGCACGAACACGAAGAAGTCCTCGGCGGGCCCTTCGTCCCCCTCGTAGACGATCTCGTGGACGAATCC
>JALSIN010000126.1 GCA_026989935.1 Polyangiaceae bacterium | reverse complement strand
AGGCGCGGGCGGAGATCCTGCCGAGCGAGCGGGAATCGTTTGGTCCCGTCCTGGGCCGAAGCCTCGCGATGCGTCGGATCTTCGGCTTGCTCGAACGGATCGCTCCGACCGACGTGACGGTCTTGCTGGAAGGCGAGACGGGCGTCGGCAAGGATCTGGTGGCGCGGGCGATCCACGAGCAGTCGGGGCGTGCGGCCGGTCCCTTCATCGTGTTCGACTGCGGGGCCGTGGCGGCCTCGCTCATCGAGTCCGAGTTGTTCGGCCACGAAAAGGGCGCGTTCACCGGGGCGCACGCCCGCCACCGCGGGGCCTTCGAACTCGCCCACGGCGGTACCTTGTTCCTCGACGAGATCGGCGAGTTGCCGGCGGACCTCCAACCGAAGCTCCTGCGGGTGCTCGAAAACCGCACCTTCCGGCGTGTCGGCGGTACGGAACCCGTCGAGGTGGACGTGCGGGTCATCGCCGCCACCCACCGCGACCTCAAGGCGATGGTGCAGGCAGGCGAGTTCCGTGAAGACCTGTACTACCGGCTGGCCGTCGTGGACGTGACGATCCCCCCGCTTCGGGAGCGCCGCGACGACATCCCGCTGCTCATCGAGGCGTTCTCCCGCAAGCTTCCGCCCGGGATGTGGCGCCCGCCGGGGCCCGAGGCCCTGGCGCGCCTTCTGGGCTACGACTGGCCCGGCAACGTGCGGGAGCTTCGCAACGTGGTCGAGCGCAGCGCCTACGTCTCACCCGACGGCATGGTGGACCTCGTGACCGGCTCCACTTCCTCGCCGCCGCCCGACGGTGCGCTGCTTTTCGATCCGACCTTGACCTTTCGCGATCAGAAGGAACGGGCCATCGAGCGCTTTGAGGAGGCCTACCTGCGCTGGCTGCTGCAGCGCGCCGAGGGCAACATCTCCCGCGCCGCCCGTGACGCCGACATGGATCGCAAGTACCTGCACAAGCTGCTGCGGCGCTACGGCATCGACGCCAAGCAGTTCGCCCCGAGCCGCCGCCGCCGGACCCCGCACTGAGGGCCGGCACGCCGGTCGGGGCCTTCTCCGGCGGCCACGGCGGTACGTCCTCGCGCGCGGCGCCCGCCGGCCGTCCGGCCCCGCCGCCGGGGGCCTGCGGCCGGCCCCCCGCGCCCGCGAAGGGCGAGGCGGCCGCGCGTAGCCGGGGGCGCTTCCTCGACGGGGCCCGGCGGCGCGGGCGGCCCGCCGCCGGACCGTGGTGCGCCCCTCACCGACAGTGGGGGCCGTCGGATCGACGGGTGGCGGAGCGGACGCTAGGATCCGCCGCGTGCCGCGACCTGCGCACCTTGGCGGCCTGTGCCCGCGCCCCGGTCTCGCATGGCGGACCGGCGGACGCACCATCGACCTGCGACGGCCCCGGATCATGGGGATCGTCAACGTGACGCCGGACAGCTTCTTCGACGGCGGCAAGCTCGTGGCGCCGGGGGCCGACCGGCCCAACGTGGCGGTGGTGTTGCGCAAGGCCGAGGCGCTCGTGCGCGACGGGGCCGCGATCCTCGACGTGGGCGGGGAGTCCACCCGCCCCGGCGCCGAGCCCGTGCCCCCCGACCGCGAGGCCGCCCGGATCCTCCCCGTGATCGAGGCGCTCGTGCGGGCCTTCGACGTGCCCGTCAGCGTGGACACGCGGCACGCCGCCACGGCGCGGCGCGCCCTGGCGGCCGGGGCGGCGATCGTCAACGACGTAAGCGGTCTCGCGGACCCGGCCATGGCCGCCGTGGTGGCCGAAGCGGGCGCCGGGGTGGTGATCTCCCACCTGCGGGGCGAGCCCCGGACCATGCAGGCGACGATCCACTTCGAACGCCTCCTCGAGGAGGTGGCGGCCGAGCTTTCCGAAGCGGTGGCGCGCGCGCGGGCGGCCGGGGTGGCCGACGACGCCATCGTGGTCGACCCGGGGATCGGGTTCGGCAAGACGGCCCGGCAGAGCGCGGCGCTGGCGGCGGCCGGTGCCCACCTGGAGGCCGCCACCGGGCGGCCGGTTTTGGTCGGGGCGAGCCGCAAGCGATTCCTCGGGGCGCTGTCGGGGCTCGACCTCGACGCGCGCCTGGTGCCGAGCGTCGCCGCGGCGGTCGTCGCCGTCGCGGGCGGCGCCCGGATCGTGCGGGTCCACGACGTCGCCGCCACGAAGGCAGCCCTCGACGTGGCCTGCGGCATCGCCGAGGCCTTCGCGGCGGAGACGGCGGCGGGACCGCGGGAGCGGGCCGTACCGTGACGATCCCCGACGTCCTGCGCGCCCTTTCGTGGAAGGACGCCCTCGACTTCGTCCTGCTCTACATCGTGGCCTACGCCGCCCTGCGGCTCGTGCGAAGGACGCGCGCGCTGCCGGTGGCGCTTTCGCTGTTGCTCCTCGGCGCCCTGGCGGGCGTGGTGCGCTGGCTCGATCTCATCGGCACCGCGACCGTGCTGCGCTACTTCTTCGAGTCGTTCATCTTGATCCTCATCGTGGTGTTCCGGCAGGAGCTTCGGCGCGGGTTGTTGCTGCTCGGGCAGCGCTTGATGCCCACCGGGACCCGCGGCGCCGCCCCCGGCACGGCGCAGGAGATCGTCACCGCCGTCGATCGGCTCGTGCGCGGGCACATCGGTACGCTCGTCGTGTTGCAGGGGCGGATCGACGTGGTGGAACTGGCCAGCGATCCGGGACGTCCCGTGGACGCGCCGGTGCGGGCCGACCTCCTGGTGGCGCTGGCGATCCCCCACCCGGCGAACCTCTCACACGACGGCGCGACCGTCCTGTCCGGCGACCGGATCGTCCGCGCGGGCCTCGTGTGTCCGCTGACCCAGCGCACGGACCTCGCCCCGCAGTTCGGCACCCGGCACCGCGGCGCCCTGGGCCTGTCCGAGGACTCCGACGCCCTCGTGATCGCCGTCAGCGAGGAGCGCCGTGAGGTCCGCGTCGCCGAGCGCGGGGAATTCACCCCGCCGCTTTCGCTCGCCGAGCTCCACGATCGCGTCGAGGCCTTCCTCGGCCTCGGCGCCGCCGCCGCTTCCACCGGGACCGCGGCGCCCGAGGCCGGAACGCGCATGGAGGGGTCGTGAAGCCCGTGCGAGACGTCGCCGGCGCCCTGGGGCGCGCCGTCCGCTTCGTCGTGCTCGACGACTTCGCGACGAAAGTCCTGGCGTTCGTCGTGGCTGCCTTCTTGTTCGTGGCGGCGCGCAACGAGGTGGTGCGCATCGTGGAGGTCCCCGTGCGGGTGGTCCCCGACCCCACGCGGGTGCTACGGTCGGCGCTACCCGCCAAAGTCGAGGCGGTCGTGCGCGGGCCGTGGGGAGCCGTGGCCCGCCTCGAACGAAAGCCGCTACCCCCCCTGCGCCTTCGGTTGTCGGAGCTCGACCCGGGCCCGCTGGTGTTGGATCCCCGGGACGTCCCGCTGCCCGCGGACGTCACCGTCCAGCGCCTCGTGTACGAGCCCGTGGACCTGCGGTTCGAGCCGGTCGTCGAGCGGTCGGTGCCCATCGAGCCGAGGATCGTCGGGGTGCCCGCGAAGGGGACGCGTGTTTCGGAAACCCGCGTTTCGCCGGCGACGTGGTTCGTGCGCGGGGCGTCGTCGGAGATCGGGTCGATCGAGCACCTGTGGACCGAGCCCATCGACGTCGCGGGGGCACGTAAGAGCTTCCACGTGACCGTGGGCCTGGCCCCCCCGCCGGCCGACGTGGAGCTGCTGCGCGCGCGGCCCTCGGACCGGCCGCAGGTGGACGTGACCGTCCGGATCGATCCGGCCGCCGTGCGCCGGACCTTGACCCTTTCTCATCCGGCGGGGGGCACCGTCGAGGTGACCGTCACCGTGCCCCAGGATCTCGCGGCCGGGGGCGAGGACCTGGCGTCGTTGTTCGAGGTCCGCCCGCTGGAAGGGGGTGCGCCGGGGGCGGTGGAGGTCGTGCCGCGGCCCGAGCTGGCCGACGCGGTTCGGATCGTCCATGTGGTGCCGCACCCGGCGGCGGACCGACCGGCTGCGGGCCCGGAACGCGACGGGGTCGGGCGCCGGGGCCGGGCGCCGCAACCGGGCGATCCCTCGGCCGGACCCGCCGGACCATCGTCGCGCGAATAGGCCTGGCCCGGCCCGCCCGGCGACTCGCACCGCGCAGGATCGCTCCGTCGAGCTGGCCGAAGCCCGGCCCGCCCGACTACTCGCACCAGTGCAGAATCGCGCCGTCGAGTTGGCCGAAGCTTGGGCCCCCGAGCGGCCCCGTGCTCGTCGCCGACAGGAAGATCCCGTCGAGCGCGGTGGTGACCACGTCCGTGGCCCGATCGTCGTCGGAGGTGCCCGCCTGCCGGACCCAAAGCGTGTTGCCGTCGGCGTCGAAGCGCGCGGCGAAGACGTCCCAGCCGCCGAAGGCGGTCTGGGCGTCGAGGGCCTTGACGACGTGGCCGGCCACGACGACGCCCCCGTCCGGATGGAGGGAAAGGGCCGCCCCGTAGTCGTTGCTCGTGGTCCCCAGGCTCGCGGCCCACAAAAGGTCGCCGGAGGCGTCGAGCTTGGCGACGATGACGTCTCGGCCGCCGGCGCCCCCCGCTCCGAACAGGGGCCCGGAGCTCTGCGCCAGCAGGTACAGGTCGCCGGTCGCGTCCACCGCCACGTCCACCGCCGCGTCCCAGAAGGCCGTGCCGAACTGCCGCGTCCAGAGGGCCGGGCCGTTGGGTGGAAAGCGGGCGACGAACAGGTCCTGGTTGCCGGCCGGCGGATCGTCCGCCACCTGGCCGAGGGTGTCGCCCACCACCAGGATGTCGCCGTTGGGGGCCAGGGCGACGGCGCGCCCGAAGTCGGGCTCGGGGGAGTTGACCAGCCGGTTCCACTGCAACTCGCCCGCGAGGTCGAACACGGCCACGAAGGCCGCGCTGCGGGTGACGTCCTGCATGTCCCCCAGGTCGTCGTGCAGGTCGCCGACCACGACGACCGCGCCCCCGGGGCGCGCGGCGACGTCCACGGCGCGATCCACGAAGGATGTGCCGAATTGCTCGCTCCACACCACCTCCCCGGTTTCGGGCGCCACGGCGAAGGCCACGGCGTCCGTCGCGCCCTTGAAGGGCGGGCCCATGAAGGCGCCGTCGGCTTCGGCCGCCACGAAGACCACGGCCGAATTCGGGTACCACGCAACGGCGTGGGCGACCTCGTCCGTGTCCGTACCGATCTGGACGGTCGTGGCCGGCAGGTAGGGCGGATCGTGCCCGACGAACAGGTCCGTCCCGCCCGCGTTGGTCTGGTCGGGAAGCGCGCCGTTCGTCCGTCCGACCAGGGCGAGATTGCCGCCGTCGAGCGCGGCGAGCCCCAGCACGGCGTCGTCGAGCGCCGTGCCGATCTGCTCCGAACCCTCGGCGCAGGCGCACACGCCGCCTTCGCACGCAGCGCTGCGGCAGTCGGTGTCCTGGTCGCAGGTCTTGCCGGTTTCGCACGGCAGGCAGTCGGGGCCCCCGCAGTCCACGTCGGTCTCGAAACCGTTGAGGACGTCATCGAAACAACCGCCGATGGAGACGTCGAAGTCGGTCACCGAGGTGCTCGTCGTCGAGGTGGTCGTCGTCGAGGTCGAGGTATTCGTCGTCGAGGTCGAGGTGGTCGTCGTGGTGCTGGTGCTCGTCGGACCCGCCGTGTCGGTGGCCGGCCCCGCGCTGGTGCCGGTCGTCGTGGGAACCTCGAACGAGCCGCGGCCGCACCCGGCACACGCCGCCAGCGCCGTCACGGCAAGAAACCCCTTGCGATGCCGTCGCACTCCTAGGGTGTACCACGCGGCCGGGTGGCGCGCCGCTCCTGGGGCAATTGGGACGCGGCGGCCACGGGCCGGCGGGGGCGGTGGGATTCGTGACGAACGGCCGCCGGCGGGGTAGAACCACGCCCGCCCATGTCACCTTCGCGCACGCTCTTCGGCACCGACGGGATCCGCGGGCGGGCGAACGTGCCCCCGATGACGCCGGAGACGGCGCTGCGCGTGGGGCTCGCCGTCGCCCGCCACTTCGGCCGCCACGGCAAGGTGATCGTCGGCAAGGACACGCGCCGGTCGAGCTACATGTTCGAGATGGCCGTGACGGCCGGCCTTTGCGGGATGGGGGCCGACGTGTTCCTCGTGGGCCCGTTGCCCACCCCGGGGATCGCCCACGTCACCCACAGCATGCGGGCCGACGCCGGGGTGGTGATCTCGGCCAGCCACAACCCCTACGAGGACAATGGGATCAAGCTCTTCGGGCACGACGGCTTCAAGCTCCCCGACGAGGACGAGCGCCGCCTGGAGGACCTGATGGCGGGTGGCGACCTCGACACCGTGCGGGCCCAGGGGGCCGAGGTGGGGCGCGCAAGGCGCATCGAGGACGCCCGCGGCCGCTACCTGGCCCACGTCAAGACGGCCTTCCCGGCCGATCTCGACCTGGAAGGGATCAAGGTGGTCGTGGACTGCGCGAACGGAGCCGGGTACTTCGTCGGACCGCTGGTGTTCGAGGAACTCGGCGCCACCGTGGTGGCCCTGGGCGTTGCACCCAATGGCGTCAACATCAACGACGGCTGCGGCGCGATCCACCCCGAGGCCATGCAACGGGCCGTGCGCGAGCACGGCGCCCACCTGGGGGTGGCCCTCGACGGGGACGGGGACCGGGCGATCTTTTGCGACGAGCGCGGCCGGCTGGTGGACGGCGACGCGGTGCTCGCCCTGTGCGCCCGTGATCTGGCCACGCGCGGGGAACTGCCGTCGAGGACGGTCGTGGGCACCGTCATGTCGAACATGGGGCTCGAGCGCAGCCTCGAAGAAGTGGGGATCGGGCTCGTGCGCACCCAGGTGGGGGACCGCTACGTGGTGGACGCCATGCGCAGCGGCGGGCACGTGCTCGGCGGCGAGCCGTCGGGCCACATCGTGTTCCTGCGCCACAGCACGACCGGGGACGGGCTCGTGGCCGCGCTGCACGTGCTGGGCGTCATGCGGCGCATGGAGCGGCCGCTGTCCGAGCTCGTCGGAGCGTTCGAGCCGTTCCCCCAGAAGACCGTGAGCGTACGCGTGCGAGAGAAGAAGCCCCTCGAAACCCTCGATGGTCTGCACCGGGCCACGCGGGCCGTCGAGCGATCCCTCGGAGCCGAGGGGAGGGTCCTCGTGCGATACTCGGGAACCGAACCGAAGATCCGTCTCATGGTGGAGGCAAGGGACGCCGCGCGGATCGAGCCCGCCCTGTCGCGGCTCGTGACCGCCGTGGCGGACGACCTCGACGTGGTGGAGGACGGATGAACGTGCGCGGGGTCGGGCTCGACGTCTGCCCCGTCGATCGCATGGCGCGGGCGATGGCGCGGCTCGGGGACCGCTTCCTACGGCGCGTCTTCCTGCCCGACGAGATCGCCTACGCGCGGGCGCGCGGGCGGCGGGCGGCCGAGTCCCTGGCCGCGCGGTTCGCCGCCAAGGAGGCCGTGCGCAAGGCGCTGGGGGCGCCGGCGGGGATCGGCTGGCACGACGTCGAGATCGTCGCAGCGGTGCCGGGGACGCGCGGGCCGACCGTGCGCCTTGCGGGCGTGGCGGCACGGGCGGCGCACGCACGCGGCGTGGCCGACGTGCTGATCAGCCTGACCCACACCGAGGAGACGGCCGCGGCCGTGGCCGTGGCCGTCGCCGCTTCGCCCGCCGCGTCCAGCGCGGGCGGAGCCGCGGCGCCTACGGGCGCTTGACAGCGCACAGGGGGCGGAACCGGCGGGTCACCGACGCCGAGTCCGTGCGACCGCTCGGCAGGGTGACCGCCTTGCCGCGGCCCTTCCAGTTCGCCGCCGTCCAGAAACGGCCGGAGGGCAGGCCCTCGACCTCGGCCAGGTCGGCGACCGCCGAAAGAGGCAGGAGCTTCCAGCCGGAAAGCCCCAGGTGTTTCTTTTCGTCGAGGCCCCGGCAGAAGGCCCGCGCCGCGTCGTGGGTCATGCGGGGCGGTCGCTGGGTGGAGACCAGGTACACGCCCACCCGGACCGTCCCCCGGGGTGCCGGGGTGGGCGTGGGCGGCTTCGCCGGCGTCGGCATCCCGCTGCCGGGTGGCGTCGTGTCGTCAGGGAGAAGGAGCGTGTCCTCGGGCGCATCGTCCAGGCCCGTCTCCCCGGGCGCCTCGCGTCGGCCCGGGCCGTTCGCCGTCGTTGCGGCCGGTTCCGTGGCGCCGCCGGTCGCGGCCGGCGTCAGCACCCCAGGCAAAGGGGACTCGTTCCCCGTCCCGGCGGCCGGCGCCGCACCCGTCGAGCCGAACGCCGGCGCGGGGAGCTGCGCCGCGAGGTCGTGCCCCCGGCCCCGGCGGTGCTGGCCCTTGCGGGCCGGGGTGCTCGAAGGCGTCGCGGCCGTCGCCTGCGCGTCGGTCCCGGTGGCTCGGTCCCCGGTCGCCGCGGTCGATACGGCGCCGCCTTCGCCGGTGGCGTCCGCCCCGCCCATCGCGGCGGCGACGACCGCCGCCATGCCCCCGAGTACGAGCACCACGCCGGCCAGGACCGCCCAGCGAGGGACCGTGCCCCCGCCGTCGGCCGAGGGGGCGCGCGGGACGGTGGGGTCCACCTCGCTTTGCGCCACCGTCGGCGCCGCCTCGGGCTCGACGTGCCCCGACGCGATCACCTCGGGCAGCGGGCCGGGCCGCGCGAACGGTTCGAGCGCCTTGCGCAGGGCCTGGGCCGAGGGGAAGCGGGCCTTCGGATCGCGCGAAAGGCAGCGTTCGACCACGCGGACGAGCCCGGCCGGGGCCCCGGGGGCGAGTTCGGACAGCGGCGGCGGATCCTCGCTGGCGATCTTGAGCAGGCTCGCCGCCATGGTCTCGCCCCGAAAGGCGTCCCGCCCCGCCAGCGCCCGGTACAAAATCGCCCCCATCGCCCACACGTCCGTGCGCGGATCCACGTTGCGGGCGCCGCGGACCTGCTCGGGAGCCATGTACTGCGGCGTACCCAAAAGGATCCCGTGGGCCGTCTCGGTCTCGCCCGTGCCGTCGAGGAACTTCGACACGCCGAAGTCCATGATCTTGACCACCGGCGGCGCCCCCTCCGGCGCGTGCAGAAAGAGGTTCTCCGGTTTCAGGTCACGGTGGACGATCCCCGCCCGATGCGCCGCTTCGAGCCCTTCGAGCGCCTGCCGGGCGATGGCGGCCGCCACGTCGGGCGCCAGGGTGCCGCCCCGTGCCAGGACCGCCGCCAGGCTCTGGCCCTGCAAGAGCTCCATGACGATGTATGGGCCGATGGGGCTTTGGCCCAGGTCCAGGATCTCGCAGATGTGCGGGTTGCCGATCCGGCCGGCCGCCCGGGCCTCGTTGCGGAAGCGGGCGAGCATCTCCTCGTCCTTGGCGATGTCGGGCCGGATCAGCTTGATCGCCACGTCGCGGTCCACCAGCTCGTTGCGCGCCAGGAACACCTCCGCCATCCCGCCCGTCCCGATCCGCGCGACGAGCCGGAACTTCCCGTCGAGCCGCCGACCCTCCAGGTCGAGCATGGCGTCCGTCTCGGGGCACTTGAGGACGTCCTCGGGGTGCGTTTTGCCGCAATGGGGGCAGGCAGGGGAGGGGGAACCCATGCAGCGGCAGGGTATCACCTGTCCTGCGCCCTGCGGCCCGGTCTCGGTGCGCGGCCGCGCGCTTTGCGTGGGGGACGCGGCCGCCGCGGGCGCGGTACCATCCGGCCTCGTGGAGACCCGGCCCGCTCCGTGCGACCTGTGGACGGCCGAGGAGGCCGCCGCCGCCGACCGCCACACCATGGGGCCGTGCGGGATCCCTTCGAGCGTGCTCATGGAGCGGGCCGCCCTGTGCGTGGCGCGGGTCGTGGCCGACCGGGCGCGGGCGGCGGGACTATCGGTCGTGGCGCTGGCCGGCCCGGGCAACAACGGTGGCGACGCCGTGGCCTGCGCGCGGATCCTCCACGGGTGGAACCTCGAGGCGACGGTCGTGCTCTCGACGGACGCGGACCGAGGGGCCCTGGCCGAGCAGGTCGCGTGGGCGCGGGCCGCCGGCGTTCCGGTGCTCGACGCCCGGGCGCCCCTGCCGGATGGGCCGGCGGTCTGGGTGGACGGCCTGCTCGGCACCGGCAGCCGCGGTGCGCCGCGGGGGGGCGTGGCGCGGCGGATCGCCCAGCTTCGTGCGCGCCGGGGGCCGGTCGTGGCCGTGGACGTCCCCTCGGGCGTGGACCCCACGACCGGCGCCGTCGCCGACCTACACGTGTCGGCCGACGTGACCGTCACGTTCGGCCGCAGCAAGCCCGGCCTGCACGTCACGCCGGGCCGGGCGTCGGCCGGCCGCGTGTACGTGGCGTCCATGGGGCTCGTGTCCGACCCGAGCACCCGCGGCGAGCACCGGCTCGTGGATCCCCGGGCCGTGGCCGCGTGGGTCGGCGGGTTGCCCGCCGGGCCGCACAAGGGCGCGCGGGGCCGGCTCGTGGTCGTCGGCGGCGGGCGTGGGACCCCGGGGGCGGCGGTCCTCGCCGGCGCGGCGGCGCTGCGGGCGGGGGCGGGGATCGTCGAGGTGGCCACGCCCAACGCGGGCGTCCGGGCGCAGCTCGTGGCGCACCGGCCCGAGCTCGTCGCGGCCTCGACGCTCGACCCGGCCGCCTTCGACCGGACCACCGCCGCCGTGGTGGGTCCGGGCCTGACCGATCCGGAGGGGGTCGCGGTGGCCGCGGTCTGGTGGTCCGAGGCCCCGGTGCCCGCCGTCTTCGACGCCAGCGCGCTCGCCCACCTGCCGGCGTCTCGCGGGCCGGCGTCCAGGATCGTCACCCCCCACCCGAAGGAGGCGGCGCGGATGCTGGCCGCCGCGCAGGCCGGTCCGGCGGGCGTGGCGTGGATCCAGGCCCATCGGATCGAGGCCGCGCGGCGGCTGTGCGAGGCGACCGGGGCGATCGTGGTCCTCAAGGGCGCCGGGACCGTGGTGGCCCACCCCGACGGACGGCTGGCGGTCGCCACGGAAGGCGGGCCGGCGCTGTCCACCGGCGGCACGGGGGACGTGCTCGCCGGTCTGGTGGGCGCCCTGCTCGCGCGCGGGCTCGACCCGTGGCGGGCCGCCTGCGCCGGCGTACACCTGCACGCGATCGCCGGATCTCGGGCGCGCCGCGACGTGGACGCCGAAGACGTCGGGGTGGTCGCGATGGACGTGGCCGAGGCGATCCCCGCCGCCCTCGCCGACCCGACCCGTGCCGAGCGCTATCCGGCCCTGCTCGAAGGGTAGCGCGGCCCGCTACGGTTGCGCGGCCGAGGCGGGGCCCGTCGCCAGCAGGGCCGCAAGCTGGCTGTCGAGGTCGCTGTCCTGCTCGAAGATGATCCCGTCGCGCCGCCAGACGAGCCGGCCGTGCGCGTCGAACAGGAACGACGCCGGGTACCCCGAAACATCGAGCACGGTCGTCACTTTCGCGGAGGGGTCGAGGATCACCGGGTACGACAGCCCGGCTCGCTCGACCATGCGCGCCACGGCGTCGCGGTCCCGGGCGCCGTCCACGGACACGCCGAGGACGACCAGGCCGCGGTCGCGGTAGGCCCGGTACACGCGCTCGAGGGTCGGCAGCTCCTTGCGGCATGGCCCGCACCAGGTCGCCCACACGTTGACGAGCACCGCCTTGGCGCCCAGGTCGGCCACGTGCAGGTACTCGCCTCCGAGCGTCTTGCCGAAGATCGGCGGGAAGGCGGCCTCGGCCGCGGCGGCCGGGCCCTTGTTCTTGCCCTCGCAGCCCGGGGCGGTCGAGGTCGCAAGCAGGGCCCCGATCAGCAGGGCGACGCGCGGCGTCTTCACGCCGGCTCCTTTCCGGCCGCACCGAGCACGTCTTCGATCCGTGCGGACCGGCCCACCAGGCGAGGAGTGCCGCCTTCGTCCACGTCGGTCCAGAAGACGAAGAAGCGCTGTCCGACCGCCGCCGCCACCGGGAACCCGCTGTCACGACCGGCGGTCGTCGTGCCCACGCGGCGTACCGGGCCCACCCCCTTTTCGGGGTGGACGGTCCGCGCGAGCACCTGGGCCCGTCCGGGGGCCGCCGCGTCCTTCGACAGGTACACCACGGCGAAGGTGGTGCCGCGCAGCGGCGTGATCGCGGCTCGTCCGAGGCTGCCGCTCGCCTGCACGACCACGGGCGGCTCGAAGTGGGCGCCCCCGTCCGTCGAGAACAGCACGTCCACCCGCCCGCCGTCCTTGCCGTCGAAGCGGGTCAGCGCCACGGTCGCGCCGGCGCGCGCCGCCTGGGGGCCGTTGACGGGGCAGCCGGCGATCGTCCAGCCACGGGGGGCGGGGACCGACGGCTCCGTGGCGTGGGTCGGGTCGCGGCCGGCCAGCCGCACCACCGCGATGTCGCGCACCTCGGCCGGGCTTCGGTCGCGGTAGGCCACGACGGCGGCGCCGGGCGTGGCGACGGCCGCGACCCGGCAGCACTCGCACGTGCGTGGGTCGAGGACGACGGGGGGATCGGCCGCGCCCGGGCGCACCGTCGTGGCGCGAACCGTGCCATCCTGGATCCACGCGATCCCCATCGCGGGTCCGGAGGCCGCCTCCGCCGCTCCGGCGGGCGGCGCGAACAGGGCCGGGAAGCCGAACTCCTCGGCGGTGCCGCGGTGGGGGGCGATGGGCTCGGACCAGGTGCCGTCCGGCCGCTGGAAGCTGGTTCGGATCTCGTAGGGCCGTACGAGGTACGCCGCAACCAGGGCGCCACCCGGGGTCGGCGCCACCCGGGGTACGTCGGCCCAGTTTGCGAGCAGATGCGGCCCCTCCACTACGGTTTGTGGCGGGTCCAGGCCGTCTTCGCGCAGGGCCGCGGCCGTAAGGGCCACCGTGCCGTCGGGGCGCCGTTCCAGCCACGAAAACCACGCCGGCGCCTTTGGGTCGTGGGGCAGGGCGATCGACGGGGCGAGACCCGCGTCCGCCGGGATCGATACCGGTGTGGTCGGTAGCGCATCGTCCGTGGCCGGCGCCTCCTTGATCTCGCCTCTCTCGGTTGGACTGGAGGGCGCGCCGGCGGCCGAGGGGGCGGGGTCGGCGCCCTTGCATGCCAGGAGCGCGCAAAGAAGGCCCAGGGAGCCGTGGTGGGGGCGCATGGCCGCAGGGTGGACGAGTGCGTGCGGCGGCGCAAGTCATCGCGGGGCGCCGATCAACCCACGGGCTCGGGGGGCACGCCGTCGAGGTAGTCGTTGAAGGCCGCGTCCTCGGCGTGGAGGACGCGGTAGGCATGGGCAGCGTTCTTGGCGCGAAAGAGCTGCTCGCGCAGCGTGGGGTCCCGGGCGAACGTCGAGGCCAGTGCGGACAGGACCTCGAGGTGCCGGTCTCGCGCATCGGGCGGGGTTGCCAGCAAGAAGACCGCGTGCACGGGCTCGCCATCCGGGGCCCCGAGGTCGAGGCCCTCCGGGCTGATCCCGAGGACACCGCGGATCCGCCGGCCGCTCGCCAACTCGCCGTGGGGGATCATGAGCCCGTGGCCCAGGAGGGTGGGGGCCTCGGCCTCGCGGGCCAGGACGCGCTGGAGGAACACCTCCTTCGACACCGGCAGATGATGGGTCCGGTCGAGGTGGTCCACGAGCCGAGCGATCACCTCGGTCGCATCACGGCCTTCGAGGGGCACCACGATGTGCTCTTCGGACAGGAAATCCAGCAGCCGCGGGCGGTTCTTGCCCGTTTCCCCCGTGCGGGCCAGGGCGATCTTCGTGGCGAACGGGCCCGCCAATTGGTTGATGGCCAGCGCTGCCAGGCCCACCGTGGCCACGGTATCGTGGATTGCGGCGAGGCGTGGATCTTCGAGTACCAGCAGAATGAGCCCCACCGCCACGCCGCCGTGGGGCCAAAACGCGAGCCCGAGGTAGCGTCGCAGCGGCCCGGGCATACGGGAAAGCGTCATCGCTCCGTAGGCGGCCGCCGCCTTGCCGGCGACGCGGGCAGCGACGAACACGAGCACCGGCCCGAGAAGTGGGGGCAACATCGCAAAGTCGAGGCGCATCCCTGCGAACGTGAAAAAACCGGCGAACAGGACGCCGCCGAAGGGCTGCAGGTACGCTTTCGTTGCACGAGCGGTGTAGTGCTGCATGTTACCCACGGCGACGCCGCAGAACGTACAAGAAAGGATGCTAGAAGCGCCGGTGAGCTCGGCGATCCCCCAACTTGCCACGATGGCCGTGACCATCGCCGGTCCCAGGAAGGCGGGGCCGATGATCGTGGAAAGACCCGCGAGCACCGCCAGGGCGACGCCGACTCCCACGGCCGCCGCCTTGCCCATCTCGGCGCCCACGCTGGCCAGGGCCGACGTCCATCCGGCCCCGGTGGCGTCGTGGAGGGTCGCCAGGACGAAGGCGAAGACCGCGACCGCCACCACGTCGATGAGGGGAACGGCAGCCAGCAAGGTCTTGGTGAAGACCCCGCGCGCGCGGGCCTCCTGGACGACGACCACCGTCGTGCCGGGGGCCCCGGCGACCGCGATGGCGCCGAGTACCCAGGCGACCGGCCAGTCCAGACGGGCGAAGACGTGCAGGGCCGCCGCCACGGCCGCGGGGGTCACGACGGCCTCGGCCAGCACCAGGAACGCGAGCCTCGACTCGGCGTTTCGCAGGGTTTTTCGCCGAAGAGCGGCGCCCACGGTGAAGGCGATGTAGCCCAGGACGAAGTCGGTAAACGGCGCAAAGCGGGCGAGGTCCTCACCCCCGAGGCCGGGGAGCGTGGCGGCCCGCAGCGCGAGCCCCGTGGCGATCCAGCCCGTCACGCGCGGCAGCCGTGCTCGAAACGCCAACTCGCCGCCCACGATGCCCGCGGCGAGGACCATGGCGAGACCGAACAGGGGTGGGGCGGCCGGCACGGGCGGACCCTAGCACTCGGATCCGATCAGAAACGAATGGCGAGGCGAGCGGCGGCGATGAGGTAGACCGGGAAGGCCTGGAGGTTGGAGGCGAAGGCGTGGTACCGCACGGTGACGCCCAGGGATGTGACGCGCCCGACGAGCCATTCGGCCGTGATCCCGGCGGCGGCCATGGCCGCGGGCCGCGGGATGCACACGCCCGCGGAGGAGCACGCAAGGCCCGGATCGCACAGGCCGCCCGGACTGCACGGCATGCCGCGCTGGCCGTTTCGCACGCCGGCCGGCGTGCGGATCCACGAAAGGCCGATCCCCACGTCGAGCACGGCCATCATGCGCGAGACGTCGAGGGCGTAGGCGAACCCCGCCGTGCCGCCGGCGACGGTCAGCGTGCCCGCACGTGCGGTCACCTCGACCTGGTCGTCGCTGCGGTCGAGGGCCTCGCGCAGGGGGTGGGCCGAGAACTGCCCGAACGTCCGCAGCCAGAGGTTGCGCCACAGGGGCAGATCCAGTTCGACGGCCGCGCCGCCGCCGTGGTGGTAGAACTCGGGCCGACCGGCCAGGCGGAGGACCGCCGCGGCGTACAGCGGCAGCACCGCGATCGACACGCGCCGGCGGGCGGCGGCCGCGTCGGCCAGGTCGCCGGCCAGGCGCCGGCGGGCGGTGGCGCGCGGCTGCGCGTTCGGGGCCGGCATGGGGGGGACCGTCTCGTACGGGTCGCCCGGGGGTCGGCCCTGGAGGGGGTGGTGGGCCGGGTCCGTCGTGGGTTCGCCCGGGGGTTGCGCCGCGGGTGCCGCGTGGCCGGGCACCGCGCCGAGGGCGAGGGCGAGGGCGATCGATGGCCCGGCCCGTCGCCCGGCGGTGCGTGACCGCGGTTCGACGCGCCACCGGGGGAGCATGCAGGCGGGATAGCACGGGCGGGGTGGGGTAGGGGGGCGGCCGAATCGGCGCATGACGCGCTGGGGGCCGCGGGGGGGCCGGGCGGTCGCCTGCGACGGTGCCCACGCCGTCGAGTTCCCGCCGGTCCGCCCGGCCCGCTCCGTCGCCCGAGGCGCGCGTCGCCTGTCCGGCGCGGGCGGTTTGGCGCCGAGGGGCTGTGGACAAGCGCCGACGGCGCGGGTATGCACCGCGTCCGTGGCCGACGAACCCACCGAACGCGGCGCCCCCGATCCCGGGGGGGAAGGCGGCGAGCTTCCCACGTGGAACCGGGCGCGGGTCAAGCGCAAGAAGCCGGGGGCCGGGGACGACGCCTTCCAGGCGGGCGCGCGGCAGGCGGGGCGGTTCGCCCGGCGCAAGGCACCGTTCGTGATCGGTGTGTTCGTGCTCGTCGCGGCGGCGGTGGCGGGGGGGATCTGGATGGTACGATCCGGACAGGAGGCGAACGCCGAGGCGACCCGTATGCTCGCGGCGGCGGCGGCGGTGGAGGCGCGAGGGGAGGTCGGGGACCCCGAGGCCCTGTGGGGCAAGGACCGGCCGCCACCCGTGCCAATTGCGAAGACCCCCGAGGCGCTCGACGAGCAGGTGGAACGAGCGCTCGCCGAACTGGAGAAGACGGCCCCCGAAAGCTCGGCGAACCTCGACGCCGCCCTCGTCCGGGGCGCTCGCGCCCTGCGCAAGGGGGACCCGGGCGCCGCCGCCCGGCAGTTCCAGCGGTTCCTCGACGGGGCGCCGGCCGACCACCCGCTACGCTTCCTCGCCCTCGAAGGGCTGGGAATCGCGAAGGAGGCCGCCGGTGACCTGGACGGGGCGCTGGCCGTGTTCGACGAACTGGCCGGGACGAAGGGGAGTTTCTACCGGGACCAGGCGCTGGCCCACAAAGGGCGGGTGCTCGAGTCCTTGGGCCGGACCAAGGAGGCCGTCGAGGTCTACCGGACCTACGCGACCGAGTTTCCGTTGTCGGAGCCGTCCCTCGCACTCGAGTTCGTCCAGGCGCGGCTCGCCGAACTGGACCCGGACTTCGTGGCGCCCGGGGGGGAGACGACCGGGGCGCCCGCAAGCGACGAGGGCGGATCCTAGGGGACGGCGTGCGGGGCGTTCGAGCCTTCTTCCGTTGGGTCCTCGCGGCGGCGGCGCCGGCGGCGGCCGCCTGCGTCGCGGGCGAGCGCCCGATCCTCGTCTATCCTGCGACCGACGCGGCAGCCCGGGCCGTGCTGCGGTTCGAGCGCGCGCTTCCCGTGACGCCGCCCGACCTGTTCGTCCTGCGCCCCGAGGAGCGCGCCGGGGTCGCCGTGGATCCGGGGCGGGGGCTCGTGTACGCGGCCGGGCGAGGCGCCCGGATTCTCGCCTTCGATGCCGAGGACGGCCAGGTCCGGTGGGAGATCGACCTGGGCTCGTCGGACGTGGGGAGCGTGCCGGTGGTCTCGCCCGATGGGCGCCGTCTGTTCGTGGGGACGGAGGACGGCGAACTGATCGCCGTGGATCTCGAGACCCGATCGGTGGTCTTTCGCTACCAGACGGAAGGGACGATCCGGGCACCCGCGCTGCTGTACGAGGACCTGGTGTTCTTCGCGAATTCCCACCAGGACGTGTTCGCGCTGGCCGCATCGGACGGGCGGTGGCGCTGGCAGTACGGCCGCGAGGTGGTGGCGGACGTCAACACCATCGAAGGGCGCGCCGGCCTCACGCTCGTGCCCCCCGCGACGCCGGACGCCGCGCCGGTCCTCTACACCTGTTTCGACGACGGAAAGGTCGTGGCCCTCGGGGGGCGGTCCGGCGAACCCCTGTGGATCACGACGGTCGCCCCCGCGACCGGCGGGCCGTTCGTCGATTGCGACGCGACGCCCCTGTACCTCCCCGAGGACGACCAGATCGTCGTGACCGGCCGCGCCACGGGCGTGTGGGCGCTCGGGGCGGCCGATGGTGTCACCGCATGGCGGTTTCCGGTCGAGGGGGCCGGCACGGTCACGCGAGGGCCGGGGGACGTGCTGTACGTGACCTCGTCCCTCGAAGGGATCTTCGCCGTGGAGAAGGGAGGCCGGCTGCGCTGGCGGCGGGCCGTCGATCCCGGGGTGGTCTCACCGGCCCTCGTGGTCGGCAGCACCGTGTTCGTGACGCACTCGGAGATCGGTCTTTTGGCCTACGACGGCGCGTCCGGCGAGACCCTCGCCGTCGTGCGCACGGGCAGCGGCATGTCGTCCGTACCCGTGTTCGATCCCGACCGGGGGCGCCTGTTCGCGCTCGCCAACCGCGGGAGCATCTACGTCTTTACGGTCCTGGACCGGCCCCCCGGGCCCCTCGGTTAGAGGGCCCGGGGACCGGCGGTCAGCCCGAAAGCCCCAGGTCCTTGCGCAGGCGCTCGACGTGCCCCTTGGCGCGCACGCCGTAGTAGGCGTGCTCGATTCGGCCGTCCGGGCCGACCACGAACGTACTGCGGATGACTCCCATCGTCTCGCGGCCGTAGAGCTTCTTCGGACCATATGCGCCGAACCGGCGGGCGATCTCGTGTCCCGGATCCGAAAGCAGCGGGAAGGCCAGGCCGTACTTGCCGCGGAACCGCTCGTGGGATGCAAGGGAGTCCGCGCTGACGCCCAGGACCAAGAGACCGGAGGACTCGAAGTCCGACAGGGCGTCATTGAAGTCCTTGGCCTCGATGGTGCAGCCCGGGGTGTCGTCCTTCGGGTAGAAATAGATCACGTACCGGCGGCCGCGGAGCTCTTCGCTGGCATAGCGCTTGCCGTCGTCGGCTTCGAGGTCGAAGGCCGGGACCGGATCGCCAGGCGCGAGACGGACCACCGGTGCCGTGCTGGGCGTACCTGCGACGTTCTTGGTCTTGCTCGCCGACTTCTTCTTGGCCGCGGTCTTCTTCTTGGCCGTGGTCTTCTTCTTGGCCGCGGTCTTCTTCTTGGCCGCGGCTTTCTTCTTGGCTGCGGATTTCTTCTTGGCTGCGGATTTCTTCTTGGCCGCGGTCTTCTTCTTGGCGGTGGTCTTCTTCTTGGCCGCGGTCTTCTTCTTGGCGGTGGTCTTCTTCCTGGTCGCGGTCTTCTTCTTGGCGGTGGTCTTCTTCTTGCGTGCGGTCGTTCGAGTCGTTGCCATGATGTCTGGACCCTCCGGCCGGATGGTAGCGAAAAGCCGCCGGCGGCGGTCACGCCCGGGACGCCGTCGCCCGGCCGGGGCGGTGAAGGCAGGGCCTCCTCGACGGGGGGGAATCGTGGCATGGGCGGGTTCGACCGCGCCGAGGGGACCACCTGCGCGAAAAAGGCGGCCGGTGACCGTGTTCGAGCGCGGTGGTCTTCGCCTTCCCCGCGACGCTCTTTACAAGCCTGCGCCCGGCCCGTTACCCTCGCGGGCGATCTGCCCCCCACACGAGGTCTACTCATGCGCGCGTGCCCCATCAAGCTCCGTTCGTGCTCCAAACTGGCGGGATCGCTGGCTCTGGCCGGGATCCTCGTGGGATGCGGCGGCGAGAAGAAGCCGTCGATCGCCGAGGCGCTCGCCACCGACGACCAGAAGCAGGCCGAGGCGCTCGGGATCAAGGGCAAGCCCAAACCGCGTCCCGAGGGCCTGCCGCCACCGACCGACGCCGAGTTCAAGGCATGGAACCGCAAGGACCCGGGGGGGGAGAAACACCTCTACAAGTGGGACAAGGCCCACGTGGACAAGATGATGCGGTACTGGGAGGAACTCCAGTGCTTCCAGGAGAAGATGAAGGAGGAGGGCGAAAAAGCCCTGGGGGCCGAGCCCGGATCGCCACAGTTCGAGCGTTGGGAGCAGTTCAAGCGTGGCTTCATCATGCATCTGGACCAGTGGCAAAAACGCCTGTTCGCCAACGAACCGCGGATCCTCGAAAAGTCCAAGCTCATCGGCCACATCCTGGAAGCGCACGAACTCGTCTCACACGGCTACCCCAAGGCCTACAACGCGGGTGACAAGACCGAGATCGAGAAGAACGACGCCCACTTTCTCATCGTGGACATGAAGGTCAAGAAGTACCTCAAGAACCTTGGCCTCGAAAAGAAGTTCCCCACGGTGGATCCGGACAAGCCCAAGTCCGTCAAACGCCACGAGAAGGTGTGCGAAAAGGCGATGAAGCCGCCGCCCAAGGGCCCGAAAAAGCGCCGTGGCCGCAAGTCTCCGATCTGAACGGCCATCCCGTACGTCGAGCCCCCCATCGCCAGCCTGGCGATGATCTCATTCCCCCGAAGCCTGCTGGCTTCAAGATGCCCCCGGGCATTTTGAAGCCGGGCTCCTTGCGGGCGCCGTGCCTTCCCTTCCTGGCTTGGGGCCGGATCGATGCACGGCCGCCGCGGGGCGGGTGTAACGCCGGCGCCTTGCAATCGTTCGTTGACGGCCCGCGGGGCGAGCCGGTAGAAACAGCCGTTCCGAACGCGCGGCGGCCTGCGACCGCGCAGAAAGAGGCGCCCCATGAGTCGAGCACAACAGCCGAACGCCGCATGGACCCCCCCGCCCGAGGGCAGCGTGCTCGGGCATCCGCGCGCACTGTGGATGCTGTTCGGCGCCGAGTTCTGGGAGCGTTTCTCCTACTACGGGATGCGCGCGATCCTCGGTCCCTACGTGGCCATGGCGTTCTTTTCGCACCTGGGCGCCGAGGCCAACGCGCAGGCGAGCCTTACGTACGGCGGCTACACCTCCATGGTCTACATGACCGGGATCGCGGGGGGCTACGTCGCCGACCGGATCCTGGGCTATCAGCGCTCGATCCTACTCGGCGGTGCGCTCATGTCGGCCGGGCTGTTCTTCTTGCTCGCACCGAGCCTGTCCATGTTCCTCGTGGGGCTGGGCTTGCTCGTGGTGGGCAACGGGCTGTTCAAGCCGAACATCTCCACGATGGTCGGTCAGTTGTACGCCCCCGGCGACGTGCGCCGCGACTCGGGCTTTACGATCTTCTACATGGGGATCAACGCGGGGGCGTTCTTCGCTCCCATCGTGTGCGGCACCATCGTCGGCGCCACCTTCGGGTTCAAGTGGGGCTTCTTCGCTGCGGCCGTGGGAATGGTGTTCGGGCTGACGGTCTTCCAATTGCTGCGTGGTTGGCTCGGGCATATCGGTAAGCCACCTGCGGGCCGTGAAGGACTCGGGCCCGTGGCGGCCGTGCTCGCGGCCTCGCTCGTACTGCTGGCGCCAGTGTACGTCCTGTTGAGCAAGAACGAGGTCCTCGGCTACCTGCTCATCGCGATGATGGTGGGGCTCGTCGTCTACTTCGTCGGCAGCGGCATCGCGCGCAAGGACAAGGTGCAGCTCGAGCGCTACATCGCGATGATGATCCTGTTCGCCGCGAACATCATCTTCTGGTCGCTGTTCGAACAGGCCGGCTCGTCCCTCAACTTCTTCGCGCGGGACTTCGTCAACCTCGATCTCGGCCTGTTCGAGATCAACTTCACGATCTTCCAGTCGGTCAATCCCATCTTCATCCTGGCCCTTGCGCCGGTGTTCGCCAAATTGTGGCCGGCCCTCGACCGCGCCGGGCTCAACCCCTCGATTCCGCGCAAATTCGCGCTCGGGTTGCTCGGGGTGGCCGTCGGCTTCTACGTGCTGGTCTTCGCCATCGAGCACATGCAAGACGGCGCGGGCAAGGTGCCGGCCGTCATGCTGGCGCTTTGCTACCTCATCCACACCATGGGCGAGCTCTGCCTTTCGCCCATCGGCCTTTCGATGGTCACGAAGCTCGCGCGCCCCAGTGAGGTGGGCCTGGCGATGGGAGGATGGTTCCTGTCGGTGGCGATGGCGAACTTCGTCGCCGGTCGCATCGCCGCCATCGCGACGGCCGGCGGCGGGGGGCACGGCGCCGCTGCCGCCTCCTCCATCGCGGGGTACAGCGCCGTATTCTGGCAGCTCGTGGTCTTCGGCGGGGTCGCCGCGGGGTTGTTCTTCCTGGCGGCGCCGTTCGTCAACCGCCTGATGCACGGGGTCAAGTAGCGCGGGCGCCGACCGTCGTCTGCTAGGGTTTCGTAGCGATGACCCACGCCGCGCCATCGCCGGATCAGATTCTGCAGGAGTTGTCCAACGATCTCATGTCGCCCTACTGCCCGGGGCGGACGATCGCGAGTTGCCCCTCCCAGCAGGCCCGCAAGCTCGAAGACCACATCCTCGCCGAGGCGAAGGCGGGCAGGTCGCGGGACGAGATCGAGCAGGCGCTCGTCGCCCGATTCGGCCCGCAGATCGTGGGGTACCGCGGCGATGCCATGGTGCTTTGGGGGCCGGTGGTGGTGGGCCTTTTGGCCCTGTTGTTGCTCGCCTGGGCGGCTCGGCGCTGGGTCCGGGGGCGAAGCCGGGCGGACGAGGCCGGGCGCGAGGCCGACCGCTCGCCCGAGCCCCTCGACGACGAGCAGCGCCGACGGCTGGAGGACGCTCTCGACGAGATCGACGCCTTTTGAGGCAGTGGTAGGGGCCGAGGCCGGGTTGCGGCGGCCGCGCGGACCTGCCCGTATTGCCCCGGACGGCGCCTTCGGGTAGGAATCGGGGCGTGCTTCAGGTCGTTGTCCATGAAAAAGGGGGCCGCACCCAGCGGTTCAACTTCGAAGGCGACAGCTTCAGCGTCGGCCGGGACGAGGACAACGATCTCGTCCTCGACCGTCCCAACGTCAGCAAGCATCACCTGCGCTTGCGGCGCAGGCAGGGGAAGATCGAGGTCCTCGATCTTTCGAGCACGAATGGGACCTACGTCAACGGGCGGATCGTCGCACCGAACGATCCCCGTGTGGTCCAGCGGTCGGACCGGATCTACCTCGGGGATTTCATCCTTATGCTGGAAGGCGACGACCCCGCGATCCGGCCGCTTTCCCGCGGGGCGATCAAGGTTTCCGACGACGCGGGGGGTGATCGCGTGCAGGCGATCGCCGAGCCGCCGGATGCGCCGCTGCTTTCCGGTCCCGAGGACTCGGTCATCACCTCGGCGGCCAAGGTGGCTTCGGCGGGGGTGGAGAGCACGTACCTCGACCGGCTGGCCGACCGCATCATCAAGACGATGCTGGAGAACATCGGCGCCCTCGACCCGACGCGGGGGGAAAGCCTGACGGAGGAGCGAGAGGCGGAGGCCCGTCGCATGGTGGTGGGGCTCATCGAACGCATGCAGGAGCTCGGTGAGCTCGAAGATGGTGTGGACGTCGCGGCGCTGCGCGACCGGATCCTACGAGAGTTGCTGGAGACCGGTCCGCTGGGTCCATTGCTGGTGGACGACGACGTGATGGAGATCCAGGTGGTCGGCGGCGGTTACCTTCGTGTCTTGCGACAGGGGGCGAAGGCCCCCGCGCTGACCCAGGCTCGCTTCAGCGGCGGGCGAGCGTTGGCGCTGGCCATCCGCCGGCTGGCCAAGGCCTGGGGCTTTTGGAGCGAGGGGGCGCAGGTGCTTGAAGGCAAGGTGGACGGCGGTTTCTACATGTACGCTCTACTGCCGCCATCCCACGCCAACGAGCCGGTGCTGAGCCTGCGGCGGACGAAGACCGATGCGAGCACCCTCGAGACGCTGGTGCAGGAAGGGGTGCTCAGCCAGGACATGCGGGAGGTGCTGCGGGCGGCGGCCACGGGGCGTCGCCGGGTGCTGATCTGCGCGTCCGGGGGGACGAACCTGGATCGCTTCATGAGTGCGGTGGTCGGGGAGATCCCGGAGAACTTGCGGGTGGCGTGCATCAGCGACACGGGCCGGCTCGGGGCCGGTCGCAAGGGATGGGTGCAACTGCGCCGGATGAGTGACCCGGCCGACGGCGTGGGGTTGTCCGACGCCCTCGGGGTCGTCCTGCGCGGCGGCGTGGATCTGGTGGTGTCGCAGCGGTGCCGGCACGAGGATGCGGCGGCGGTGCTCGACGCCATCGCCGGCGCGGCGGGTGGGGCCATCGTGTCGATGTGGGGGATCGATTCGGCGCACGCCATGTGGCGCCTCGCGGGGCTCTCCACCGTGGCGGCCGGTGCGATCCAGAATCTTACGGTTTCGCTTGCGCGGTCGCTGGACCTGCTGGTCCGCCTGGCAAACGGCGTCTCGGGGGAGCCAATGCAGGTGGTCGAAATCGTCGAACCTCGGGTGACGGGCAGCGACGAGATCGTGCACATGCCCATCTTCCGGGCGATCCGTGGGCCCGATGGCACCACCTCGTTCCAACCCACCGGGACCGTCCCGTCCTTCGTGCAGGACCTCGGGGACCTGGGGATCACGCTCCCGCCGCGTCTTTTCAAGGCATGAGCCGCCGACGTCGCGGCATCGAGCGGTTGCTCGACCGGATCGAAGATCGCCTGGTGGATGCGCCGCCGGGCCTGCACTGGGCGGGGGACCCGGCCCCGCCCGACGCGGTGTCGGCCCTCGCCCTCGACCCGGACGACGCGTCTTTTTTTCGGCGCTGGAACGGCCTGCGGATTGCGAACGAGGATGTCGTGATCCACGCGGTCGAGGCCGTCGAGGCTGCCACCGCCGCCGCCGCCGCCGAGGAGGGACGGCTGCGATCCGGCGACCGGGTGGTCGGCGAGCAAGGGCGGGATCTCCTGGTGCTGCCTGCCGACCCGTGGGAGGAAGGGGCGGGGCTGTCGCTGGTGGAGGAGACCGGGGAGCGCTGGCCCGAGGCCACGAATCTGGCCCGGTTCGTGCTGGGGTCGCTCGCGGTCGCGGCGGTCCTGTACGACGAGGAGGGAGAGTTTCGCGAGGGCGTCGTGGACGAGGACGGTACGCTGGCCGCCTCCGTCGAGCGCAAGCTGTTGCGCCGCCGGCTGGACTTCGACCCCCACGCCCCGGCACCCCGATACCGGCTTGCGCGTTCGCTGCAGCGGGCCGGCGAGCTTCGGGCCGCCGCAGCGGAGCTCGGGCGCGTCGTCGAACTCGCGCCGATGTTTGCGTGGGGACACCTGGCGCGCGGCGAGGTGCTCGAAGCCCAGGGGCACGTTCGGGAGGCCCTCGGCTGCTACGAGGCGGCGTCCGAGCGGTTCGACGATCCGGACGTTTCGGCCCACGCCCTCGCGTGCGCCGCCTTCGCCGCCTCCTTGGCGGGCGACGAAGCCCGCCGGGCGGATCTGGCCGGACGGGTCTTGCGGGTGCGGCCGGAGTTCGCCGCCCAGACCGAGGCGGCCGCGCAGCACGAGCTCGCCCGGGGGCACCGGTCGGCCGCCCGGCGGATGGTTCAGTTGGGCCGAGCCGTCTCACCACGCCAGATCTCCCTGCTCGACCTCGAGCGCCGCCTGCGCGAATAGCTGCGGGCCCGAGCGGCGGGTGGATCGTGCTCCGGTCCGGATCGGCAGAGCACGGG
>JALSIN010000125.1 GCA_026989935.1 Polyangiaceae bacterium | reverse complement strand
CGTTTCGAGCCTGGTCGCGACGATCGGCATCGTGGCCTTTTGCCTCCTGTTCTTTCGGTCGCTGCGCAAATCGATCATCGCGCTGACGCCCCTCGGCCTCGGAGTGATCTGGACCCTCGGCGCGGTCTACCTCATCTACGGCCAGTTGAACCTCATCACGTCGAGCTTCGTGGCCGTGTTACTCGGCCTCGGG
This sequence comes from Polyangiaceae bacterium, assembly GCA_026989935.1. GTDB lineage: Bacteria > Myxococcota_A > Polyangia > Nannocystales > Nannocystaceae > J032. The sequence continues at coordinate 24,713 of JALSIN010000125.1, read as the reverse complement.
ATCGACTTTGCGGTGCATCTGGTGTCCCGCGCGAACGAGGGCGTGCGGGCGGGCCTCGACGCACCGGATGCGGCACGCATGGCGGTGGCCACGACCGGGCCGGGGATCGGCGTGGGCGCCTTCGTGACGGCCGTCGCTTTCCTGACGACCCGGACGACGGAATTTACGGCCTACGGGGAGCTTGGGGTCATCACGGCGGTCGGGTTGTTGCTCATCTTCCTGGCCACGCTCTTCGTGGTGCCGCCGCTGTTCGTGTGGTTGCGCGCGGGCAGTCGCGCGGCGCCGGAGCTTTGGGGGCTTTCGCATCTTACGGGCGCGGTGCGAAAGGCGCCCGGGATCTGGCTGGCCGCGGGACTCGCTGCGGGCGTGGCGGGGATCGTCGCGTTCCCGCGCATCGACTTCAACTCCAACTATTTTCGTTTCCTTCCGGACGATGCCGAAAGCGCCCGGGGCCTTCGCACCCTGGAGGGCGACCCGATCCTGTCGCCCATTACGGCGAATCTCGTGGCGGAGGACTTCGAGGAGGCTCGCGCCCTGGCCGAGCGTGCCCGCGCCCTCGAGGTCGTCGGTGGCGTGCAATCCCCGTCGGACTTCGTGCCGCCGCTCGACGACGCGGGGCGCAAGGCGCTCGCGGCCGACCTTGCCGCGCTCGGTGGGCCGGATCCACTGCGGTTTCGTCCCAGCGATCCGGATGCGCTGGCCCGGGCCGTCGCGGGGCTTATCGACGCCGTGGACGAGGTCCGTTTCGCCCTCAAGTCGGCGGGACGCCCGACGGCGGGTGCCGAGGCGTTGTCGAAGGCGCTCGGGAGCCTGCGGGCGACGCTCGACCGGGCCGGCTCCGATCCGGCGATCGTCGAACGCCTGCGCCGAAGCGAGGCCCTGCTGGCCGAGGTGGCGGGGCGTGCCCATCGGGCCCTGGCCGAGGTCGTGGCGCACGGAGGGTATGGCCCCTACGTGGTCCCTGAACGCTTCCGGCGTCGGTTCGTGGCGAAGGACGGGCGCGCGTACGCGGTCTACGTCACCCCCCGCGGCGACATCTGGGACCGTGCGGTGGGGCGGGCCTTCGCCACGGCGATGGCGCAACTCGACGAGGACGCCGCCGGCCTGGGGATGAATCGTTACGTCCACGAGGAGATGATCGTAGGCGGCTTTCGCCGGGCTGCGGCGCTCGCGGCGGGGCTCATCTTCTTGTCCCTGGTTCTGGATTTTCGTGGCCTGTCCGCCGCCGCTTTGGCCATGGTGCCCACGATCCTCGGCTGGGCCTGGATGCTCGGGGTCATGGCGGTCGCGGGGCTTCCGTTCGACCCGGCGAACATCGTGAGTCTGCCGCTCGTGCTCGGGATCGGCGTGGCCTACGGCGTGCACATGGTCCATCGGGCGCGGGGCGAGGCCGCCGCCGGCACGCCGGTTTCTCTCGACCCCATCGTGCGCGGCACGGGCGGGGCCGTCGTGGTCGCGGCCCTCACCACGATGGTCGGGTTCGGATCCCTCGTCGTGGTGGACTACGGCGCCATGAAGTCCTTCGGCACCGTGATGGTGCTCGGGATCGCCGGTTGCCTGATCGCCGCGCTCGTGGTCCTGCCGGCCACCCTCGTGATCCTCCGGCGCGCGAAATGAGCGGACGCCGCGTGCCGTGGGGCGAACGCGGCGTCCGGGGGGGCCGGGCGGCGGGCGCGTCGATCAGTCCGGGGCCTTGAGGACGCTCGTCTTCGTGGGGGGCGGCGTCTTGGGAGCCGGACGCGCCGTCACGTCGGTGGGGCGCCCCTGCGAGTTGTCGCCCGCCGCGCGATTCGTGACGTCCTTCAGGTTTTCGGGCTCGTCGGGGGCCGGACGGTTCGTCAGGGTCGTGCCGCCCTGGCCTGCGCGCGCCGGTCCGTCCTCGGGGGCTCGATCCGGCGGGGGCGCTTGGTTGCCGCCGCCCCCGCCCGATGCCCCGTTGCCCTTCGGGAGGGCCTTCTTCTTGGGCCCGGTCTTCTTGGGGGGCTTGGCGGGCTTGCCCGTCCGCTTGCCGGAAGGTGAAGTCGAGGTCTTCGAGCCGGCGCTGGCCTGGAACGAGAACGAGCAGGCCGACGGCGAGAGGAGCAGGACGGCGCAGGAAAGGGACAGAAACGTTCGTCGCATGGTGGTGACCCTTCGGTTGGTACCACGAGTTGGACGCCGCCCGCTCCCACGGATTCACCGGTGGGGGTTGCATTTGCGCAATGCGCGCAGGTTTGGCGCGAAGGAAAGGGTCGATCTCGCCCCGTGCGCCCCGGCCGCCGGCGGCTGGACGGGCACCGGCCGCATGGGCTAAAAGGTAGCCCATCCGGGCTACCGGGCGCCGAAGGGCAGTTCGAGATGACGAAGCATCGCAACGACGAACAACGTAAGGAGCAGATCTGTCGGGCGGCCGCACGCTGTTTCGTGCAGCGGGGATTCGCGGCCACGCGCCTATTGGACATCGCCCGCGAGGCGGGGATGTCGAAAGGCGGGATCTATTTCCACTTTCGTGCCAAAGAGGACCTCGTGCCCGAGCTGCTGGCGCGAGGCGCGACCCGATTCGAGGCGAGGGTCGGACGTGAGGTCGAGGCAGGGGTTTCCGTCGCGGACGTGCTGGCTCGCGCCGTGCGAGCGCACCTGTGCGGGATCGACGAAGATGGTTGTGGCACGGCTTCGCTGGCGATGGCGCTGCTGTCGCTCGCCTCATACTCGGAGTCGTGTCGCAGCGCCCTCGTGCAGTACGAGCGGCGTCACCGGGGGGTATATCGCGCCATCTGCGAGCGGGGCATCCGGGCGGGGCTTTTCCGCCGCGCCCGTGCCGACGAACTCGCCGAGGTGGCCATGAGCACCGCGCACGGCGCGGCGATGACCGCCTTGCTGTCCGGGACGCGGATCGACGCGGCCGCGGCCGCAAAGGTCGGGCGGCGCGTGGTGGCCTTCGTCGCCTCCGGGGACGGGGGGGCACGCCGTACCGGCAAGATCCCGCCCCAGGACGGAACGGCCTCCACCGTCGAGTTCGCGCGCTAGGAGGGGCCCGCCGACGTCGAGGGCGGGTGGGCGAACCGGGCGCCGAGCCGCCCCACGACCCCGTCGATGGCCTCGCCCGGTGGGCCCTGCTCGTACCTGGACCAGGCCAGCGACGCATCGTCCGGCAACAGCTCGAGCAGGGTCGCGAGGACGGCGGCGCCGCTCGAAGGCACCGCACGCTTGCGCAGGACGCTCGAACGGCCGTGCCCCAGGGCCTCGACGGTTCGCAGGTCCTCCCGGCGTACGCGTCCGGCGGGGAGATCGTTGCCGAAGGCCGGCCCCACGTGGGACAGGGCGGCGCTGGCCCAGTACAGCGTGCGGCCGCGCGACAGCACGGCGTCGAGGGTGCCGAGGAGGGCGTCCGCGGCGTCGCTGCGTTCCAGCGCCGCGCGGCTGACCAGGACCGGCACGATGGGTGGCGGCTCGGGGGCATACAGCCAGGCGAGGTACGTGGCGGCCAACTCGACGGTATCCGCGCGCCGGTGCCGCAGCGCCTCCCGGGTGAGGACCGGCCGTGCCCGTTCGAGGCGCGCCGCGGCGTCGCGGTCGAGGGGGACGGAGCCGAGCGCCGTGCCGTAGTCCTTCGGGCACAGGGAGAAGGGCTCGTGGCCCGGCATCGGGTCCGTGCCCAGGATCACGACCCGGTCGAGGTCCTCGGCGCGGGGCAGGTCGCGGCACGTCGCGTCGAGCAGCGCCGCCGCGGCGTCCGGGGCGCCTGGGGGCGTCACGAGGGCGCACACCGTCGAATCCGCACTCGTGCGTGGCACCGTCGGCGGCAGCACGCGCGACAGCAACCGAGCCGTCGCCTCGGGCTTGGCGGGCAACAGGCGCTCCGGCGCGACGGCCGGGCGGACGGGGGCGGCGTCGAAGGCGGCCACGAGGCGGGCACTGCGGTCGGCGAAGGCCGCGTCGTCCAGGCAGCCGGCCTCCGAAAGGTCCCGGGCGAAGGCCGCCAGTTCCTCGAGGGGCGGGGCCGGCTGTCCGGCCAGCAGAAGCGACTGGCGGACCTGGGTGAGGGTGCGCGTGCCGTCGAACCGGTCGAGGATCGGTTCGGCCGCGGCGTCCACCCGCACGTCGTCCGAAAGGCCGAGTGGATCGTACAGGACGATGTGCTCGCCGTCGGCGGTCCGCTCCCGGATGCGGTGGACTTTGCGAAGTCGAGGGCGCTCCATGACAATGCGGTCCGTGGTCCCGATCCTCCCGTGGGCGATCGTCGCGGCCGCGCCGCAGCCCGTCCGCGTGGGCGTCGTCGCGCTCGAGGGTAGGGGGACGGCCGCGGCGCGGCAAGGCGCCGCCGACGTGGCCGCGGCGCTCTCGGTGGCCGGCTTCGAGGTCGTCTCCGACGCCTGGCGGCAGGCGCGGCGAGCGCTGCCGTTTCGCGTGACCGAGGCCGACCGCGCGGCGTACGAGGCCGTATACCGCCGGTTGGACGAAGCGGCGCAACGGCTGCGCCGCGGCGAGGTGGCGCAGGCTCGGACGATCCTCGCGGGGATCCACGAGCAGCTCGACCGCCGCCCATCCCTGCCCGACGCCGCGGTGCTTCGGGTGGAGGCGCTGTGGCTGGAGGCGTTCGCGGCGGAGCTTGCGGGGCAGGCCGAGGTGCGCGATGCCCTCCTCGAGGCGGCGGCCGCCCTTGCGCCGAGGAACCGCCCGTCCGCCAGGCGCTTCCCGCCCCCGTTCGTCGCGCGCGCCCAGGCGGTGGGCGCGGGGCGGGACCTGGCCCCCCCGGCCTGGGCGATCGATCTCGAGGCCGCCGTGGAGATCGACGGCACGTTCGGGCGCAGGCCGATCGCGCCGGGGGTGCACCACGTGATCGTGCGATGGCCCGGCGCGCCTGCCGTCGCCGCGTGGATCGATCGCGATGCGCCCTATGAACCCGTCCGCCCGAAGGACGCACTCGGCGATGCGCCGGCGTTCGTCCCGCAGGACCTTCGCATCGTGTGCGAGGTCACCGCCGTGGCGTCCGTCTACGGCGTGCGCGTGGAAGGGCGGCTTACGGGGGTCGAGGTGTTCGACTGCGCCGCCGGCCGGTTTCGCCGCCCGTTCGTCGGTCCGCGCGAGACGTTGCCCCGGACGGTCGTCCGCCTGGCCTCCGCGCCGCTGCTCGGCGCCCGATCGAAGATCGCGGGCGCGCCGAAGCTGGCGAGCCTCGTCCCCCCGGCGCCCGTCGTCCGGTCGCAGGCACCGCCGGCTGACCGGCCCCTGCGCCCCGGGCCGGCGCGCTGGAAGGTGGCGATCGCGGTGGTGGGGGCCGTCGTGGCCGTGGGGCTCGTCGTGGGGCTCGCTGTCGGACTGACCCGAGCCCCCGCGCGGCGGATCGTCGTCGAAGGGGACGGGTTCCGCACGGGGACCGTCCGTCCACTGCCGCGCGCAGGGGCGTGGTAGGGGCCGGCCGTGGGGCACCCGCCCGAGGCATCGGGCCTCGACGGAGGGCGCCTACTGGCAGGGTGTCGTGAAGAACGGCATGGGCGCCGACACCGGGGGCTCGACGTCGCCCGTCCACCAGTTGGGCGGCTGCAGGCCATAGTCGCCCTCGTGCCCGAACACGGTGGTGCGCCAGCGGGGTGGACACGAACTGGCGAACTCCTTGGCCGGGATGAGCCACATGTACGCGCCCCCGATGAGCACCAGGCGCGCGGAGGTCGGCACCGGGGTGGCGGTGGTGCCGTCGGCATCCGTGGCCTCCAGGGACCAGGAACCCTGCCCGTCGTGCTTGGCCACGTACCACCGATCGGCGCCCGTGAAAAAATCGTTTGGGAAGGCCGGATCCGGCACCCAGCCCGTCCCCGGATCGCCGTCGCCGTCGAACACCGCGGAGATCTCCTGCAGGATGCCGGGGGCGGCGGACCCGATGTCGCCCTTCGTCGCGCCCGCCACGACGATCAGGTCCTCGTCCGCGGGCAGCGGCGGTGGCGGATCCCCCTGAGAACACACCACCATGGTATCGTCCGGCAAGGAACCGCATTCGGTGAAGATCTCCGGGGGTTGGGGAACCTGGGGAAGGATGAATGCGGCCGCGGTCGCGAGCTGCCCCCACGCCTCCGGTGCGGGCGGGGTCTGGACAGCGTCGCTCGAGTGCGGAATCGGCGTGTCGTCCGGCTCCTCGAAGGCGTCACAGAGCGGCAGTTTTCCATCTTCCAGGAGGAGTGACAAAAGGTACCCCACGCCCGCGAGCGACTGGTAGAGTAACCCTTGCTCGTCGCGCATGTAGGAACCGGGCTCTCCCTCGCAGAACGAGTTGTCCGCGCCGCCGGTGCCCGCCGCAGTGGTCGTTTCGGTCGTGGTCGTCCCCGTCGTCGCGCCTGTACTGCCGCCGTCCCCATCATCTTCATACGTGTCGCACCCACCGGCGGCAAGGCCCGTGCACAGTGAGAGAAACACGCAGGCCGTGGGCATGGCAGGGAACTTCGTTCGCATGTCCAACCAAGACGCACTCGGGCGGGATTCAATTGCATCGTCCCCGGATTCGCTGGATATTCCCCTCGGACGACGAATTTTGGATCGACGTACGGACCCGAACGTCTTGGGTGTACGCCATGCGACGATCCTGTCTTCACGCCCCCTTCTTCCTCTGTTTCGTTGCCTTCTCCGCCTGCCAGGGCGACGACGAGGGCGGCATGTCCGCCTCCGGATCGTCCAGCGTCACGGCCGGCTCGACGTCGGCCGGATCCAGCGCCACGGGCACGAGTTCTACCAGTACCAGCGCTTCTTCGAGCGGCGGGACGAGCGCGGGAACGGGCGCCAGCGCCGGGTCCACTGGAGGCGGCGGCACCGCGGGGACCACGGGCGGCGGCGGCCTGGACGTCCCCCAGACGGTGGAGATGATGTCGGGTCCCGGTGGGACGGTCCTGTCGGCGCATCTGTGCCAAAATCTCGGATTCGGAGGCGAGGCGATCGCCTGGTCCCTCTCCCCCGGCGGCCTGTCCGTCTGCCCGGGCGGAGAACCCTATGTCTCCTTTTCGTTGGACACCATGTCCATGGAGCGTTCCCTGTGGGCCGGTACGGTCCTCACGCCCAACTTCGATGGCCCCCCGGTCTCCTTCGAGACCACCACGCACGGCACGATCACCTTCGACATGGCGGCCATGCGGGACGTCGTCACGCCGTTGCCGGAGGCCGTCACGATCACCGTCACCACCACGGACGGCGGTTCCATCGACTTCCAGTTCTCGGGGGCCCAGGTCACCGTGAGCGCCTTTACGCCCCCTTGAGGCGTGCGCCGGCCCCAGGACCGTCCCTCGACGCGGAATGCGTCCCTTCGAGCCGTGGAATCTTTCCGTCGCCTGGCGTCGATCAGCGCGTCGCCGCGAGCCAGCGGTCGATTCTCGTCAGGACCTCGGCATACACCTTCGGCTGGCGGGCGAACCTCGCTCGGGCCGCCTTGGCGAGGGTCTGTGCGCGCGCCGGCTCGAGCCCCAGCACATCCAAGGTCCGCGCCAGCTCGAACTCCGTGGTCGCCAGCGCCGGGCCGGGGACCTGCGTCGCCCGCCGCAGCGCCAGGGCGCGCTCCAGCGCCGTCCGCCCCTCGGACGCCCGTCCCATGGGACGAAGCGCCGCGCCCAGGTTCGTCAGGGGGTACGCCAGCGTGGGGTGCTCCGGGCCCAAATGTCGCTCGAACAGGGCCAGGGCGCGCTCCAGGGCGGGGATCGATGCCTCGTACTGCCCAAGCCGCGTGAGCATGTCCCCGAGATTGTTGTAGCTGTATCCCAGGTGTAGGTGCTCGGGGCCCAGCACCCGGGTTCGGATCGCCAGGGCGCGCCGGGTGTGGGCCAGGCCGCTTTCAACCGCGCCGCGCCGCACCTCCAGGGTCCCGAGCCCCTCCAGGATCGAGGCCACCAGCGGGTGTTCGTCACCGACCGAATCCTTTGCCACGGAGAGCGCACGCTCCAGCGCCTCCCGAGCGCCGGTCTCGTCGCCCCGGCGCAGGCGCACCATGCCCAGCTCGCGCAGCACGGGTGCAAGGGACGGGTGTGCGCCACCGCGCGCGCCTTCGAGCACGGCCAATGCCTCGTCGTAGGCCGCCTCCGCCCGCCCATAGTCCCCCTGCTGGTAGTACACGCGCCCAATGGCAGCCTGCGCCTCGCCGAGCCGCGGGTGGCGGTCGCCGAAGGCCTGGTGCCAGATCGCACGGGCCTCCACCGCGGCCGCCAGCGCTCCGTCCAGATCCCCGCGTGCCAACTCCAGGCGGGCGCGCGAGGCCAGGACCTCCGCCACCCGTGGATGGCCCGCTCCAAAGGCCCTCGACGTGAAGGTCCGGGCCTGCGCCAGCAGGCGGGCGGCGGTCTCGTGATCCCCACGCAGTCGAAGTGCGTCTCCAAGCTCCAGCGTCATCGCGGCCCGTGTCCCCGGCGCCAGCTCCAACGCCTCGGCCTGCTCCAGCCCACGCTGGAGATTTTGCACGGCGTCGTCGTAGCGAGCGGCCAGCAGGTCCACGTGGGCCCGGGCCCGCGCAAGGGCCACCTCCCGCGCCGGCGTCAGGCCCACCCGCCGCGTCGCCGCAGCGGCACGTTCCGCGTACAGTTCGGCGCGCGCCAACCGCCCGCCCTGGGTCGCGGCGAGCCGCGCCAGGGTGATCCACAGGTCGGCTGCGAGTTCGTCGTGCCGCGACGCCTCGGCCGCCGTCACCGCGTCCCGCAATGTGTGCTCGGCCTGGGCGGCGAGCCCGAGATCCGCCTGCGCAGATCCCAGCTCCGCCCCCGCCTCGGCGCGTACGGGCTCGTAGGCGTGCGCGGCCTCGCTCCCGAGCAGGGAGGCGGACAACGCGATCGCCGCCGCGGCCTTTCCGGCGCGCCGCCGTGCAGCAGCCTCGGCCAGCCGCGACCGGGTGGCGTCGATCTCGTCCGCCCAGCCCGGCGGCGGTGGCGCCGGGCCCGCCCTCGCCACGAGTTCTTGGGCGGCGCATGGTGCCGGATCGGGGATCGCGTCCACGAGCGCCTCCACCCGCGCCACGACGTCGGGGTCGGGGGCTTCGAGCTGCCCCACCGCCGCAGCCAGGGCACCGAGACGGGCGTCCAGACAGGCGAGGCGGAGGGCCAAGATGCCATTGGACGGTACGTTGCGCTCCGGGGGCACCCCGCATGCCTGGCTGTACGCCCCACGCCAACGCGCACTGTAGGCGTCCAGGGCGGCCACGGCGCGATCTGCCGCCTGCTCCGCGTAGGGAGCCGGCACCGACGCCAGGGTCGCCCGCAGCGTCTTGCGCCGGTTCGGGCTCCATACCGCGGCGAGTCTGTCCTCCGGCGAGGCACACAACCCCACCGGTCCCGGCGCCCGCGCCCGCGTGACCAGGGCTCCACCCACCAGAAAGAGCAGCCCTGCCGCCGCGAGCCGGGCCCGGGGGCGCGCATACCATGGCCGCGCCCCGAGGGCGCGCAGCAGTTCACCCATCGAGCCGTACCGATCCGCAGGATCCGCCGCGAGCCCGCGCTTGAGCGCCCGTCGAGCCCGACGAGGGATCTCCGGCGCGTTCGGAAGCACCCCGGCCTCGATCGCCGAAAGGCGCGCCTCCGCGGAGGCGCGCTCGAAGGGGCGATGGCCCGTGAGGCACTCCCACAGGGCGACGCAGTAGGCGAATTGATCCGCCGCCGGCGTCGCCCGGGCGCCTTGGAGCAGTTCCGGCGCCATGTAGGCCGGTGACCCCACCACCGCCCCCGTCCGGGTGACGGAGCCCGACCGGGCTCGTGCGGTGTCGGCCCCGGTGGCTTCGGGCTCTCCTGGTTGCACCACGAGCCCGAAGTCCGCCACGCGGACGCACCCGTCCCGCCGCACCAGCACGTTGTCCGGCTTGAAGTCCCGGTGTACCAGCCCGGCCTCGTGGGCCGCCTCCAACCCACGCCCCGCACGCTCGAAAACCTCCAGGATCTCCCCCGTCGTCCGCTTGCGTCGGGTGCACCACTGTCGCAGGGTTCCTCCGTCCACGAACTCCACCGCGAGATACCCCTCGTCGCCACACACGCCCGCGTCGAACACGGGCAGGACGTTGGGGTGGACCAGGCGCGCAAGGGCCCGTCCCTCACGGATCCAGCGTGCGCGAGCACGCTCGGCGCCGGAGCCCGACGCCAGCGGCACCAGCTTCAAGGCGACCTTGCGGTCCAGTCGGGGATCGTAGGCTGCATAGACCACGGCGGTCGCGCCGGCCCCCACGCGCTCCATCAGGACGAAGCGTCCCACCCGTTGCGCAACGTCGGAGGCGGAACCGAACAAGGCGGCCTCCACCTTGGCCCGCGTCCTCGCCAGTTCGTGCCCGTCGGGGATCATCCGCGCCCCCAGGGGGCCGTGGCCCGGACCCGTCGCCACGGGGCCTATCCCTCGCCGACGGCGCTCTCCGCCGCCATGTAAGAGCGCAACGATGCGACCCAGCGATCCAGGTCGTCGCTCGTGGAGCGGGCGGCGCCTGCGGTGGCCGCCAGGCGCTCCACCTGGGCTCGGAGCGCGGCGCGGGCCCGCCGCAAGCGGGTGCGAGCCGTGCCCTCGGGGACCCCCAGAACGCGCGCGATCTCGGCGCCCGACAGCGACTCCCAGTAGAAAAGCTCCAGGGCGATCTGGTCGTCGAGCGGGATCCGCCGCAGGGCGCGGAGCAGAAGACGTTGCTCCTGGCGGCGCGCGATCACCTCGCAGGGACGTTCCCCCAGGTCTTCTACGGACACGTCGCCCACGGCCCCCACGACCCGATCCGTCTTCCGGCGCCGAAACATACTGTACAGCTCGTTGCGGGCGATGCGAAACAGGTAGGCCCGAACGCTCGCGTCGTTCTCGATACGGTCCCGCGACTCCACCAGGGACAAGAACACGCGCTGGATGAGGTCATCCAGTTCGCCCGCGACCTTGCTTCGAAAGAAGGCGTACATGGCCTCGACGTACCGATCCACCAGCGCGCGCCCCGATTGCGCATCACCCGCGCGCCACGCCCTCAACAGATCGGCGTCGGTTGGCACATGGAGAGGTTAGACGCGGGGGAGGCGGAAGGCAAGCGGTCCGCCACCCGTGGACAGCGGCGCTGGAGACACACGAAACGAGAACAGAGCCGTCGGACCACCCTTTGATGTGTGTCGGGCATTTGCGTCCTATTGTATGTTATGTGAGCGCTCTTTCGGTGGTGGCGCATCGATCGCCGCCCGCTCCTGCTCATCTCCCTTCGATGGAACGCCGCGTCGGAGTGGGGCGGGGTGGTCCACGGGCTCTCAATCTACGAGCCGGAAGGGCGTCTCTTCGCGGGCGGCTCGGTCCCGTTCCTCACCTCGCCCGCCCGGGGGAGTGTGACCACGAAGTGCGTCCACCCCTCCTCGACGTCCACGTGAATCGCCCCATCGTGGTCGAGGACGATCTGGCGTACCACCGCCAGCCCGATACCCGTCCCTTCGTCGGAAGGTTTCGTGGTGAAGAACGGCTCGAAGATGCGCTCGCGGAGGTCCTCCGGGATCCCGGGGCCGTTGTCGGCCACCCGCAGGTGCACGTGCGCGGGCCCGATCTCGAAGCGGACGGACACCTGGGGATCGTCGCTTTCGCGCGCGGCATCGGCGGCGTTCTTGAGGAGGTTCATGACGACCTGCATGATCTCTGCGGCGCGCACCTCGACCGTGTCGGTTCCGGGCACCGGCGGTTGGATGCCAAGGCGCACCCCATGGCGCCGCATCATGGGCGCCACCAGGCGCGCGGCGTCCTCGACGAGGTCGGCCAGAGCCTGGCGCTCGGCGGGGGCGTCTTCACGGTGGTCCCGGGACATGCGGCGAAGGCCGCGCAGGACCTGGGCCATGTGCCGGGTGGCCAGGCGAAGATCCGCCAGATCCTCGTCCGCGACTTCGGGGGGCGTGCGGTGGATGAGGCCCAACGAGACGTTTTCCACCACCTGAAGGTCGTTGCCGAGCTCGTGGGCGACGAAGGCGGCCAGCGTCCCCATCGAGCGCAGCCGCGAGGCGTGGACGGCCACCTGCCGGTGCTTGCGCAACTCCTCGTGGGCTCGGCGCAGCCGCTGGGCGTTGTCGACGAACAGGTGGCCGAAGTAGACGCAAAAGCCCGAGTACATCGCGAAGAACCCCATGCCGTTCAAGAACGGAGCGTCGTAGGCGCCGACGACGAGCAGGAAGTCGTTCGTGAGCGTCGCAAAATACAAGATGGTCCCCACCGCGATGGGGGTCAGCGAAGGGCGGTTCTGCTCGCGGCGCGCGAGCAACAAGAGGACGGCGGAGACATACAGGACGGCCAGGGCGCCGAGGAAGAACACCAGGCCGGCCGGGCCCGGTTCGATCACCCGAAAGCGAAGGCTCCGGGGGAGGTCCACGACGGCGCGGACCACCCAGCCGAGGTCCAGCGCGGCGTCGGCGAGGACCAGCAGACTCGCGGTGACGGCGAGGACGGCGACCGGTCCTGCCGCCCCGGACCCGACGAGGCGGCGGGTAGAGACCGGGACGTGGCGGCTCAAGTACCAGATGCCCCACACGATGGCGGGGGTCGGGGCCAGGGACAGCCGGGCCCAGCGCAGCGCTTGCTCGGGGTCCGTGGCGCACAGAAAGGCCACGGCCCCCGCCAGGTACCCGAAGGCTCCGATGCCGACGAGCGCCAGCGTCCCCCAAACGGCCAGGCGTCGGGTGGCCGCTGCCATCGCCGTCGCCAGCACCGCGAGCGAAAGGCTCGCGCCCGCCGCCGTGGCGAACGTCGCGACGCGCCACGGCGCGAAAGGATCGGCATCGGAAAGACCCATCGTCGTTCCGTGAGATGGTGGCACGAACGCGGCATCTCGGGGCGGCCGGCGGGCCGAATCGATCCGGCCCCCCGATCCCGACGGGGGCGGTTCGGAGTCGTTGGTGGTGCCGACGGGCGAAACTGCCCGTACACGTCGAACCGGCCCGGTGCCCTGGCGCGGGTGCAACCGTTCGACGGGGGGACGTACGCGTGCTCTGCCGCCGGTGCACCGGCGGGCCGGCCGCCGCCGGCGCGCCTATCGCAGGGGCTGCTCGCGCTCGACCGCGACGGAAAGGCGCCAAAGGCCCAAGAACATGCCCGTGCCGGCCAGCATCCGGACCGCGGCGGTCGAGGCGGCGCTTCCGTCGCCCGAAAGCCCCGCGAAGGCGCCGGCCAGCGCAGCCGCCCCGCCGAGGAGCACGAGGGCCACGGCCCCGGCCGAAAACAGCCCCCGCCGCGAAAGGACGTCCATGAAGGCCCGGAACGCCAGGCGTGGATGGTAGCGGTCCGCCGCCCGGCAGGCCCGCACGCGCGTCACGTCGAAGGCGTGGACGCACAGGCCATAGGCGACGGCGAGGCTCGCTGCGGAGATCCAGGCAGGCGCCGGCCCGGCCGCGAGGAACACCAGGCCCAGGAAGACCACCCGAAGCACGGCGTGGTAGAGGCTCTGGACGAGCACGGGGGCGAGCGCACCCGTGACGGCGCCGCCGAAACCGCCGCGGCCTTCGAGACGCGCCACGAGGCCGCCGGTCAGCACGAGCATCGCGAGCGCCGCCAGCAGGCCGCCTGCGGCCGCCGGCCCCGCGATCGCCAGGCCCACGGAAGGGTGGGCGGCCAGCAACTCGACCAGGTAGGCGAGGTCGTGTCCGTCCCGAAGCACGTCGAACGGCCCCATGGCGGCGCGGGCGCTCATCGTGGCCACCTGGCGGGCGAGCAGGCCCGGCGCGAGGCCGGCCACCAGGACCAGCGCGACGAGGTCGGGGGCGCGGACGATCCGTCGCAGGGCGTTCATGGTGCGACCCCCACGGTCACGAGGACGGCCAGGGCCTCGGCGATGCGACCGGCGAACGCGGGGATCGCTTGCGGCGCATCGTCCCGCCGGGCGTAGCGCGTGTTGTCGAGGCGGTTCGGTTCGAGCAAAATCGCGTGGTCCGGGTCGATGGCGGCGTAGCGCACGCGCTTGCCGGGGAACCGCAGGACCTTCGACCGGTCCCGCCCGTCCCACCACACCGTCGTGGCTGAATCGTCGGCGAAGGCCACCAGGATCGGCACGGGCAGCCGGAACGATCCGGGCCGGGTCATCACGACGACCCCCTCGACGCGCTCGTCGGGCAGATCGAACACGGCGGTGTCGAAGTCGTCCGGTAGCGGGGTCTCTTCCAACGCGCCGCTTTCGTCGCGGTGGTAGCCCGCCTCGCCCATGCGGCGCCTGTTTTCCACGCGCCGGAGTCGAAAGTCCGGGAAGCCGCTTCCGTATCGCATCTGGTCGAAGAAGTCGGCGAGGTCCAGCCGCAGCGGCGCCTCGGAACCGTCCGCGTTGCGCACCGGCGGGTGCGCGCCGAGCGTGTCCACGAAGGCGCGCTCGAGGTCGTCTCCCGTCGGGTGGGCGAAGCGGGCGCGCTCGGCGTAGGCGGCCATGGCCCGGCGAAAGGCCCCATCGCCCACGAGCCGCCGCAGCGTGAGCATCGCCGCCGAGGTCTTGCTGTAGGTGACCGCGCCGTAGTCCCCGACGTCGGCCGAGAAGAAGGAGGCCGGTTGATCGAGGGGCGAGACGGGCAGGTCGCCCCGGCGCCCGAGGGACAGCCGGACGAAGGCGTCGATGGGCAGGCGGTGCCCGAACAGCCGGACGATCCAGTCGTCCTCCGTGCCCCGGCCGTAGGCGTCCTCGTAGGCCAAGAGGTCGGCCATGGTGTTGAGGCCCTCGTCCACCCAGGCCTGCTCGTGCTCGTTCGACGCGAACAGCCCCTGGAAGTACTGGTGTCCGAACTCGTGCACCGTCGTGAACGTCCCGGCGACCCGCTCGTCGAGGACGAAGCGCCGGACCAGCGCGGGGATCTGCGGGCGGCTGCTCGTGGTGTACAGGGTCGGGTACTCCATGCCACCCGCACCCTGGGCGCCCGGCGGCGGGTGGACGATCGTGATCGTGGACCAGGGGTACGGGCCGTAGCGGTCCTCGAAGCTGCGAAGTGCGAGGATCTGGGCCTCGAGGTGCGCCGGTGCCTCTTCGAGCCGGTCCTTGGGCAAGAGCTGCCGGATCCGGATGCCCTCGTAGGATCCCTCGTGTTCGGCGAAGTCGGCATACGCCGTCCAGGCGAAGTCGTGCACCATCGAGGCGCGGACCGAAAGCCGCTTGCGTTCGCCGTCCGTGCTTTCGGCCACCCGCACGCCGGTGTGTCCCACGACCATCTCGGCCGGCACGTCCAAGGTGACCTCGTAGTCCCCGAAGTCGGCGTAGAACTCGTCGTGGACCGTAAAGACGTGGGCCTTCCACCCGCCGGCCTCCTCCAGCACGGCGATCTTGGGAAACCACTGGGCCACCATGAAGAAGTCGTCGGCGTAGCCCGTGCGCGCGAACACGCGGGGAAGCTTCGTCTCGAAGGTGTAGCGCAGCTCGATGGTCCGTCCCGGCTCGACGGGGGACGGCAGCGACACCAGCAGGAGGGTCGGATCGGTGTCTTCACGGTAGGTGAGGGGCCGGCCGGCTTCGCCGTCCCACAGCTCCATCGTGCGCACGTCCACGTAGCCCCAGTCGAGTTCGTCGCCCGGCCCGATGCCGCGGTGGCTGCCGCCCGACGAGCGCATCCATGCCGTGTCCTCGGCGCGAAATGCATTCATATACAGGTGGAAGGGAAGCGCCTGCACGGCGCGACCGGTCGTGTTCTTCCACCGCAGCGTCGCGCCGGCGAGCACCGTCTTCGTCTCTGGATCGAGCTTTGCTTCGATCCAGTAGCTTGCGACCTTGCGTTCGAGGGGGACCACGCCGCGAGCCTCGGGCGGCCGGAGTGGATTGGTGGGTGCCTCGGGGGGGGGCTTCGCCGCGGCCGGCGCGGCGATCGTACAAAGCACCGGCGCGGCACAGAGCCACGGCAGGCGCCGGGCGCCGGAGGATCGAAGACTCGACATTACCGTGTCCGCGTACCACCATGGGGGCCGTCCATGCAACGACGAGGTCTCGACGAAGACGCGCTGGCGGCGCTGGCGCAGACACTCGGCGCCGTGCTCGAAGGGGGTGAAGTCCTCTTCCTGGAAGGGCCTCTCGGTGCCGGCAAGACGACCTTCGTGCGCGCCCTGGGCGCCGCGCTCGGACTCGACGCCCCGGGGCGCGTGTGCTCGCCCACGTTCACCGTGTGCATGGTGCACGAAGGGCGCGTCCCCCTGATGCACGTGGATCTGTACCGCCTGGGCGAGGCCGGGCCCATGGGCGCGGCGTCGGCGGCCTTCGAGGCCCTCGACCTGGAGGCCGTGGCCGAGACGCTGTCGCGCCCGCCGGTCGTGGCGGTGGAGTGGCCCGAGTACTTCGACGACCCCCTCGCCGATCGGCTGGAGGTCCGGCTCGCCTACGAGGGCCCGGATCGCCGGCGGATCGAAGCCCGGGCCGTCGGGCCGGTCGCCGCGGCGCGCCTTGCGGCCTGGCGCGCGCGCGCGGCGCCGCCTTCCGGTTCGGACGGAGCCCCGGGGTCCGGGGACGCCGTTCACGGCTCGTCGAGCGGGACCTCCTCGATCTGCCAGCGCTCGAAGACCGCCGGGGGGTGATCGATCTCGGTGAGGAAGCGGCTCGGGCGCAGGATCCGGTGGGGGCCGTCACGCCCCTCTTCGAGGGTGGGAAAGCACAGGTACAGCTCGTCCTTGGCGCGCGTGGCCGCCACGTAGAATAGCCGTCGCTCCTCCTCCAGGGCCTCGCGCGTGCGCAGGGCGGGGCGGCCGGGGAAGCGCCCGTCCACCAGCCACAGCACGAACACCGCGCGCCACTCGAGCCCCTTGGCCTGGTGGATCGAACTGAGCACCAGCTTGTCGTCCGGATCGTGGGCGGCCGTGGCGACCTCGGCGCCCACCCCCGACACGAGCGCGACCTGGGCCAGAAACTCCGCGGCCGACCCCGTGTCCGAGGCGAAGGCCGCCAGGTGCTCGAGATCCTCGGCGCGCTGGTCCGGGTTCGCGAAGGCCGTACGGGCGTACGCCGCGTAGTGCCCTTCGACCACCGTGCGGATCGCCGTCCCCGGGTCGCGCCGGCTCGGGTCGCACAGCCGTTCCCACAGGTCGGCAAAGGCCAGCAGCGAGCCGCGGCCGGGCTCGCGGAGCTTGCGGGCGTGTGCGCGTGCCGCCGCCGCCGCGTGGGCCGGTGTGTCGGGGCGGCGCGCGATCGTCTCGGCGAGCCGCTCGGCCGTGCGCGCGCCGATGCCGGGCCAAAGGCGCAGCAACCGCGTCCAGGCCAGGACGTCGGCGGGGTTTTCGCGGGCGCGCAGGAACGACACCACGTCCTTGACGTGCGCCTGCTCGAAGAAGCGCGCCCCGCTGCGCACGTAGAACGGTACGTTGCGCCGGCCGAGCTCCACCTGCAGCTCGAGGCTGTGGTTGTGGTTGCGGTACAGCACCGCCATGTCCCGCAGCGGCACCTGCAGGTCCTGGTGGATCTCCAGCAGGCGTTGGGCCACGAACTCCGCCTGCTGGTACACGTCCCGCAGGGGGATCACCGCCGGCGTCATCCCGGGGCCCCGAACGGCGCGCAGGTCCTTGCGGTGCTGGTCCTCGTTGCGCCGCAGGCTGCGGTTCGCCAGCGCGAGGATCTGCGGCGTGGACCGGTAGTTGGTCGTAAGCTCCAGGATGCGAGCGTCTGGGTGCCGGCGCGGAAAGTCGCGGATCATCGAGAAGTCGGCCCCGCGAAAGCCATAGATCGACTGCGCGTCGTCTCCGACGCAGGTCAGGCTCCCGCACCCTTCGGCCATGTGGTCGCACAACGCTCCCTGCAGCGTGTTGACGTCCTGGTACTCGTCCACCAGCACGTGGTCCACGGCGGCGCGCAGTTCCGCGGCCGCGTCCGCGTGCGCCGGGTCGGTCAGCAGCTCGCGCCACAGCACCAGCAGGTCGTCGAAGTCGCACACGGACAGCGCGCGCTTGCGTTCGTCGTAGCGCGCCAGCACCGCTTCGATGCGCGGCAGCTCCCCCAGGAGGTTCGGCATCCGCTCGGCGACGACCTGGTCGAGGGACCGCCGGGTGCCGGCGACCAGACCCGCAAGCGCCACGAGCGCCCGCGGCTGCGGCAGCCGGCGGGTCGCCTTCTCCGCCTTGGCCACCTCCGAAAGCGCCGCCCCCATCAGCGTGACGGCGTCGTCCCGGTCGAGGATCCCGAAGGTGGGCAAGCGGCCCAGGCGCTCGGCGTAGCGACGCACGATGCGGTGGCCCACGTGGTGGAAGGTTCCGGCCAGGCAGGCCCGCATGGTCACGCCCGCCAGGGCCTCGACCCGCCGCAGCATCTCCGACGCCGCGCGGTTCGTGAAGGTCACGAGCATGATCCGCTCCGGCGGACATCCCGACGCCACCAGGCGGGCCACGCGGTAGGTCAGGGCGCGCGTCTTGCCGGTGCCCGCCCCGGCCAGGACGAGCAGCGGGCCGGGCGGGGCCTCCACCATGGCGCGCTGCTCGGGGTTGAGGTCCCGGGCCAGGTCGAGGCCGCGGGCCCGCGGGCGCTCGGTCTTGAGACGGTAGGTGGCCACGGGACGATCTCAGCGAAACGACCGTTCCAGGAAGTCGTGCACGACCCGCTCCATGTAGATACGGTCCTCCAGCCTGCGCGGCATGTGGCGCTCGGACGGGAACAGCAGGTCGTCGAAGGGGGTCTTGGCGTCGATGAGCCGCTGCATCAGGCGCGCGGTGTGTCTAAAGTGAACGTTCTCGTCGATCATCCCGTGGACCAGCAGCAACGCGCCGCGGATCGACCCGGCGTGCTCCAGGACCGAGCTTCGGCGGTAGCCCTCCGGGTTCTCGGACGGCAGCCCCATGTAACGCTCGGTGTAGTGCGTATCGTACCCGTCCCAGCTCGTCACGGGTGCGCCCGCGACGGCCGCGGTGAAGACCTCCGGCGCCTTCGCCAGCGCCATGGCTGCCATGTACCCGCCGTAGCTCCAGCCGTAGATCGCCGCGGTCTCGCCGGCAACGAGGCCCTGCTCGGCCAGGTGTCGCACCGTGTGGGCCTGGTCGCGCACCTCGAGGTCGCCCATGTTCCCGCGAATCGCCCCCTCGAAGGACAGCCCCCGCCGGGCCGATCCGCGGTTGTCCACCACGAGGACCGCAAACCCCCGCGCGCGCAGGCGTTGGGCCCGCAGATCCGCCGTCATGTCCCAGGCGTTGCGCACGCGCTGCACGTGGGGCCCGCCGTAGACGCTGACCACGGTGGGGTAGGGCGGCGGGCCGTCGGGCCGATAATGGGCCGCGTAGAGGGTCGTGCCGTCCGGCGCGGGGATCTCGAGGAACTGGGGCGGGACGAGGGAGAACCGCTCGACGCGCGGGTCGGGCTCGTCGAACAGCGTGGCCACCACCGCGCCATCGGAAAGACGCCGCAGGGTGGTCACGGGCGGGCGGTCGATGGCGCTGTGGGTGTCCACGAAGGTCTCGAAACGGTGCCGATCGACGACGACGGTGTGGGTGCCCGACTCGGGGGTCAACCGGCGCATCGGGCCGCCGTCGAGGGGTACGGCGAACAGGTGCCGCTGGCGCGGGTCGCCCTCGTTGCCCGTGACGTAGGCGACGCCGCGCGCCTCGTCCACGGCGGCCAGGCCGTCCACGACCCACGGCCCCTTCGTAAGCTGCCGGATCGTGGTGCCGTCGGCCTCGAGCAGGTACAGGTGCATGAACCCGTCGCGCTCGGCGCCCCACAGGAAGCGCCCGGCGTGCGGGCCGCGCTCGATGGCGTGGAACAGGTGGTGCAGGTTGATCCACACCTCGCTCGTCTCCTGCCACAGGCGGCGGGCGCGTCCGGTGGTCGGATCGAGTTCGAGGACGTCGAGCCGGTCCTGGCGCCGCGTCTCGACCTCGGCGAGCAGGCGCCCGTTCGGCAGGGGGTGGACGCGGGCGAGGTAGGTGTCCTGCGTACCGTCCGGGCGCGTGGCGACGCCGTCGAGGCGCAAGTCCATCTCGACGGGCCGACCGCCGCCGGCCGGCACGACGAACAGGCGCACCCGCGCGTTCGGGCCGCCGGCGAAGGGGTAGCGGTGGACCTCCTCCTCGGGCCGGTCCGCCGCGGGGTGAGGGATCCGGTAGGGCGGGATCGCCGCCTCGTCCACCTCCGTGTAGGCCAGGTACGATCCGTCGTGGGACCACCAGAAGCCGTGGTGACGGTCCATCTCCTCCTGGGCCACGTACTCGGCCAGGCCGAAGGTGACGCCGCGGGCCCGCGCACCGTCGGTCAGTCGTTTCGGTTCGCCCTCGAAGGTGTCGGCGACCCACAGCTCGTCGTCGAGGACGAAGGCGATCCGGGTGCCGTCCGGCGAGAGCTGTGGGTCCTGAATCGGACCGAAGTCGGGGGCGAACCGGCGCGTCAGGGGACCGTCGCCCCGGGCGACGTAGACGGCCCCGGCCACGGGTACGAGCAGTATGTCCGCGTGGCGGGCGAAGGTGTAGCGGGTGATCCCCCGGCCGCGCTCGCGCATCCGCTCGCGGCGAAGCTGCTCCTCGGGGGGCAGGTCCTCGTCGCGCACCGTCACGGGCGGCAGGGCGCGCGGCGTGGTCGTGCCGGTGGCCGGATCGAACGCGAACAGGCGGCGCTCGAGGCCCCGGTCGGGATCGTGTAGATAGAGGATCCGACCGCTGTCGGGGGCGAACGAAAAGTGGACCGGCACGGCCAGGCCGGGCCGGGGGTGGGCGACGACGTCTTCGAAGGGGATCATGGGCGGGGTGTGGTGGGTGCCCGTGACCGGTCGCTCGTCCGCGTCGGGGCGGCCGGCTCGATCCGCGGCCGGTGAGCAGGCGAGCGTCCCGGCGACGACGAGCGCAAGGGGGCGCATGACGCCGAACCATAGCCGACGCGGCGCCCGGGGGGCGGGACCGGCTGCCCCGGTGGCTTGAAGGCCCGCGCGGCCTCGTGCATGGTGGGCGCCATGAGCGACGGCACGACCCTGGAGGCGCTCCTGTGCGGCCCCGAACGCCGCGCCGACACGTTGGCCGCGTGCGAGGCGCTGCTCGACAAGGAGGTGCAGGCGAAGACGGGGCTTTCGGGGATGGCCGTGCGGTCGGCGTTCAAGGTGGTGCGGGCCCTGCGGCCGGGGATCGTGCGGGACCTCCTCGATGCGCTGGTGCCCGAGTTCTGCCGTGCCCTCGAGCCGACCTTCGCCGAGGCCCGGTCCGAAGGGGGGACCGTCGCTCAGGCCTTCGGCGAGCGCCTGCGGGCCCGCCCCGACGAGGTGGCCGAGGCGCTGCTGTCCGTCACGGACGCCCGGGCCGAACGCGCCAAGAACAAGGTCCTGCGCAAGACCTACGCACGCCTGCGGCCCGGCGCGAAGGAGCACGTCGTGGCCGCGGTGCCGAACCTCTCGCGCACCCTCGAAGACCTGCTGGCCGGCGCCTGAGGCCGCCGCGCGGACCGTCCCGCCGCCGCCGGGTCGGCGATCGATCCGCGCCCGCGGCCCCGGTGGGCGGGTGCTTTGCGGGCGCGGCGTCTTGGCACCGGGGGGCGGGTACCGAGGGAGGCACGGACGCGAAGGGACGGCCCGACCGCCGGGGCACGCCGGGGCAGGCGCACCACCCGGCCGTCCGCGTGGCGGCGGTTTGCTACGGTGGCCGTGTGCCGCGTCTTCGAAGCGCCCTGCTGTGGATCGCCGTGTGCCTGGTCGCGGCGTGCGCGGGGCGGGGGCTGTGGACGGACCTCGGCAGCGTGGCCGAGGGGACTCCGACGGCGGGCCGACTGCGGCGACCGGCGACGGTCCCGGTGCGGGGGGACGGCCTGGTGGTTCCGCCGCGCTGGCGCGCGCGCGGGCTGCGGTACGGGTCGGACGAACTGGTGGGCGCGATCGCCCGCGCGGCGGCCAAGGTCCGTGCCGCCCATCCGGGAGCCGTGCTCGGGGTGGCGGATCTGAGCCCCACGCGGGGCAGCGCCCGGCCCTTCCACCGCAGCCACCAGGGCGGGCGCGACGCCGATCTCTTGTTTTACACGCTCGACGCACGCGGGCGGCCGGCGCCGCCGCCGGACGCGATGATCCGCTTCGGCGCGGACGGGCGGCCCGTGGCGGGGGCGGTTCAGCGCCGCTTCGACGACGCCCGGAACTGGGCCCTCGTCGAGGCCCTCCTTACCGACCCGTGGGTGCGGGTGCAGTGGATCTTCGTGGCGCGCCCGCTGGCCCGGCGCCTGCTGGCATACGCGCGCCGGGTGGGCCGTCCCGCCTGGATCGTGGCCTACGCCGCCGCCGTGCTGCACCAGCCGCGTGGCAGCCCCCCGCACGACGACCACTTCCACGTCCGGATCTACTGCCCCCGCAACGATCGCCTCCTCGGTTGCGAGGACCGGGGCCCGATCTGGCGGTACGAGAAGAAGCGCTACAAGTACCCGGGCGCCGAGCGCTATGACCCCGTCGCTTTCCGCGCCGCCCTCGTGGCGGGCCGGCTGCGTTGACCGTGGCGCTTGCGTTCACTTCGTGCCTGGCTCACGAGCGCGAGCCAAGGAACGAGCAAGGGGTGGCCCCGAGGGATGAACCCAGGGATGACGAGGTACCGTGGGGGGCGGTTGGCGCCGAGCACGCAGTAAGGGCGGCGTACGCGAGGGGCGCAATTTGCGCAATGCTGGTGCGTGGAGGGCGACATGGGGCCATCGGCGAGACCTCGTGGAAGTCGGAGGGGGGGTGATGGTGGCTGCACCGGGGCCGCCTTGACAGGGGCGAGGGGGCGTTCGACTGTTTGGGTGGTGGCTGCGCGGCTCGGAAACTACGAACTCATCCGCAAGATCGGGTCCGGCGGGATGGCCGAGGTGTGGATGGGGCGGCGGGCCACGGACAGCGGGGCCACGAAGGCCGTGGCGATCAAGCTGATGGCGCAGCGGTTCGCCGATCAGCCGGCCTACGAGCGCATGTTCGCGGCCGAGGCCCGGCTGTCCATGCTCCTGAACCACTCCACGATCGTGCAGGTGTTCGACGTCGGCCGGGTGGACGACACGGCGTTTCTGGTCATGGAATGGGTCGATGGGCTGAACCTTGCGCAGATCGCGGCCTATTATCGAAAGACCGGCAAGGGGCGCCTGCCCGTTCAGGTGGTCGGGTACGTGGTGGGCGAGATCCTCCGTGCGCTCGATTACGCGCATACCCTCGTCCACGAAGGGGAGCCCCTGCGCATCGTGCACCGCGACGTGTCGCCGCAGAACGTGCTCGTGAGCGTGTCGGGGGAGGTCAAGCTCACGGACTTCGGCGTCGCGCGCCTGGCGATGGACGAGACGTCGGGGGTGCACGTCAAGGGCAAGCTGCGCTACATGCCGCGGGAACAACTCGCGGGCCAGAGCCACCACCCCGGCGTGGATCTCTACGCCGTGGGGGCGATCCTCCACGAGATGCTGTCGGGCGAGAAGTTTCGCGCCGGTGCGAAGACGGAACTGGAGCTCGCCGCCATGGCGGCCTCGACCGAGATCCCGTCGTTGCTGGTGGAGGACGTGCCGTGGGAGATCGAGGAACTGCGGGTCGGGCTGCTCCAGCCCGATCCCCGCCACCGGGTGCAGTCCGCGGCCGAGGCCCTGCGGATGCTCGAGCGCTGGCCCGGCTTTCGCAACGCGGCCGCCCAGCTCGGCACGATCTGCCGCCAGATCATGGGGGTCTCCGCCCCGCGTTCGGGTCTGTTCGACGTGCGCCGGGACCTCGAGGTGGTCCCCACGGGCGTCCGGCCGCGCGCGACCCCCGCCCAGGCAGAGTCGGACAGCGCGGCCGAGACCCGGCAGCGCCCCGCCGCGGTGGACGAGGAGGAGACGGAACGGTCGCGCCGGGCGCCGCCCGTGACCGTGGCCGCAGGGCTCGCGCTCGCCGTGGCGATGGTGGGCGGTGGCGGCTACCTCGTGTCAAAGCGGATGGGCCTCGTGGGCGAGGGGAGGGGTGGTTCTCCCGAGGTGGGGGCGGGGGCCGCGTCCGCCGCGGCGCAGCCGTCGGCCCCCGAGACCACCGGCGACCGGGCTTCGATCGCGGCGGCGGCGGTGGGCGGCGGCGTCCGTGCCGCGACGGTCGCGCCCGATGCGGCCCCGAAGACCAGCGCCGTCGCGCCGTCGTCCGGGACGGGCGCGCCGCCGGACCCCGAGGTGGCACCGCTGCAGGCGCCCGGCGAACCCGGCGCGAAGGCGGTCGCGCCCGGCCCTGCCAAGACGTCGAAGCCGCGGGCCCGCAAGCCGCGGGTCCCGATCACCTTCGGTCTTCGCGGCCCGCGTCTTGCCTTCGTGCGCGTGGACAAGCGCCGCACCTACGTCCTCCAGCCCATCGCCAAGGCCAAGCTCACGGCGGGCCGCCATCGCGTGGAGTGGCGCCTTTCGCGGGAGGACCCCTGGCGCCCCGGCGGCGTGATCGTCCTCGCTCCCGGCAAGCGTTACGATCTGCGCGTGCTCCCCGAGGGGGTCGAGCTGTCCGAGGTGCGGAACTGACCCACCGCCCCGCGGCGCCCACAATCGACCGTCATTGCCGCCCCGGAGCCGCGAGGTGCCCCGTCCCATGCGCCGGCTTCCCGTGCTCGCCACGCACTGCCCGAACGGCCCGCCCACGGCCCGCGATGTGCCCATGGGCCAGGGGGCGGGCCCGAGGGGGGCTGTCACGATCCGCACACCGAGACTGCGACATGGTGGCCTGCCTTCAGGGCCGGGAGCCGGAGAGTACGATTGTCGCAGACCGCGGCGGGCGCGGGGAGAAGGGCGTTCGAGCCGGGAACGCGGTGGGGGAGATCTTTCTGTTTAGATTCATATTGAATCCTACGGTTCAGGTGGGCGCCGCGGGCGAGCGGCCGTGATCGCCGGAAATCCTGCAACGAGTCATGGACCGGGGCAGGCGGGCGCATCATGTCGTCGGACATCGAATGAAGGGGGTGAG
>JALSIN010000124.1 GCA_026989935.1 Polyangiaceae bacterium | reverse complement strand
CCGGCGCGCAGGGGAATGAACCAGATCCAGTACCCCGGGTAGCAGAAGTGGTTCGTGGACAGAAAGCGCGAGGTGTGGCGCACGCGGTCGTGGAAGGCGCGCGGGCCGATCGCGTCGATGTCGGCCACGCCGCGGGCGCGGCCCCAGACCGCCGCGATGGGAAGATCCACCGCCACGGGGGCCTCCTTGCGCGTGCGGGCGAGCAGCCGGGCGCGGCCGGTGGCGTCCACCAGCCAGCGGCAGGTGCGGCGGGTGCGGGTGCCCGCGGCGTCCTCGACGTCGAAGGTGTGCGGGCCCCCGTCGCCGGCGATCCGCAGGTCGCGGACGGACACGCCCTCGAACACCTCCACGCCGTCCTCGCGGTTCATCGCGCGCAGGTCGCGGTCGAAGCGGGCACGGTCGATCTGGAACGATGGATGGTAGGGGTAGCCGTCGGTCCCGATCTCGGACAGCTCGAACAGGTCGCCCTGCTTGTCCTCGGTGTCGAAGAAGTAGCGCAGGCCGTTCTTGAACAGGTGGTGTTCGGTGAGATAGCGGTTGAGCTGGAGGTTGCGGGCGAAGTAGTTGGCCGCGATCTCCACCGTGGACTCGCCCACCTTGAAGCCTCCGTCGGGACGTCGCTCGAACACGGCGATGGTAAGGTCGGCGTTTCGCAGGCGAAGCTGGCGGGCCAGCGCCGCGCCGGCGAGGCCGCCGCCGACGATGGCGACGTCGAAGTCGTGGGATCGTGTCACGCTCGAGCTCCTTGCGAGGCGGGGATCGCGGGGCCGAGGCTAACGCGGGGTCGCCACGGATCCAACGCGCGAGCGCGCGGATCGGTCGGCCCGCCCGCCGGATCTGGCGCAAACGGTGCCGGGGGGCCGGCGGACGGGGCCGCGTGGTACAAGGCGTCCGTGACGCGCCCCGGTGCGGCCGCGCAGGTTCTCGCCTCGTCCGCCGCGGCCGCCCTCGGCTGGGCCCTGCGCGGGCTGTTTGCGGCGTGGCACGCCGCCGCGTTGGACCCGGGCTCCGCGTGGGTGCTCGCGGGGCTGTTCGCCGGGGCCGGGGCGCTCGCCGGCCTGGCCGCCGCGCCGTGGATCCTCGCGCTCGCGCGGGCCGCGGTGCGCTTCGGGCCGTGGCGGACCGGGGGCGTGCTCGTCGGGGCAGTCGTCGCGCTCGACGCGGGGGGCGCCGTGTGGGCGACGACCCACCGCCTGCCGGTCGCGGCGGCGGTCGCGGCGCTGGTGCTCGCGGTCGCCGCCGCCGTCGTCGTGGTCGCCCGCCGCCCGGGCTCTGCGCCCGGCGGCGCCGGGTCGATCCGAAGCGCGGCCGCGCTGGCCGCCGCCGCCCTGTCGGCCCACGCGCTCCTGCCCGCCCACGTCCGGGCCCACGCCGCCGCCGAGGCCGTCGCCTTCGCCGCGTGCCTGCCCCTGGCCGCGCTCGTCGCGGCGCACCGTCTGGCGCGGACCCGCGGGTGGGGCCGGGCCGCCGTCCTGGTCACGCTGGTGGCCGCTGCGGCGTACGGCCTCGCGGCGCCCGGGATCTCGCCGGCCCACCGGGCGCTGGCCGTGGAGGTGGACCCGTGGCTCGCGGCGCTTTGGCGGACCGGACGGGCCTGGGCCGACGCGGACGGGGACGGCGCCGCGTCCGCCTTCGGGGGGCGGGACTGCGCGCCGTTCGATCCATACGTCGCCCCTGGACGGTACGAGGTTGGCGGGAACGGGATCGACGACGACTGCCTGCTCGGGGACCTGGCGCCCGTGCCCGACACGACCCGCGGGCCCGAGGCGCCGCTGCCGGACCGCGTGCGCCTGCGCAGCGTGCTCGTGATCCTGGTGGACGCCCTGCGGCCGGACCACATGGGCCTGTACGGCTACGGGCGCCCCACGACGCCGGCCATCGACGCGGCCTTCGGCGCAGGGGTCGTGTTCGAACGTGCCTATGCGCCCGGAGCGTCCACCCGCGACGCGGTGGCGGCGATCCTCACGGGCCGGTCCGTGTCCGAGGCGGCGTTCTTCTACGACGGCGCCGTGGTGTTCGCGCCGTCGAACGTGACGCTGCCGCGCCTGGCCGGGGCGGCCGGGTTCTCGACGTTTGCCGTCGTCCCCTTCGTGGCGCTGAACATGCTCGGCTCGCCGGACCTCGGGTTCGAGGACGAGACGGTCTACGACGACCGGCGTCGCACGACGGCGCCGGCCGTGGTGCGGGCGTTCGAGCGTCACGTCGCGGCCGTGGGGGACCGGCCGTTCTTCGGCTGGGTGCACCTGTACGAACCGCACGAGCCGTACGTCCGGCACCGGCGGTTCGCGCGGGCGCTGCCCGACCGGTACGACCAGGAGGTCGCGGCGGCGGACGCGGCGGTCGGGCGGATCCTGGCCGCGCTGCGCCGGGCGGGGCGGTCGGAGGACACGCTCGTGGTGCTCCTGGGCGATCACGGCGAGGCGTTCGGAGAGCACGGGCACCGCTTCCACAACGCGGGCGTCTACGAGGAGGACGTGCGCGTGCCTCTGCTGCTCGTGGGGCCCGAGGTGCCCGCCCGCCGGATCGAGGCGCCCGTGTCCACCGCGGGGCTCGCCCGCCTGCTGGTGGACACCTTCGGCTGGCCGGATCCGGGGACCTTCACGGTGGGCGGGCTGGGGCCGGCGATCGCGGGAGCGCCGCGGGACGAGCCGGTCCTGGTGACGAGCCGGGCGGGTCTCGGCGGCGAGCGGTTCGGGTGGATCGCCGGGGCGGCGAAGGTGCACTTCGACCGGGCGTTCGAGCGCGTGCGGGTGTTCGACCTGGCGGCGGACCCGGGCGAGCGGGTGGACCTCGCCCTGCGCGCGCCGGGCCGGGCCGCGCGCTGGATCCGGGCGGCGGCCGGCACCTTCGAGCGCCGGGTGGGGGCGGCGACGACCGCCTGGGCGCGTGCGAGGGCCGTGTCGCCGGCCCACGCGGCCCGGGCCCGCCCCTTCGAGGCCGACCTCGCCCCCGGGGTGCGCGTGGTGGCCGTTCGGGCCGAGCGCACCCGGCCGGCCGGCGCGGTCCGCAAGCTCCCCGCGCGCGTCCTGGTCCACACATTTGTAAGGATCGACGCGCCGCCGGCCCGCTGGCCGACGGTGCGTGCGACCGTCGAGCGCGATGGCGCCGTCCTGGCGGCAGTGGACGGCCCGCTGCTCGGCGACCGCGTGGCCCCCCGCACCTACCCCGCGGGCACCGTGGTCGAGGACGTGCGCACCTTCAAGGTCTACGTCGAGGACGACGACGCCCGCGTGGTGCTCCAGGCCGGCCCCGCCCGCGCCGACCTCGGCCCCGTGCGCGACCTGCCGGTCGCCCGGTGGCGTGCGGTGCCGTGACGAACGCGCCCCGCGTCTTCGCGGTGCAGCCGGATTGACACCGGGCGCGCTCGCGTGCGACGATGGTACAAACCCCAGATTGGGAGGTAACACCATGACACACACACACACACACACACACACACACATGCGCGCGTGGCTTGCGTGGGACGCGGTGGGGCCTGTACGCCGTCGTCGTGACGATCGGGTTGGGCCTGGCGAATGCCGGTTGTGACACGGCAGGGGGCGAGGACGGTTCGGCTGGAACGACGCAAGGGGGCGATACGGGTGGGGCCGATACGGGCGGGGCCGACATGGACGGGCCGGTCTGTGGCGGGGCCTCGCCGCCGCCGGGCCCGGCGTTGCTCGATCACGCCAACTGCATCCACCAGGACACCGGGATCGTGCTCGCCTCGTGCTCGTCCACCGACCCGATGCTGCGCCCGTGCGACGAGCCGTTCCTTACGTGGTGCAACGACTACGGCGGCGACGCGATCGCTTGCTCCGAAGAAGATCTCGTGGTCCGCGAGCATCGCTGCGGCGGTGGGCCGGTCTTTTTGCCGTGCGACCCTTCGTTCACGGCGGCGTGCGACGGGGCGGACGGTGTCTTTGCGTGCGACGACCCGGCGCAGGACGGCACCTGCGGGTCCGGGGCGTGTGCGGGCGGACCGATTCCGGTGATCGTGATGTGCTGCGATAAGGTCAATGACAATGGAACCGCAGGATACAGCTGTAAGTTGATTAAAGAAGCGGACCTTCAATCGTGTGCTCTATTGGGCAAGTACGCAATCATTTGTGACGAGGCGGCAAGTTGTGATCCTTGTGACCCAGGCGCGTCGTGTACGAATGCTTGTGGGTGTTCCGGCACGAAATGAATCCTGCATCCTGACGGCATGAATCGAGCACCTTTCGTGCGCTGTATGGGGGCACTGCTGTTGGTTGGTGCCTGCGGGCCGGCGCGGTCGGGCGCGTCGGCCCGCACGCGGGCGCCGAGTACGGCCCACGCGGTCGCACGGGCGGACAGGCCGGGTATAGCAACGTGTGACACCGTGATGGACCCGGCGGCACCCGTGATCCGGGTGTTGGACAATGGGTTAATTGTCGAGGTCCGCCAGGAATTCCGAGGCAACACGCAAGCCCGTCTCGAGCTTCCGGTGGGAGCGTTGGATGCCCCGGCGCACGTGGCGCACCTGGCCGAGCACCTCGTGGCCGAGCGGATCGGACGGGGCGCCGGGGTGCTGGAACTCGACACGATGGGCGCGCGGTCGTCGGCCCAGACTGCGCCACGCAGAATGGACTTTACGGTGGCCGGGAGGCCGGAGGACGTCCTTCGGTTCGTGTGGTTGCTGCGGCGGTCGTTGGAGATGACGTCGTTTTCGGACGACGAACTGCGCGCGGCCGCTGCCGCTGTCCACAAGGAGCAAAGCGAGCGGGCGCGGTCCCTGGGCCATCCGGGATGGGTCGCCTGGATGGCGGCCCTGCGTGGCAAGCGGCGCGGCGTCGTCGATCCCCTGGCGATCCCCGACGACGCCGGTGAGCGTGTCGCGGCTTTCGTCTCCGACATGTACCGGATCGACGGCGCGAAGCTCGTCGTGCAGTCACCGTATCCACCCGCCCGGATCGCACCGCACGTCGTCGCACTTTGGGAAGACGCGCCGCCGGGCCGGCCGAAGCCGCAGCCCAAGGCGCACGACGAGCCGCCTCGGGGCGTGGCCCGGATCTGCGTGGCGGGCTTCGAGGGGGCCAGCTTCGTCTATGTCGGGCCCGAGGTGCCGGCGTCGTTCGACGAGGATCTCGTTGCGGATCTGACCGAGGCCTTCGACATGGTTCCGAAGGAGGTGCGCCGGAGGTCGGTTGACGGGGGATCCGGGGTTGTAAAGCAGGTTGCCGTGCAGCACGTGCGGGGGGTCCCGCTGGCAGAAGGCTGGTTCTTTCTCGCATTTGCCGACGAGGACCTTCCGTGGGAGACGCTGGAGCGGGTGGGGCGAGACCTTATCCGCAGCATGTGGAAGATTGACCCCGCCACGCTCGTCCACGTCGCGGCGGCGCGCTGGTACGCCGCCGCGGTACGCGCGGAGTGTGCGCCGCCTCCGGCGCGGCCGGCGTCCCCGGCGGTTACGCCCGCAAACCTCCCCGCACCGCCGCCAGCGCGTTTGATCGTGCTGGTCCGAGGAGCATCCGCATGTTCGCAGCATTGACCGCCGCCTGGTTTGCCGTTGCGCCGGACCCGGTCCCAGAGACGCCGCTTCCGTACGACCCCGCCCGTCCCCCTCCGGAGCTGGGAGCGTGGCAGGGACGAACCCTGCCCGCGCAGGTCGTGTACCCACCGGACGCCGAGGGTGTGGCGTGGGTTCGCCGGAAGGACGGGCATCACGGGTACGTGAAAATCTCGGTACGGCTCGAGGCCCCCCCCTTCGGTAGTGTACTCGTCGCGAACCACTGCGTGGATCTGCTGTTTCCGGGGCACACCCACATCATGGTCGGTTGGGGACCCACGATGCCGCAGGGGTTCGACGTATTGGTGCGGGCGGGTGACCGGTCGCTGACGTTCGCTGCCTCGGCCGTCGCTCCCTATGCGTCCGATGCAATACGGTACATCGAGGCGCTGCTGTCGCCGGATCCCCCTCCGCAGGCGAAGGAACGTGCGTTGAAATCCTATGCTTCGGCGCTCGACCCGAATTTCCTGCAGGTTGCGTTGTGGGCCGTGGAGCATCCGGAGCCGCTCGCTCCCTGGACGGAGGCCCGTTGCCGGCGGGCGGTCGTCACGGGGGCCCGCGACGGACCCGTCGAAGTCGGAGTGCTTGCCGCGCGGGAGGTGGTGTGGAAGCAGGCGGCGGGGTTGGCAAGGCAACCGGCGCGCGGCGACACGCCGGGCGACGCCGCGACGCGATGGCCCGGGGCCTCGGTGACCGTCGCGTCGTGGAGGAACGAGTCGTTCGAAGCCGTGGCGGTGGTCGGGGCCCGACCGGCGGCCGAACCCCTCGGTGCGTTGACGCGAAAAGCGCTGGAGCGTGCCGCCCTGGACTCGACCGGCCCGGTCTATTCCTTGCTGCGCACACAGCTGCGGGTGGCCTACACGCCCGGGATCATCTGGACCCGTAGCCGTTTCCTGGCCGTCGCAGTGGACACGGAGGCCGAACAGCACGTGCGCGTCGCTCGGGCGTTGCTCGCCACGTTGCGCGATCCCGAGGCATTCGAGCGCACCGTTGCGGGCATCTTGGCGGGATGGCAGGAGTACCGGCGGAAGCTGTTGAACGACGTGCTTCGGTCTCCGAGCTTCGCGCTCGCCGACTACGTGCGGGCGTTGCTTCCGGTCGGTGAACGCCCCGCCGCCGAACTCCCGCCCCCGCCCCCTGCGCCGGCGACCATCGCGCGGGCCTTGTCCGAGGCCTTCGCCGAGCCGCAGATCGTGTTCGTCGTGCCGGAGCTCGACCGCGGAGCCCTCGCCAAGGCGTGCCGCTTTGCGCGATCGATGGAGCTTTCGTCGATCTGGGTGGTCGATCTGCCCGAAGGGGGCAGCCGCCGCCACGCCTGCGGCCCGAAACGGTAGGGTGCCGCGGTCGTCAGCCCGGGTCGATGGCGGAGACGACGAGCACCGGGGTGGAGGTCATGTGGATCCCGAAGCCCGGGGCCTCGACCTCGCCCGTGACGGTGACCTGCTGCCCGGCCCGGACCCCGCGCGCGCCGTCGAGGCGGTAGACGGTTCCGTCGTCGGCGACCAGCTCGAAGAAGCCGCCCTCCAGATCGTTGTGGCGGACGGTGCCGTGGATCTTCTCCATGGGGCCAGCGTAGCCGAAGGCGGGGGCCGGTGCAGGCAACGGGCCGCGCGCCGCCGGAGCCTCGGACGGCGAGGGCTCGGTGCGCCCGCGCCCGGGCGCCGCCGCCGCCGCTGCGTGGTACCGTCGCGCCGACGATGGCGTCGCCCTGCCCGCGCCCGCCCAGGTGCTCCCGGGGCGTTCCGTGCCTGCTCGCCCTCGCGGTCGCGGCCTGCGGGGTGGGGGGGGCCGGTGCCGGCGGGTCCGGCGTCGCGGTCGCCGACCTGCCCGGCGCGGGGACGGGCGGGACGGCACCGCCCACCGTGACCCCGGCGGCCCGTGGCGGTCGCCCGCTGCCCGGGGCCCGGGGGGCCGGCCTCGCGGCCGAGCGCGCGCGCGACCCGACCGTGGCGGCGTCGGCCCTCGACGACGACGACGGTGCGGTCGCGGCGTTGGCGAGCCTCGCCCGGATCGGCACGGCACCCGCGCTCGCGGCCGCGGTCCCCCGGCTCGACGGACCCGCCGTCCCCGCGCCCGAGACGATCGCCGCGTTCGGCCTGTTCGACCCGGACGGCTTCGTCGCGGGCGACGCCACGGTGGCGCCCCTGCTCGACCGCGCGGAGCGAGCCCTGTGGAGCCACCACGTCCTGGCGGACGACCCGGCCACGCGGTCGGCGACCGCCTTCGCCCTGGCGCGCGTCGGCCGGGCCCGTACGGCGCGGCTCGTGATCCAGGCCCTGGCGCCGGCGCCGAACGATCCGGCCTTCGACCCGGCGCGGGCCGCGGTGGATCTTCGCCTGGTCGAGATCGCCTGCCGCCGGGGGATCGGCGACGCGCCGGCCCTGGTGGATGCGGCCGCCCAGGCCCTCGACGCCGGCGACCCGTCGGTGCGGCGCGCGGCGCTTGCGGCGATCGCCCGGTGCGTGCCGCGGCTCGGGGCCGCCGCCGCCGACCGGGCCGAGGTCCTGAGCCCGCGGATCGAGCGCGCGCGGGCGGGCGCCGACGCCTCCGTGGCGGCCGCCGCCTACGCGGCCCTGGCCGCGCTGGGCGACGCGCCGGCGTCGCGGGCGGTGTTCGAGCCCTTCGACGGGCCCGAGGACCCGTCCGTGCCGGGGTGGGTCGTGGTCGTGCGGCGGGTCGAAGCCCTGGCCGCCGGGGGGGCGGCCGGCCGGCGGCGTCTTGCGGCGGCGCTCGACGACCTCGATCCGGCGACCCTGTCGTTCCCGGCGGCCCACGCCGTCGCGGTGGCCCTCGCCGCCCTGCGCACCCCGGTCGAAGGGGACGGGCCGGCGGTCGAGGCCGCCGCGCGCCTCGCCGAACGGCTCGCCGCGTCCCCCGGGCCGCCGGGCCGTGCGCGGCGCGAGCGCATGACGATCGCCTGCCTGGCCGCCACGACGGCGGCCGCCCGGGGGCGGGCGGTCGAGGCGGCGGCGTGCGAGGACGACGCCCTGCCGCCCGCGTTCGCCCGCCGGCAGGCCGTCGAGCGCTGGCGCAGCGCCGCCCCCGGGCCGGCCCGCACGAAGGCGCTCCTTGCGTTCGCCGCGGACGAAGATCCGACCGTGGCCGCGTTCGCCCTCGGCGGCCTGATCGACGCCGGCGAGGCGCGGGTCCGTGCGACCGTGCTCGCCGCCCTTCGGAGGGACGACCCGGGGGTGGCCGCCGCCGCCGCGTCGGTCGTCGGGCGGTGGCTGCACACCCGGCCGGCGCAGGATCGGGCGATCGTCGATGCCCTGCTCGACGTCGCAGCGCCGGCCCCGGGCGATCCGCGGGCCTCGGCCCCGTGGATCGAGGCGCGCCTTTCCGCGATCGATGCCCTCGACGCGCTGCTGCACGCCCCTCCTGCACAGCGCCGCTTCGCGGAGGCGATCGTCCGGCGCCTGTCCGCGCGGACGGACGAACCGCACCACGCCGTGCGCCTGGCGATCCGCCGTGCGCTGGCCCGGCATCCCGACGCGGTCGAGAAGCTGGCGGCGGCCTGGGCGGCGGCTCCGGGGGCGCGGGCGTTCGAGAAGGCGGGTGGGCGCATCGACCCGCCGCCGTCCATGCCGGCCCGCCCGCGCCTTCGTTTCGACACGGACGCCGGCGCCTTCGAGGTCGTGCTCTACGGCGACCTTGCGCCCATGAACGTCACCAACCTCCTGTCGCTGGCCGCCGGCGGCTTCTTCGACGGGCTTACGTTCCACCGGGTGGTGCCGGGGTTCGTGGTGCAAGGCGGCGACCCGCGCGGCGACGGCTACGGTGGGCCCGGATACGTGGTGCCCTGCGAGTGGTCGAACCTCGCGTACGATCGCGGCACGGTGGGCATCGCGCTGGCCGGCAAGGACACGGGCGGATCGCAGTTCTTCGTCACGCACGTGCCGGCGCCGCACCTCGAGGGGCGCTACACCGTGGTGGGGCGCGTGACGGCGGGCATGGACGTGGTGGACCGCCTGCTGCCCTACGACCGGATCGCGCGCGTGGTCGTGCTCGACGGCCCGTAGGGTGGCGGTGCGCCCGTGGTGCCGGTCCGCGCGCGGTTGGGGTAGGCTTGCCGGGCCATGCCCGACGGACCCGCGTCCCCGCCGCTCGTGTGGATCGATCTGGAGATGACCGGGCTCGACCCGGACCGGTGCACGATCCTGGAGATCGCCACCATCGTGACCGACGCCGACCTGGCGGTGACGGCCGAGGGACCCGCGATCGCGATCCACCACCCGGACGCGGTGTTGGACGGGATGGACCCCTGGTGCGTCGAGCACCACGGCGCGTCGGGCCTGACCGAGGCCTGCCGCCGTTCCGACGTCGATCTGGCCGAGGCCGAGCGCCGCACCCTCGCGTTCCTGGAGCGGTACTGCGCGCCGGGCGTCGCGCCCCTGTGCGGCAACTCCGTCTGGCAGGACCGCCGCTTCCTGGCGCGCTACATGCCGAAGGTGGAGTCGTTCCTCCACTATCGGATCGTCGATGTCAGCTCGATCAAGGAGCTGGCCGCCCGCTGGTATCCGGCCATGCCGCCCTTCGAGAAGCAGGAGACCCACCGGGCGCTCGACGACATCCGCGAATCCATCGCGGAGCTCGCCCACTATCGGCGCCACGTGTTCCGCGAGGCCACGTAGACGGCAGGCCGTCGTGGGCACCGTGGCGAAGGTCGTGATCGCCGGTGGCACCGGGTTCGTCGGGCGCCACGTGGTGACGGCGCTCCAGGGGCGCGGCGCCCGGGTGGTGGTCGTCGGCCGTTCGCCCGACGCCGCGCGGGCGCGCCTTGGGGTCGAGGCGGTGGGGTGGCGGGACGCATCGGGCCTTGCGGCCGCGGTCACGGGTGCGGCCGCGGTGCTGTCGTTCGTGGGCGAGCCGGTGCTGGGGCGCTGGACCCGGCGCAAGAAGGCGACGATCCGCGCAAGCCGCGTGGAGACCACCCGGGCGCTGGTGGCCGCCATGGCGTCGGCCCCGGCCGGGGCGCGGCCGGCGGTGTTCGTGTCGGCCAGCGCGGTGGGGTACTACGGGCTGCGGGCCGGCCGCGAGGATGCACCCGTGGACGAGACCGCGCCGCCGGGGGACGATCCGCTGGCGCGGATCTGCGTGGCGTGGGAAGCGGCGGCCGACGAGGCGCGGGCCCTGGGCGTGCGGGTGGTGCGACTGCGGCTGGGCGTGGTGTTGGGAGACGGGGGCTTCGTGGCGCAGGTGCGTCCGGTCGCGCGTCTCGGGCTGTTCGGTCCGCTCGGCTCGGGGCGGCAGGGGTTTCCCTGGGTGTCCGTCGAGGACGTGTGCGGGGTGGTCCTGCGCACCCTCGACGACCCGGACATGGACGGCGCCGTCAACGTGACGGGCCCGGCCCTTTGCGACCAGCGGCGTGTGGTGCGGGCCATCGGTGCGACGCTCGGCCGCCCCACGTTCCTGCGGGTGCCGGCGGTGGCGGTGCGGGCCCTGTTCGGCGAAGGGGCGAACGTCGCCCTCGCCGACACCTGGGTCCGCCCGGTCCGCCTCGAACGCGCCCGCCACCCGTTCGTCCATCCGACCCCCGAGGCAGCCGTGGCGGCCGCCCTCGGCCGCGGGCGGGCGCCGCTCAGCGCAGGGGAACCGGAGCGGTGAGGGCGTCGGCGAGGGGAGCGAGGCCCTCGACGTCGTGGGAGGCGCCGTCCATGCGGGGCACGAGGAAGGTGGCGGGGGGGGTCGTTTCCGACACGTCGGCCAGGGCGGCCACGCAGGCGCGGATGCGGTCGAGGGCGGCGCGGTTTTGCGTGGCGGCGGCGCGCCGCAGCGTCCGCAGGGCCACGGCGGCGTCGGCCAGGTCCGGGGGCAGGTCGCCCGCGGAAAGCGGCGGGGCGCTCGTCTCCACGCGGCGCGGGTGCTCGGGGTCCAGCACGGCGTAGGCGCGGTTGACGAGGAGGGTGCGGGGGTCGAGCCCCTGCCGGCGCAGGTCCCTGGCGAGGGCGATCGTGGTCGCCAGGGCCGTCGGTCCCGGTGTGGCGACGAGCACGAAGCGGGCGGCGTCGCTGCGCAGCAGGGCGGCCACCTGCTCGGTGCGGGAGACGAAGGCCTCGCGCAGCCGCCCCACCACGTCGAAGAAGGCGCGCGTCTCGGCCAGCAGCGGACCGCCGAGGATCCGCGACCCGAGGCGGCGGACGGCGCCGGACGCGGCGATGCGATCGAGGCGCCGCCCCACCGGTCGGCCCGCGCCGAACACCCGCAGCAGCGCGCCGTCGAGGAACGCGCGCAGGCGCCGGGGCGCTTCGAGGATCTGGATCGTCGCCTCCGCCGGTGGGGTGTCGAGCACGACCAGGTCGAAGTCGCCGTCGTGGGTGGACCGGTGCAGGCGCTCGATGGCCGCGTAGGCGTGGGACCGGGCCAGGGTGCGCGAGAAGGCGTCGTACATCCGGTTCTTCGCCTGCAGGGCCGCCGCGGCGGAGGCCGGCAGCAGGCGGGCGAGCAGGCCGTCGTAGACCCGGCGCGAGACCACCATGCAGGCGTGGAGGGAGCCGGCGGCGTGGGGGATCGCCACGGGCACCGGATCCACCATGTCGCAGGACAGGCCGAGGGCGCCGGCCAGGCGCCGGGCGGGGTCCGCCGTCAGCACGAGCACGCGCCGGCCCGCCCGTGCCGCGGCCACGCCGCAGGCCGCCGACAGGGTGGTCTTGCCCACGCCCCCGGGGCCCACGAAGACCGCCAGGCGGCAGGCGGGTTCGAGCCAGGGGGTCACGCCGTCGCCTCCTCGCAGTCGAGCCGCGGGAACTCCCCGAGGGCGCGACCGGCGGCGAGGAGCGCGGACCGCCCGGCGGGCATGGGGATCTCCGGGACGCACGCCACGGGCGCATCCACGCTGCGCGCGAGCCCGCAGGCCGCCTCGACCACCGCGCGGTAGCGGGCCTGTTCGCGGCGGGCGAAGGAGAGGTCGGCCGCCAGGTCGGGGGCCGCCGCGAGGAGGGCCGGCGCCAGGGCGGCGAGCTGGGCCGGACCGAGCCCGGGCAGCGGCGGTCCGGGCACGCGGTTGAGCACCACGGCGGCCACGAGCAGGTCCCGCGCGCCCACCAGCTCGTCGTAGAGCGCCAGGGTCTCCTCGACCACCAGCGGCGCCGGCGTGGCGACCAGCAGCGCCGCCGTGGACGGAGCGGAAAGGCGCGCTCGCGTGGCCTCGACCAGGCGGGCGAGGGCGCCCGTGCGGGCGAACGGCGCCAGGAGGTCGGGGACCTCGAGCATCATCGCGGCGTGGCCGCTGGCGTCCATGTCCACGATGACCGGGTGGTAGCGGCGCAGGCCGAACTCGCGCAGCCCGACGAGGCGATCGATGGCGGTCCAGGCGGCCAGCTCCACCACGCCCGGGGCCGCGTCGAAGAAGCTGCGCAGCGCCCGGTTGCGGTGGGCGATCTGGGCGAGCCGCTCCGATCCGAGCACGCGGGCCAGCGCGGCGGGGACCGTCTGCTCGGGGGCGAGCGCCACGGCCTCGACGCCCCCGCCGACGCCGGCGGGGGCCGGTCCCACCGGGGCGTCGAACAGCGTCTCCAACGCCGCGGTGGGGCCGAGCGACACAACCAGGGGGCGCGCCCCAACCCGCGCGGCCGCCTCGGCCAGCGCCACCGAGACGAGCGACTTGCCCACGCCGCCCTTGCCCGTGACGAGCACGAGGTCGAGGTCGAGCAGGACGTCGAGGACGGGCGCCAGGGGCATGGGCCGCCCCTCGCCTACGTAAAGGCGGCGTCTTTGTAAAGGGCGCGGCGGGAATCGCCCGCCACCGGCCGCCGGGCGGGGGTGCGGCGGCCGGCGGCGGCGTCCCCCCTCGGCCGCCGCCTACGCGCAGTCGAGCGTGTCGGGGAACTGGCAGTTGCAGTCACACCAGCCGTCGTTCTCCCAGTCGGCCGGACAGGTGCCGCTTTCGCTGCAAGTGTCGCAACCGGACCCGCAGGGCGTCGTCGCCCCTCCGAAGGGGCACGCGCTCAGCTCCGTGACGCAGCTTTGAAAGTTCTGGCAGTTGGCGAACCCGAGGCAGTCGTTCACCTCGGTCTGCCAGTCCGCGTACTGGGAGGAGAGCAGGTCGCGGGTACAGCGCTCGGTCAGGTCCGAGCAGTCCTGCACGCTGGTCGCGGGTGGCAGCAGGTTGCACTCGTCCGCCCGCTGGCACAGCTCCTCCTCGGCGGGCGTCGTTCCGCCGGTCGTGTCGTCTCCCGACGGGAAGCAGGTCCCGCCCACGCACGAAAGCCCCGAGAAGCACAGGTTGCCCTCCGCGCAGGCGCACATCTCGGTGCCGGGCTGGCAGTCGTCGCCCCCTCCCTTCTCCGAGCCGCAGGCGAGGGGGAGCATGCAAAGGACCAGGGTGAAGCAGGAAGTACGAAGCAGGGGCATGGCGTTCTCCTTTCCCCGCCACGATGGGGGCGCCCGCGCGCGCCCACCACAACCTGCAGGTTGGGTCGCGGGGGCACGATCCGGCTCGGATCGCGCGCCCACGCCGGCACGTCGGCCCGGCCGGGCCTACCATGGGGGCTCCACCGGCGTTGCCCATGTCTCCGTCCACACGCCTTGCGGTCTGGATCCGCGCCCTGCGCCCGCTCGCCCAGGCCAACGTCGCCCCGCCCATCGTGGCGGGTGCGGCCCTGGTGCCGCCTCGGCTCGACCGCCTCGACCTGCGCGGCCTCGGCCTGTCGCTCGGGTTCGGCCTGCTGGCCCATGCCTTCATCGTGCTGGCGAACGACGCGGCCGACGCCGAGGCCGACGCCGTCGCCGGGCGGCGCACGCTCGTCTCCGGCGGATCTGGGGTCGTCGTCGAGGGGCTCTTGTCGCGCAGAACGGTCGCCGCCGCCGCCGCCCTCGCCGCCGCCCTGCTCGTGGTCTACGCCGCCGTCTGGGGGATCGTCGCCCGCGCGCCCCTGGCCCCCGCCTGCGCCGCCGCCACGCTCGTGCTCGTGTGGGCCTACAGCCTGCCCCCGCTTCGCCGCGCGTACGCCGACGGCGGCGCCTGGCTGCAGGCCGCCGGCGTGGGCCTCGTGCTGCCGGCCGCCGGCGCCCTCGGCCAGTGGGCGGCCGTCACCGGCTGGCGCCTGGCCCCCTTCGTCCCGCTCGTCCTGTTCGGCTGGGCCGGCAACGTGGCGACGGCGATCCCGGACGCAGACGGCGACGCCCGCGCCGGCAAGCGCACCCTGCCCGTGCGCGTGGGACCGAAGGTGGCCCGCCGCCGGGCCGTCCAGGTCGCGTTGCTGGCCGCCCTGTGCGCGCCGCTCGCCGTCCCGGATGCCCCGGTATCGGTGCACGCGACCGTGGAGGCCGCGGCCGCCGCGGTGCTGCTCGCGGCGGCCGGCGCCCGGTCGCCGGTCGCCTTCGCCGTCGCCCTGGGGGGAACCGCGGCGGCGGTCGAGATCGCCTGGAGCCTCCTGCGCCTTGCGGCGTAGACGACCGCGGGCCGTGTCCCACGAAGCGGCCCGCTTCGACCCCGAACACGGCAAGGCCCGCCCCCACGAGGGCGGGCCCACCGCTTCCAGGTTCCGGTCGGCCCGGTCGCCGCCGTCAGCCGGCCTTGATCTCGATCTTGCGCGGCTTGGCGTCGGCGCGCTTGGGCACCGTCACGGTCAGCACGCCGCGGTCGAGCTTGGCCTCGATCTTGTCGAGGTCGGCCTCCCGCGGCAGCGCGAACGTGCGCGTGAACGTGCCGAAGTGCCGCTCGGCGATGTGGAAGGTCTCGCCCTCCGTCTCCTTCTTCTCGTGGCGCGCCCCGCTGAGCGTCAGCCGCCCGTCCTCGACGTGGACGTCGATGTCTTCCTCCTTCACGCCCGGCATGTCGGCGCAGATGACGTACGCGTCGGGGGTCTCACGCACGTCCACCTGCGGGGCGAACACCAGTTCCCGGTTGTTGCGGGAAAGCTGCGCCCGCCGAAACGGGTCCCACGACAGGAGCTCCTGCGCAACGGTGAACGGATCGGTGGTAAACCTTGCAATGGCCATGGTCGCTGCCTCCTTGGGGTGACACGGCGCCGCCCCGGTCTTGTGTTCGTCGCCGGGTGTCGGCCTCGTGCTGCAAGCTAAGACCGGTCCCGGCGCCGTCAAGGGGGGCGCGGGCGGGTCCGGCTGCTACCCTCCCCGCCCATGGACGACACCTTGTACCTCCGACAGCTTCGGGCCGGCCGCGACTTCGCCACGCGCGACCCCGTGGCGGGCCAGATGCAAAACCTCGTCTACCTCATCGGGGACCGCAAGGCCGGTCGCTGCCTCGTGGTGGACCCGGCGTGGGACGTGCGGGGGATCGTCGAGGCCGCCCGGGCCGACGGCATGGAGATCGAAGGCGCCCTCGTGACGCACTATCACCCGGACCACTGCGGCGGCAGCATGTTCGGGTTTTGCGTCGAGGGGCTTGCGACCCTCCTCGACCTGCTGCCGGTCAAGGCGCACGTCCACCGGGCCGAGGCCGAGGGGATCCGCAAGGTCACGGGCCTTTCCAAGTCCGACCTGGTCCTCCACGACTCGGGGGACGAGGTGAAGGTCGGTGACGTGACGGTCGAGTTGTTGCACACGCCGGGCCACACGCCGGGCTCGCAGTGCTTCCGCCTCGACCGGGCGCTCGTGGCGGGGGACACCCTGTTCCTCCAGGGGTGCGGCCGCGTGGACCTGCCGGGCGGGGACCCGGACGAGATGTACCGCACGCTCACGCAGCGCCTCGCCACCTTGCCCGACGACATGGTGCTCTATCCCGGCCACGCCTACGGCGGCGAGAAGGCGCCGATGGGGGTCGTGCGCCGGCAGAATCCCTATCTGCGGATCCGGGACCTCGAGGCGTTCCGGCGCGCCATGGGGTAGGGGGCGGTGCGGGCCGCCTCGGCCACGACGCGGGCGACGGCCACGGCGTGCGCGGGCTCGATGGCCCGGCGGTCGTCGGCGGTCGTGTGCCAGGTGGGGTCGTCGCGGTCGATGAGCAGCACCACGGGGATCCCCGCGGCCAGAAGCGGCAGGTGGTCGTCGCCGAGGTTCGGCCCCGGTTGCGGGACGAAGGCGTCCACGCCGAGGCGGGCGGCCGTGGCGAACAGGTGGTTCACGAGCGGGGCCGCCGCCGCGACCGAGGCCGGGTCGCGGCGGATCGCGAGGTGCCGGCCGGCCACCATGTCGAGCACGACCCCGCCCGCGACCGCCCGCAGCCACGGCGCGACGCGGTCGAGATCGGCCGCCAGCGCCCGGGATCCCGCGAGGTAGCCGCCGTCTCGGGGCGTGCCCAGCTCCTCGCCGTCGAACAGCACCACGTCGAACCCCACGTCGTCGGGGTGAGCGCGTGCGAGGATCCAGAGGATCGTCACGACGCCGCTGGCCCCGTCGTTCGCGCCGGGGACGGGTTGCCGGCGGTTGCGAGGGTCGGGGTCTTCGTGGGCGGCCGGCGGCGGATCGAAGTGGGTGGCGAGCAGCCAGCGGCGCGTGCGCCCCGGATACGTACGGCACAGGAGGTTCGTGCCCGTGGTCGTCGTACCGCGCCAGGGGTCGTGGGCGGCGAAGCGGTGGCGCAGGACGGGACGGCAGCCGGCCGTGTCGAGCAGGGCCGCCAGGCCGTCGATCCCCGCCGCGCGCCGCGGGTGGCCGTGGGCCAGGGGCAGGGCGAGCACCCGATCGAACAGCCGTCCGGCCAGGGCCGTCTCGCCGGTGCCCGGGGCGGGTCCGACCGGGGCCGACACCCGGCAGGCGAGGGCGAGCAGCAGGGCCGTGGGCCCGGCACGGTGCGCTCGAACCGCGGGGCGGGGCGGAGGCGGCGCGAGGGACCCGCTCACCGCCGCCGCCCCGTCGCGGCGCGCGCCCGGGCACGCGCCCGCACGAGCAGCCCGATCCCCGCCCCCACCAGCGCCGTCCCCACCGCCAGGGCCGGCCCGGCGATGGCGTAGCGGATCCGCTGCAGGCGCGGGACCTCCTGCTCGATGTACGCCTTTTGGCGGCCCATGGGCGGGTCCTCGGCGATGGCGCGCGCCCGCTTCTCGAGGGTCAGGCCGTCCACGAGGATCGCCAGGCCGCCGACGACGGCCACCGTGCCGGCCACCAGCAAACCCACCCCCGCCCGCCGGTCCTTGCGGGCGCGGGCGAGCAGGGCCGCGTCCACCCCCGGCTCGACGACGCGCACCACCCGCGGCGGTGGCGGCGGCCGGATCTTCGCGAGTGCTCGCTCCACCAGGTCGAGGTTGCGGCGCGCGAGGGCCTCGAGGGTGGGGCGCGCCGACAGGGCCGCCCCCTCGTGCTCCACCGCGTACGACAGGTGCCGGTGGGCCGCGTCCAGGTCCGGGCCCGGCCCCTGCGGCCCCTTCCGCCAGCGCTCGAACAGGGCGATCCCCAGGCTGACCCGAAAGGAGGCACGCACGACACCGGCGGCGTCCGGGTCGTCCTCGGCCCGGGAAAGCCCCGCCTCGAAGGCGCGCACCGCGGCGTCGAGGTCCCCGGCCGCGAAGGCGGCCTCCCCGCGGGCGTACAGCGCCCGCAGGCTCGTGGGCTCGGCGGCGTCGGGGCCCGTGTGCGTGCGGCCGTCCGCCTCGGCGGCGGGTTCGGCGGGTGCGCCGCGGTCGGTCGCGGCGGCGGGTTCGGCGCCGGGCGGCGATGCGGGGCGCGGGGCCGCCCGAACCGGGGGCGCGCCCAGCAGGCATGCGGCGAGGACCGCCGGGATCCGTGGCGCGAGTGACGACCGCACGGGACGGCCCCGATCCTACGGCAAGGCGGGACCGAATGGGTTGGGGGGGAGCTTGCGGTCGGCGGGAGCGGGCCGGGGCGGATCGTCGGGCGCCTTTCCCGGGCGCTCGGAGCCGAGCCCTGCACCCGCGTTCGGGGTGGGCGGGACCGGGCGCCGCTCCGAACCGTGCTTTCGGCGCGCTTTTTTCTTCCGGCCTCCTGGGCGCGGTCGGGGGGCGGGGGGAGGGGCCCCCTTCGATCGGAGGTCGGCCGGCGCCGGCGTCTCGGACCTCTCGTGCGTCGGCGTCTCCCGTGCGGGTGGGGGTGGGGCCGGAGTCGGCTGCGCAGAGGGCGCCGGCCGCGGCGCGGACACCGGGGCCGCCTCCGCCGACGGGGCGCCGGGTCCGGGGGGGCTCGGGGCGCTCGAAGCGGCCGGCTCGGACCCTGCCACCGCCAGGTACACGCCGCCCGCCCCGGCGCCGACGGCCAGCGGCCACAGCCAGCGCAGGCGCCGGCGGCCGGTGTCCTCGCGCCCCGGCGGTGCCGGCGGCCGATCGGCGGGCAGCGGCACGGGCGTCGGGTCCACGTCGATCCGGTCGAGCACGGCCGCGAGGGCCGAAAACCCCTCGAACCGGTCGTCGGGCCGCTTGCGAAGACAGCGCTGGACCACGGTGCCGAGCGCCGAGGCGACCTTCGCCGGCGCCTCGATGCCCTCGGGCGGCGGCGGCGTCACGAACAGGTGTCCGTACATGAGCTCGGCCACGTCCGATCCCTCGAAGGGCCGCCGCCCCGTGAGCGCTTCGTACAGGATGCATCCAAAGGCGTACTGGTCGGTCCGCGCGTCCACGTCGGCGCCGCGGAACTGCTCCGGGCTCATGTAGGGCGGGCTGCCGAGCACCTCGCCGGTGCGGGACAGGCTCATGGTGGCCGAATCGAGCACCTCGCGCCGGGCGAGCCCGAAGTCGATGACGACGGGGGCGCCGTCCGAGGCACGCAGCATGATGTTCGAGGGCTTGAGGTCGCGGTGGACGACGCCCGCCGCGTGGGCGTAGGCCAGGGCGTGGGCCACCGGCCGGAACACGCCGCCGGCCTCCGCCCAGGACAGGGGCCCGTCTTGCTCGATGCGCTCGGCCAGGGTCCGGCCCTCGACGTGCTCCATCACGAGAAAGGGGCGGCCGTGCGCGTCCTCCCCCACGTCGAGGACGCGGACGATGTTCGGGTGGTCGAGGGCGGCCGCCGTCTTGGCCTCGCGCAGGAACCGGCGGCGCGTGGCCTCGTGCCGCGCCACGTCCGGCCGCATGCGTTTGACCGCCACGGTCCGGCCGGTGGTCGTATCCTCGGCCTCGTAGACCTCCCCCATGCCGCCCGCCCCGAGGCGCCGGCGCAGGCGGTAGCGGCCCGCCAGGGGCTCGCCGTCCTCGTCCTCGGCCGGGGCCTCGCCGGCGATCTTCGCCAGCAGCCGCGCCTTGGCCCGCTGCATGCGGTCCTCGTCCACGGGCCTTGGGGGGAGCCGGTCCGGCGCGGTGCGCGAGGCGTCCTCCGGCCCTTGCGGTGCCGTGCCCACCCCTACAACCTAGCGCACCCGGCGCCCATGGGAGAACCGCGGCGCCGGCCCGGGCCGGGCGCCGTGGAGGCTTCGGGCGCGTTCGTCGCCCCGGAGGCCCGCCGCGCGGGCGGGCCGTGCGGCGGCCGATCCGT
This sequence comes from Polyangiaceae bacterium, assembly GCA_026989935.1. Classification (GTDB taxonomy): domain Bacteria; phylum Myxococcota_A; class Polyangia; order Nannocystales; family Nannocystaceae; genus J032. Next base: position 5,103 of record JALSIN010000124.1, on the reverse strand, counting down.
TCGCCCCGCGAACGTTTTGCGTGGCGGCGCCGACTCGTCCATCATGCGCTTGCCGTGGACGATCACGCGCTGCTTGCCGCCTGGCGCGACGGGGACGCCGCCGCCGGCCAGGCCCTCGTCGAGAAGCACTACGAGGCCGTCTACCGCTTCTTCCTGGGCAAGGCGGACCCGGAGGCGTGCGAGGACCTGGTGCAGGCCACGTTCGAGGTGCTCTGCCGCCGGGCCGGAGACTTCCGGGGGGACTCGACCGTCCGCACCTTCCTGTTCGGGATCGCGCGGCACAAGCTGCTGCGGTACTGGGACGACAAGCGGATCGCGCGCGATCGACGCGGGACCTTCGATCCGGCCACCGACCCGGCACCCACGGCGGGCGCCGAGCGCTCCATCGTGTCGCTGTTCGCCGCGCGCGATCGCGAGATGCTCGTGGTCCAGGGGTTGCGCTCGCTGCCCTTCGACGACCAGGTGCTGCTGGAACTCAAGGACTACGAGGGCCTCAAGGCGCGGGAGCTGGCGGAGATCCTGGAGATCCCCCCGGGAACGGTCGCCAGCCGCCTGCACCGGGCCCGCAAGCGCCTGGCCGAGGCGGTCCGTCGGCTCGAGGCCAGCCCGGACCTGGTGGAGCGTACGGTCACGGACCTGGATGGCGCAATGCGCGCCATTCGGGACCGGATCGTCGCGACGCGGGGCGCGGATCGCGGATAGGCCGGGCTGCGCCATGGAACAATCCCGCCGCCGCCCGAACCCACCGCTCGAGCCCGTGCCCATCGTTCGCCCCAGCCTGCGCACCCTCGTATTCGCCGTGGCCTCGATGGCTCTGGCAGGCTGCCTGAACGTACCGCCCGCCGACACCGCTGGCTCGGGCACCGGCGCGATGACCAGCGCCAACGACGTCACCGGGGGATTCACCGGGGGTGGGTCGTCGGGGGGGGGCACCGGGGCCGGCTCCGACTCCTGGGGCACCGGGGGCACGGGCGGCTTCGACACCGGCGATGCGGGCACGGGCGGAGGCCCCACGACGAGTACGTCGGGCGGCGGTACGTCGGGCCCTGGCGGCACGGGTGGCAGCGGCACGGGCGGCAGCGACACGGGGACGGCCGGCAGCGACACGGGCACGGGGACGGGCACGGGGACGGGCGGCATGCCCTAGGCGCGCGGCACGACCCTCGGCCACCGGGGCCGGGTTGCGCCCGCGCGGGCCTGGCACGCTCCGCGGTGCGCCCTGGGCCGGGCGTGTCGGCCGCGGCCGGTCGGTGGCCCCGCGCCGGGCGGGGCCGCATGCGAGTTGTGGTGCGGCGCACGGAGCGCCCCCATTGTGCGCGCCATGCATCGCGTACGGATTTCCAAGGACGAAGGATCCTCGGGTCTGCGCGCCGGTTGGCCCCTCCTGGTGGGCCTGTTGCTATGGGGCGGGTGCAAGGCGAAGGGGGCGGCGCGCGTTTCGGTCGATGCCGAGGAAGGCGCGTCGCTCTCCGTGGAGGGGCGGGCCGAGGTGGCGGGGGAGGGCGTGCCTCTGGTGCACTTTCGGCTGGAAGGCGACGAGCTCCTCTACGAGGGGCCCGGGGAGGTGCGCTTTGCCACGAACTCCGCGAAGCTCGCCGGCGATCGCACCGAGGCGACGCTCGAGGCTCTCGCGGCGTTCCTCCTCGAACATCCCGAGGTGGAGATCCACATCGAGGGCCACACGGACAGCCGGGGCAGCGAGGCCTACAACCTGGATCTCTCCCGCCGGCGCGCCGAGTCCGTCGCCGACTTCCTGGCGGACCAGGGGGTCGAGCGGGACCGGATGACCTTCGAGGGCTACGGAGAGTCGCGGCCCAAGGTGGAGGAGCCCGACGAGTGCCGGGACCGGACGGAGGCCACCGCGCCCGCCTGGTGCGACGAGCGGGTCTGGTCGCAAAACCGGCGGACCGAGTTCCACGTCACCGCCGGGCGGGAGACGATCGCCGTGCCCGAACGGGACGCGCCGGGCCGGGCGGCCGGCCGCGACGGGGCCCGCGAGGAGGGGTGGTTTCGCGGGGCGTACCTCTACGGCGCGCCGGTCTTCTTCATGGTACCCCTCTTCGATGCCGACGGGCGTGACTACCGCAGGATCTCCTACCAGTGGGGCCTCGGCGCCGGGTACCTGTTCGCGCCCAGGCGTGTGTTCCGCGTGGGGCTCGGCGGATCCTTCGAGCACGCCCCCGTGACCGTGGAGGCCGCCGGGCGGTGCTTCGACGAGGCAACGGGCGACCTTTCGGAACGGTGCGACTCCATGCACGACCTGGAACTCGAACTGGAGCTGCGCCTGGGCGGCGCCTCGAGGCGGGTGTTCGGCTACGGCCTGCTCGGACCCGGCCTGCCCATGGGGACGACTGACACGGGATTCTGGGCCGGGTTCTCGTGGACGTTCGGGACGGGACTTTGGGTGCGGGTCTGGCGCGGGCTGTTCCTGGGACTCGAGGTGGGGACGGACCTCATGACGTTCGGGGCGCAGGGCAACGACCCGCCCTACGACGGCTTCATGGCGGACTTCGAGTTCGAAGGCGTCCTGGGCTGGCACTTCGGCTGGCGAGATCGCCGCCGGTGAGGGCCGGGCGGGTCAGCAGGTGTGCGTCCCCGCGTCGGGGTGGGGGAAGGCGTCGCTTTCGTCCTCGCCTTCGCGCGGCTTGAGGCAGGCGAAGTCCTTTTCGACCAGCAGCGCGAGCCGGTGGCCGCCGGGCTCGGCCTGGGCGCCCGAAAGGCCCACGGCCTCGCCCGTCGCCCACGCCCGTGCCTCGTCGCAGGGGACGTGCACGGTGAGGCGGTCGCCGTCGAACCGAGCCGCGAGGGCGGTGACCGAGGGGTCGGGGACGAGGCCGTAGGCGAACACGCGGCCGGCCACGTGGGTGGCCGCCCACACGGCCTCGCCGCGGGCCACGCGGGCCACCTCGGAGCGGCCCAGGCGCAGGCGGATCGTGTCGTCTCGGATCCGGAGTTTCATGGCGTGCGCCCGCCAGCCTACTCGACGGGGTCGCGGGTGGGCAGCGGGGCGATCGCCGCGCCGAACAGGTCGGGGACCACGGCGGCGGCGGCGGCCTGCACCAGCGGGAAGGCAAGCGGCCCCACCAGGGGGATCGCCACCAGGGCGGACCACGCAAGGCCCAGGCCCCAGACGAGGCCGGCGTGGCCGCGCAGGAAGCGTCGCTCGGCGGCCGGGGTGTCCGTCACGCGGTCGAGGAGCGGGTCGAGCAGCTCCCACGCGAGCACCCACGCGGTCGCGCCCAGGCCCACCGCAGCGCCCAGGAGGGGGCCGGCGACGGGCACCAGCCCCACCGCGGCGCCGGCGGCGAGGGCTGCGAGCCACAGGGCGACCCGGGCGGCGGTGCGCCGAAGCGCGCGCGACCATGGGGCCTGGGGCCGGGCCCGCAGAGCGGCGGCGAGGGCCGGGGCCTCGGCCGAAAGGGACGCGAAGAAGATCCGCTCGCTCCAAAGGGGCAGCAGCACGGCGAGGAGCAGGAGCACCACGACTGGGGCCACCAGGAGGATCGCGGCTCCCACCACGATCCAGGCGAGCACCACGGCCACCCAGCCCAGCAGCGAGCCGGGGTCGCCAGGGGCCGGAAGCAGGGCCGCCGCGGCGGCGAACAGGGCGCCTTGCAGGACCACCGTCGCCAGGGCCGAAACGGTTGCGGCGCGCAGGTAGGCGCGGCGCGCGGCGCGCTGGGCGAGGGCGCGGGCGAGCCCCCTGACCCCCGCGTGGACCCCGGCGGCCACCGCGAGCGGACCCCGTGGCGCAGACATCCCTGCCAGGGTAGGCGGCGGGGCCCGACGCGGCAAGGCGTGCGCCCCGGATCCTGGCTGGTGGGCCGCTGCGTGCCGCGTGGGACGATGGGGCAAATCGTGCGCCTGCGCACGCGGGCGATTGCTGCAAAGAATGCGGGTTCGGTCGCAGGGACGCGGGAGGCATTGCGGACCCTCGTCCGCCGAGGCCGGGGCACGCTGTCCGGCGTACCCATGATTGCCATGCACGCCGTACCTTCCCTGCTCCTGGGCGGTCGCGTACCGAACCAGGAGGCCATCGCGCTGTCGCCCACCGTCGGGTGGTGGGTCCTCGCCGGCGCGGTGGCGCTTTCCTGCGTCTTCTTGCTCCAGTCGGAGCGCTGGCGCCGCTGGTGGCTGACGACGGAGGACCCGCGCACGGTGGGGCTGTTTCGCATCGTGTTCGGGTTCTTCGTGATCGCGAACGTCAACGGGATGTGGGAGTTCTTCACCTACCTGTTCACGGACGAGGGGATCTTCACCGCCGACGTGGCGCGGCAGGTGTTCGCGTCCCACCAGTTCGCGGGGTTCGGCGACGGTCTTGCCGACGACGAGCCGTGGGGCTTCTTCGACTTCGATGCGGTCTTGCAGTTCCTCGCCGGACCGAAGTACTCGCTGTTGTACTTCTGGGACAGCCCCACCTTCTTCTGGGGGCATCTCATCGTGTTCGAGGTGGTCGCGGTGCTGTTCGTGATCGGCTTCAAGACGCGGATCATGGGGGTGCTGACGTGGTTTCTCATGAACAGCCTGTTCGTGCGCAACCACCTGTTCTGGGAGGGGACGGAGCTGGTCTATCGCACGTTCCTGGTCTACCTGGTGCTGTCGCGGGCCGGGCACGCCTACAGCGTGGACAACTGGCTGCGGTGCCGGAAGCTGCGCAAGCAGGGGCGCCTGTCCGAACCGGGGGGGCCGGGCGGTGGCGCCGGGGTGGCGCCCTCGGACGAGCATCCCCGGGGGCTCGAGGCCATCTACCGCCGGATCCCGGTGTGGCCGCGGCGCCTGATGATGTTGCAGCTCGCCACCATCTACCTGACCACCGGCCTGCTCAAGACCGGGAACGTGTGGATGAAGGGCGACTCGCTCTACTACGCCCTCAACCTGGACCACTTCTATCGTTTTCCGCCCCAGTTCACTTCCGCGCTGCTCGGCACGAACCTGTTTCGCGTGTTCGTGTGGATGGTCAAGATCGGGCAGGTGGGGTTTGCGCTCGTGATCCTGGGCCTGGTGCTGCGGTGGGTCCGCTACCAGCCGCCGCTTTCGAGGCCGCGGGTGTGGGGGCTGCGGGCGGCTTTCGCGACCCTCGTGCTGGTCTCGTCGGCCATCGTC
>JALSIN010000123.1 GCA_026989935.1 Polyangiaceae bacterium | reverse complement strand
CGGCTCTGTGGCAGGGGGACATCGCGGTGGACCCGTCGGGCGCGTTCTTCCTCACGCGCTCGGGCGACCGGCTCCTCTACGCCGAGATCACGCGGGACCACGCGGCGATCCTGCCGGGTCTTCGCAACCCCGAGCGCGTGATCTTCGGTGCGCCGGGCAAGGTGTACGTGACGGAGGACTACCCGAAGGGCGACTTCCTCGTGGGGTACGACGTGGTGGAGCGCACGGCCCTTTGGCGCCGCGACATCGAGATCGAGCGCGGGCCCACCGCAAACCACGGGGAGATGACCTTCCCGAAGATCGAGATCTCGAACGACGCCGAGACGCTGGTCGTCACGAAGCCGCGGGCGGTGGAGCTCGTCCGGGCCGAAAACGGCGCCGTGATCCGGGACGGCGAGTTCTCGCGCCTGGTGGTGGACGTGGACGTGCTGCCGGACGACGACGCCGTGGTCTTCACCCTCGACCACGAGTGGGACGGGGACCGGCCGAACACGCGGATCGTGGTTCTGCCCATGGCGGCGGGCGGTGAGCCGACGGTGATCAGCGTGCCGAACTGCTCCGACGAGCTGGCCGTCTCGCCGGACGGGGACAAGGCCTTCTTGGCCCCCACCACCTGCGCCAAGGACCCGATCTCCGTCATCGATCTGGCCGAAGGGAAGTTCGAGCGCAACCTGCCCGGCTTCGGCCCGGTGGCGCTCGCGCCGGGGGGCGAGATGATGGTCGGCTTCCTGGACGCGTGGTCCATCGACGAGAGCCTGTTCGACGACCCGTCCCAGATCCCGCCCGAGGACGGCCCGCGTTACCACCTGATGCTCATCGACACGAAGACCCTGACCTTCGACACGGTGGCGCTGGGCGAGACGCTGCCGCGCTACGCGGTCACGCGCGACGGCAAGATCGTGCTCGTGGACGCCGACGACCTGTTCGAAGACGGCCGGATCCGGGTCCTCGACGTCGAGACGAAGGCCCTCGACCCGGTTTCGGGCCCGGACGTGCGCCTCGAGCACTGGGTGCAGACCTCCGACTCGCAGCGGGTGTACCTGCTCGACGCCGGGCTTTTCGAGCTGTCGATCCCCGAGCGGCTCGTGTCCTCGGTGGCGCTGGCGTTCACCCCGAAGAACCTGAACCTCACCCCGGACGACGGCTTCCTGCTGCTGCGCGAAGACGCCGACCGCGTGTGGGTCTACGACCGGGTCGGCGGCCAGATGATCCGCTCGGTGTCGAGCGGCGGCCGGGCGCCCACGACCGACGCATCGGGCAAGCCACTGCCCTGACGGCGGGCGGGCGCGGGCTCAACCGGCGTCTTCGGGCGCGGCGTCCTTGACGTGGCGGTCGAACCACGCCGAAAGCCGCTCCATGAAGTCCACGCTGTGGACGTTCTCGACGAGCCCGTGGGGCTCGCGCGGGTAGAGCACGAGCTGCGCCGGCACCTTCTTGTGGCGCAGGGCGCGGTAGATCTCGATCCCCTGGCCCGGCGGCACGCGCGTGTCGGCCAGGCCGTGCACCACGAGCACGGCGGTCTTCGCCTTGTCGATGTGGCGGATCGGGGACCGGCTCCACGCCAGGTCCAGATCGTCCCACGGCCACAGGTTCCAGTGCACCAGGGAGTTTTCGTGCTCGATCTCGGTCGTGCCGGTAAACGACACCCAGTCGGTCACGGCCGCCCCGATCATGGCGGCGCGGAAGCGCTCGGAGTGCATCGTGGCGGCGAGCGCCGAGAAGTACCCGCCGTAGCTCCACCCCGCCATGCCCACGCGGCTCGGATCGATCAGGCCCTCGGCGGCCAGGGCGTCGATCCCGTCGAGTACGTCCATAAACTCCTTGCCGCCCAGGTCGCGGTGGTCCGCGGCGGCGAAGGCGTGGCCCCGGCCGGCGCTGCCGCGGTAGTTGGGTTCGAACACCACGTAGCCGGCGGTGGCGAGGATCTGCACCGGGTAGGTGGCGCGCGTGCGCCAGCCGTCGAGGCTGACCCCCTCGGGGCCGCCGTGGGGTAGGACCGCCAGGGGATACCGGGTGCCCGCCCGGTAGCCGACCGGCAGGGTCAAGATCCCCTCGAGCCGCAGGCCGTCGGCGGCCTGCCACGAAAACACTTTCTGCGCGCCGAGGCGCTTGTTCGCCAGGTGCTCGTTCGAGACGGTCAGCCGGCGCATGCCCCGGTCGGGCAGGCGGCCGACGAAGACCTCGCGCGGGTGCAGGGCCGTGCTGCCGGCGCAGGCCACGACCGTGCGCGTAAGGTCGGCGTCGCTGCAGACCGGGGCGTTCGGCAGCAGGGGGCGCAGGGTGCCGCGGCGCACGTCCACGTCGTAGAACTGCGTGCGGGTCCCGCGGATCGCCAGGACCACCAGGTGGGTCGGGTCGCGGAAGAACAGGCGCGAGGCCGTCATGGGCTCGTCGGGCGCGAGCGCGCGCTTGTTCGAGCCGTCGGCGTCCACCACGTACACGATCCCGCTGGTCGAGTCGTGCAGGTCGTGTGCGCCGAGGAAGGCCACCGTCTTGCCGTCCGGGGACACGGCCAGGTCCCCGAGCTTGCCCTCCGTGGCCACCAGGGGCGCGGGCTCCCCGCCCTCGACGGGAACGGTGTACAGCCCGCTGTACATCATCTCGTGGTCGATGGTGGCCTTCTTCGCCGCCCGCAGCAGGAGCCGGCGCCCGCTTGGGAAGACGCGCACGTCGATCACGTGCAGCTCGCCCTTGGCGATCTCGCGCGGCTGCGCGCCGGCCTCGGGGGCGCCGTCTTCGAGCGGCAGGAGGTACAGGCGCCCGCGGTGACCGCCGGCTTCGTCCACGATGGCGTCCCGCCCCGAGGCCTCGGCCTCCTTCGCGCGCGCCGTGGGGACCGGGGCCACGTACACCAGGCCCGACCCGTCCGGCAGGAACGCGTGGGTGCGCACGGTGGCCTCGGTTTCCGTCCAGCGCACGGCCTCGCCGCCTTCGACGGGCAGGGCGTAGACCTGGGCGTGGTCGTCGCCGGGGCGCCTGGAGCGAAAGGTGAGCGTCGCGCCGTCGGGGGAGAACACGGGCGCGTAGCTGGAAAACGCGGGGTTCGACAGGCGCCGCGGCGGGGTGCGACCGTGGGTCGGGACGATCCAGATCTCGCTGTGGGCACGGCCCTTGTCGGGCAGCGGCGCGGGCACCGAGCGCACGAAGGCGACGTGGCGGCCGCCCGGGGCGAGCGCCACATCGCGCACGCTCGAGATCGCGGCCACGTCCTCGGGGGTGAGCGTCTCGGTGCGGGCGGTGGCCTCGGCGCGGGCCACCCACGGGGCCGGGGGGGTGGTCGTGGAGGGGGTCGGCCGGGCGCAGGCGGCGGCGCCGAGCAGCACGAGCCCGAGCCACGGGTGACCGAGCGGGGGGCGGGCACGCATGGCGCGGAGCCTACCGGCCGGTGCGTGCGCCCCGCAACGGTGGGCACGGGCCCGAGCGCGACGCCTCGCCCGAGGCGAGCGCCGGTGCACGTCGCGGGGCCGTCGTGGCGTGGCCGTGTGGCGCGGGTCGTCCCGGCGATCGTGTAGAAGGTATCGGCGCGTGCCGCCGGCCGTCGCCGCGGCGCGGGCGATTTCGGTACCTCGCCCGCGGGCGGGCCCGCCGTGGGGGCCGGGCGGCCCATGGAACGTCGCGGGCAGGTTCCCCGGCTGCGGGGTGGGCCATTCGGGGCGGTACGTGGACGTGGGCCCGGCCCGTTTCGGGCGGGAAGGTGGCCGCATTCGTGCGTTTGCGACCGCTCGGCGCTACGATGAACGGGCGCGCGCCCGCCGTGCGCGAAAGGACTGCCGAGGATGACCCGACCGTTCCGATCCGCCCCCACGATCCGCCCCCTGCTCGCCGGTGTGCTCGGGGTCGGGCTGGCCGCCGGCACCTGGGCCGCCCACGCCCCGCGCCACGACGGGGTCGGCCCCGAGGCCATCGACGCGACGCCGGCCGCCATGCCGCCGGCGGGCCTGTGGACGGGGGCGCTGGTGGTGGACTACGTGGACCCGCAGGAGGGGGAAGGGGGCAGCGACGCCGAGATCGCCGCCCACGCGGCGAGCCTTCCGGGCGTGTCGGCGGCCCCGGCGGGCTTCTACAGCGAGCCCGAACACCTCTACCGGGTGGAGGGGTCGAAAGCGACCCTGCAGCGCCTCGCCACGCGGCTCGCACAGGACCCGCTGGTGGAGGGGGTCGAGTGGGAGCTGCGGTTCCGGCTGCCCGAGGCCGCCGCCGAGGCCGGCTCGGTCCCGGCGCCGCGCCCGCAAAAGCCCGCGCCCGACCGGTTCGTGCCCGACGACCCCATGTTCGGGCTGCAGTGGCACATGGAGCAGATCCACGCGCCGGAGGCCTGGACGAAGACGCGCGGGGCCGGGGTGGTGGTGGCCGTCATCGACACGGGGGTGGCGTACAAGGACGGGCCGGGGATCCGCGGGGTGCCGGACCTTGCCGGTACGAAGATCGTGGACGGCAAGACCTTCGTAAGCGGCGGGGCGCCGGACGGACTCGACGACCACGCCCACGGCACCCACGTGGCGGGCACGATCGCCCAGACGACGAACAACGGGGTCGGCGTGGCGGGGGTGGCCCACGAGGCGGCGATCATGCCGCTGAAGGTGCTGTCGGCCCGCGGCAGCGGCTCGGTCACGGCCATCGCCAACGCCGTGCGCTATGCGGCCGACCACGGCGCGCAGGTCATCAACATGAGCCTCGGCGGGCCGTTCCCGTCGAAGGTCCTGGCCAAGGCGGTGGCCTATGCCCACGAAAAGGGGGTGACGGTGGTGTGCGCCTCGGGCAACGACCACCGCAGTCGCGTGGGCTACCCGGCGGCGAACGAGGGGGCCATCGCCGTGGGCGCGGTGGACCTGGACGGGAAGCTTACGTTCTACAGCAATTGGGGGGATGCGCAGGACGTGGTGGCCCCCGGCGGCGACACCCGGGCCGACCGCAACGGCGACGGCTACCCCGACGGCGTGTTGCAGAACACGATCCAGATCGGCCGGCCGGAGGAGAACGGGTACCTTTGGTTCCAGGGCACCTCGATGGCCTCGCCCCACGCGGCGGGGGTCGCGGCCCTGGTGGTGGCCGCCGGGGTGACGAACCCGGACGAGGTGGAGCGGATCTTGAAGGCCACGGCGCACCACCCCGAGGGCAAGCCGTGGGATCCGAAGTACGGCGCGGGCCGGGTGGACGCGGCCGCGGCGGTGGAGGCGGCGCGGGACGGTTACGACGGCGAGCGCTTGGGCTTCTTCGGGGTGGGCCTGCTGGCGGCGGGGGGGCTCGGTGGGGCCGCGGCGCGGCGCCGGCGTCTTTGGGCGGGGGCCGCCGGGCTCGCCACCGGGGTGTGGGCGGCGCTGGGCGGTCTTTCGGGCCTTTCGGCGGCGCTGGGGGGCGCCGCCACCCTCGCGGGGACGGCCGTCGGGTACACGGCGCTCGTACCGCTGCTGGCGGCGGTGACGCTCCTTTCGGTCCGGGCCCTGCGCCCCGTGCTCGCCGGGCTGGCGCTGGGGTACGCCGCCTTCCTGGCCCACGGCGCGGTGGTCCTGCCCACGGTGCTGTCGGCCGTGCCCGGCTCGATGCCGGTCGATCGCCTGTTCCTCGCACTGCACGCGGCGGTGGCGGGCGTGGTGGGCTGGCGGGTGGCGCTCCTCGGGCGCCGGCGCGCGTAGGCGCCCTGGGATCGGCCTGCCGCCCGCGCCCGGTCGTGTGACCGGCTCGCCCGCAGTCTCAAAGCGCTTCACCCGGAGTCGGCCTGCCCCTCGCGCCCGGCGGCGCTACCATGTCGATCGTGGTCTCGAAGTCCCGTGCGCCCCTCGGCGCGCTCCTGGCAGCCTCGCTGGCCTCGGGGTGCGTGCTCGACCTCGACGGGAGCATCGCCTGCGGCGACGGGTACGTGGACAAGCAGGCCGGGGAGCAATGCGACCCGCTCGTGCCCGAAAGCTACCAGCAGGCCTGCCGCGACACGCCGTGGCCCCAGGGCACGGCCTCGTGCGACCCGCAGACGTGCACGATCCGCAACGGGCCCGAGGACTGCGCCGCCTGTGGCGACGGCAAGGTGGATCCGGGCGAGGCGTGCGACGACGCCGCCCCGGTGCTCGTCACCTGCCCCGACGGTTCCCCGAAGGTGGTATGTCAAAATTGCGAGCTGCGCTACGATCTGTGCCCCACCTGCGGCAACGGGGAACGCGACGACGGGGAGGAGTGCGAGTGGAACGTCTCGGGGGATTTCGTGTTCCCGGTGGCGTGCGCCGAACTCGAAAGCCCCTTCGCCAAGACCTACACCTCGGGCACCGCGACGCGCTGCGGCCGGGATTGTCGCTACGATCAGTCCGGGTGCGGTTTCTGCGGCGACGGCGAGCTCGACGAGATGTGGGTCCTTCCCAACGGCGTGGTCCTCTTGCCCGAGGTGTGCGACGGCGAGGCCGTGGACCCCGCCACCGTGGAGGTGTTTTGCCGCAACGTGTGTACGGGGACGGTGGTTGGCAGCGCGCGTTTCGAGTGCAACTGGTCGTGCAGCGAGGACTGCCGCACGCTCGTCGAGCCCCCACCGGGTGACCTGGGCTGCTGCCTGGCGCGCGACGAGCCGTGTCCCGTGGGGCAAAACGACCCGTTCCCCTGCTGCATCGAGCTGGAGAAGCCGGGCGAGGAGGCGTGCAGCGAGCGGTTCGGATCGCTCGGATTCGGGCAGTACTGCAACTGAGCGCCCGTACACCGATCCCGCCCGTCGCCTTGCCCGCGGCCCTCGTGGCCCTCGAAGGTCTCCCGGTCGTCCGGCGGCGAGCCGCCGGGCCGTCCCGGCGTGCGTTCCGATGGATGCACGGGCTCCGAGGCGCGGCGTCGGCGGCACGGCGGCGCCGACTGCGCATTTTCCGCGCGCCGCGCCCGGCCCGTTTTTGCACCTGAAATTCAACCTTCAGATCGCCGGGTTGCGGACGAAGGGAACGACGGCTACCTTTCCAGAAGGTCTTGAAAGTGATTTTCAAAACCGGGAACCAACCATGATCGTCTGTCTGTGCAAGGGCATCAGCGACCGGCGCCTGCGCGAGGAGGCCCGCCGGGGCCACCGCACCGTGGCCCAGGTGCGGCGCTCGTGCGGGGCGTGCACGGGCTGTGGGGCGTGTGTGCGCCAGGTGGCGGAGATCCTGCGGGGGGCCGGGCCGGCCGTGGCGGCGCGCAGCGACGGGGGCGGCGGCCCCGCCGCCGGTTGAAAACGCCGATCACCTTCATCGGAGGTCCCGCGCCTGCACGCGCTGAAATCGAATTCAACCTTCAAGGTCGTAGGCAATGCGGTGCGGCGGTTTCGGGGTCGGGCCGCGGGCGTGCTAGCGTGCGGGCATGAAGGGCAACCCCAAGGTCATCGACCTTCTCAACGAGATCCTCACGGCCGAGCTGACGGCCATCAACCAGTACTTCATCCATGCCAAGATGTGCCAGGACTGGGGGTACGAGCGCCTCTACCGCAAGATCCGTGAGGAGTCCATCGACGAGATGAAGCACGCGGATCAGCTCATCGAACGCATCTTGTTCCTCGAAGGCGTCCCCAACGTCCAACGGTATGGCAAGATCACCGTGGGCGAGACGGTGCCCGAGCAGATCGATCTCGATCTGGCGGTGGAGTACGCCGCGGTCGATCGCCTGCGCAAGGCCATCGCCGCCTGCCGCGACGAGGGCGACGAGACGACCGCCGAGATGCTCGAGCACATCCTGGTGTCCGAGGAGGGACACGTGGACTGGCTCGAGACGCAAAAGAACCTCATCGACCAGGTGGGCCTGCAAAACTACCTGGCCGAGCAGATGAAGGGGTAGGCGCGGTCACGGCGGGGCCGGCGCGGCGCGACCCGTCTCGGAGGGGTGGCCGGACAGGGAGGCCTGCACGGAGGCGCGGTAGGGGGACCAGGCGTGCCGGCGCAGGAAGGCCACGGCGGCCGCGGGGTCCGACAGCGCCCGGCGAAAGGCCCGTTCCTGTCGCGCGAGCAGGGCCTCGAAGGCGGCGGCACGGGCCCAGCCGGCGGCCGGGTGCGCCGGGTGGAGGGCGGCGAAGGCGGCGGGGGCGCCCACGCCGCGTGCCACCCAGGCGGCGTGCCACCGTGCCCGCAGCGCTCGCAGCCGGTCGAGCCGCACGACGGCGGGGGCTCGGGGGCCGCCGAGCAAGAGGCGCTCGGCCTCGTCGAACGCGGCGCCGGCGGCGGCCAGGCGGCGTTCGAGGTCCACGACGGTGATCCGGACCCAGCCGTCCGGGTCGGGGCGGAGCGCCCCGATCGCCACGGTCCCGAAGGAACCGGTCACGCGGGCGGGAACGGGGGTGCGCCGCGGGGTCGTGCGGCAGCCCGCGGCCTGTACGTCCCGCAGGGACAGCACGGAGCGGCCGCCGCCCGGACGCGGGGGACGGCGGCAGCGCCGCGCGTCGAACAGACGCACGGCCACGTCCGAAAGGCGCACCGACCGGCCGGCCACGGCCGTCGCCGCCGGGGCCCGCCGGTGGTGTGGGCGCGCCGTCGCGCACCCGCCGGGCGTCGTGGCGGCCAGCGCCAAGAGCCACACGAGGGCGCGTCCTCCCACGCGGGCGAGGCTAGCAGACCGGCCGTCGGGTTGACCGGTGGGCGGCAGCGGGCATGCTTCGGCGCGCCATGCTCCCCGCACGTCCCCTGTTCGTGGCGGTCGCCGCCTGCCTCGCGGCAGGATGCGTGCACGTACCGCCGCCGCCGGCCGACACCCCGGAGCGTGCCGCGCCCAAGGGCCCCGACGAGGTGCTCGCGCGCTACGTCGAGGCCATCGGGGGCCGCGACCGCCTGGCGAAGGTCCAGGTGCTGACGATGGAGGCGCGCCTTACGATCCTACCCGACGAGGGGTGCGAGGAGGGCGACGAGGGCTGCCTTTCGGCCCCGCAGCACGGCCGCTTCCTGCTCGTGACGACGGCGGACGGGCGCATGTACCGGCGCAGCGTCATCGGGGACGCGGTCGAGGAGCGGGGGTACGACGGGGCGCGGGGGTGGCAGCGGTTGCCGGACGGGGCCGTGCGCCTCGACACGCCGGCCGAGCGGGCCGCCACGGCCGAGGACGCCCGCCTGCACTGGTACTTCGACCCGCGGGCGCGGGGGATCGAGCTGGCGGGGCTGGGGTCGCGTACCGAGGCCGGCCCGGACGGCACCGAGCGTACGCTCGACGGGATCGCCTGGACCGTGCCCGGGGTGGAGGGACCGCCCAAGGCGCTTTGGTTCGACCGCGCCACGGGGCTGCTGGTCGAGGAGGTGGTGCCCGACGCCGAGGGGCCTGACGCCCCGGTCCAGGTGATCCGCTACCTGCGGCGGCGGACCGTGGCGGGGATCTCCGTGCCGGACGTCGTCGAGCTCGAAACGCGCGTCGGGCCGCGGGTGCGCCGCGTGCGGTTCGTGTCCACCCACTTCGACACGGACCCGGTGGACCCAGCCCGCTTCGCCGTGCCGACCCCGGCGGCGGGCCCGGCCCTCGACCCCGAGGCCCTGGCCCTCGTGGCGGCGCGGGCGCGGGCCGAGGCGGCGCCGCGGGACGGGACGGCGACAGCGGCCTGGGCGCGGGCGGCCTTCGAGCTGGGGCGCTTCGACGAGGCGGCCCGGGCGGCCGAGGCGAACCTGGCGCTCGACCCGGAGGACCCCGAGGCGCTGTTCATCGCGGCCACGGTGGATCTGGGCCGCGGAGATCTGCGCCGGGCGGCGAAGCGGCTGCGGGAGGCCCGGGCGGCGGGGCTGCATCCGGCCAAGCTCGGCGCGCTGGAGGCGGCGCTCGCCAGCCACGAAAAGGACGCCGAGGCCCTGGCCCGCGCACACCAGGCCGCGGCCGACGGCGGCGGCCCGCCGATCCACCGCCTGCAGGCCACGCGCTTTGCGGCCATCGAAGGGACGATCGATCGCGCCACCGGGCGCGCGTGCGCGGCCGAGCTGCCGATGGTGCGTACGCAGCCCGCGCCGGTGTTCGAGCTGCGGATCGACGGCAGGTCGGTCGCCGCGATCCTGGACACGGGCGCGGCCGACCTGATCCTCGACGCGTCGGTGGCCGACGACCTCGGCGTCGTCCGGCTGCTGCGCGATCGGCTGCCGTCGGGCCGCGAGGTCTCCTACGGCCGCGTGGCGAAGGTGGACCTGGGGGCGGTGGCCGTGGAGAACGTGCCCGTGGAGGTCTTCCCCGGGGGCTCGCTCGCGGCCATGGCCGGGCAGGACGAAGATCCGGCCGCCGGCCCCAAGGTGGGGGCCATCGTCGGCCTTCGGATGCTGTCGGACTTCCAGATCACCTTCGACGTGCCGAACGAGCGCATCCGGCTCGTGCGCGATACGCCGGCCTGCCGGCGGTCGCTGATGGCCGGGCGCCGCGGCGCGAAGGTGCCGCTGTTCGTACACGACTCGCACTACACCTACGTGGCCGGGCGGATCGGAGACGCGGACCCGGGGTTGTTCCTGTTCAACACGGGGATGCGGGGGATGGACCTGGCGGCCAGCCGGGCGGCCTACGCCCGCGGGGCGGTCCCGCCGCCGGTGATCGATCCGCGCGCCCCCGCCACGGTCCGGGTGCCGCGCTTCGCCGTCGGCCCGGTCGTCCTTTCGGACCTGACTGGCGCGTACGGCTACTTCGAGCGCGACCGCACCGCGGGCGGGTTCCGGATCGACGGCATGATCGGGCACGGTGCCCTGGCCGACCGCGCCTGGACCCTCGAGTTTCGCGGCCGCGCGCTCTACGTGGCGCCGCCGTCCAGCACCTCGGCGAGCGCGTCCACGTCGTCCAGGTAGGGCAGCAGGTTCGCCACGCTGGCGAGGGACAGGGCCCCGGGCGGCGGGCCGAGGTCCGTGTGCGCCTCGGGGCCCGTGGCCACCCCGACGAACGGCAGCCCCGCGCCGCGGGCGGCCGCGCGGTCGTCCCAGCGGTCCCCGACGTAGACGAGGCGCCGGCCGGCGGCGGCCGGGTGGGCGGCGACCGGCTCGAAGCAGCGCGGCGACGGCTTGGGGGCCGGTAGGTCCTCGCGGCAGAAGATCCCGGCGAAGCGCGCCGGTGCGAGGCCGGCCTGCGCCATGCGCAGGCCCAGGCGCCTTCGGCTGCGGCTCGTGACGATCCACATGGGCACCTCCAGGTGTTCGAGGCGGTCGATCACCGCGAGCGCGCCCGCGACGGCCGGGTACGGGTGGCGGTCGGCCAGGGCGTCGTAGCGGGCCACGAACCGCTCGATGGGGCGGCCCGGGAACAGCCGCCGCAGGGTCGGGCGCCAGCCGCCGTCGTAGGCCACCAGATCGCGCTCGGACGGGACCGGCCAGCCCAGGTCGGCGGCGACCCGCTGGTGCAGGGCCGCGTACGTGGGGAAGCTCTCGATGAGCGTGTCGTCGAGGTCGAAGGCGACGCCGAGGCGGGCCATGGCGGGGACACGATAGCCGGCTTTTTCGGGCGCGGCCGGCGGGGTCGAAGGCGCCCGCGCGCGCCGGTAGGATCCCCCCGTGGACGGGACCACGGCCTACGTCGCCGCCGCGGCCTACCTCGAAGGGCGCCGGGTGGCCCCCGCTTGCGTCGAGGTCGGGCCGGACGGGCGGATCGTGCGGGTGGGCGCCGCTGCGCCGGCCGGCGCAGCGGCCCGCGTGGTGGACCTCGGGCGGGTGCTGTTGCTGCCCGGCTTCGTCAACGCGCACAGCCACGCCTTCCAGCGTCTCATCCGGGGGGCGACGCAGCGCTTCGGAGCGGGCGACCCGTCCACCTTCTGGTCGTGGCGGGCGGCCATGTACGAGACGGCGGCCCGGCTCGACCCCGAGGGCGTGGAGGCGGCGGCCACGCGGGCCTTTCGGGAGATGGTCGCGGCGGGGATCACGACGGTGGGGGAGTTTCACTACCTCCACCATCGGCCGGACGGTCGGCCCTACGAGGACCCGAACGAGCTGTCGGAGCGGGTGGCCGCGGCGGCGCGGGCGGCGGGCCTGCGTGTCGTGCTGCTGGAGGTCTACTACGCCCGCGGCGGCCCGGGCCGACCCCTCGAACCCGCCCAGCGGCGGTTCGCCGACGGCGACGTGGACCGCTACGTCGCGCGCCTCGAAGACCTCGCGGCCCGGGGTCACCGGGTGGGGGTGGCGCCGCACTCGGTGCGGGCGGTCGATCGGCGGGCCCTCGAGGCCCTGGTGGGGGTGGCGCGGGCGCGGTCGTGGCCGCTGCACATCCACCTGTCGGAGCAGCCGGCCGAGAACGAGGCCTGCCGGGCCGAGCACGGCACGACGCCCGCCGGTCTGCTCGAAGCGGCCGGGGCCCTCGACGGCGGTTGCAACACCACGGCGGTCCACGCGACCTTCTTGACGGAGGCGGACGTGGCGCGGCTGGGTCGTGCGCGGGTGTGCCTGTGCCCGACGACCGAGGCGGACCTGGGCGACGGGCTCGCGCCGGCGGGGCCCCTGCTCTCGGCGGGGGCGCGGTTTTGCTTCGGGTCGGACTCGAACGCCGTGATCGACCTGGTGCAGGAGGCCCGGCTGGCGGAGATGGGCGAGCGCCTGCGCACGAACCGGCGGCTGTGCCTGCGGGCGGGCGGGGCCCAGGTGGCCGAGTCGCTGCTGGCGTTCGCGACGGCGGAGGGGGCGGCGGCGCTGGGGCTCGGCGGCGAGACCGGGATCCTCGCACCGGGCCGCTGGTTCGACGCCTGCACCGTGGATCTTACGGACCCGTTGTTCGAGGGCGTCGCGGACGATCGCATCCTCGACACGCTGCTTACCTGCGGGACGGCGCGGTGCGTGCGCGACGTGTTCGTGGAGGGGCGCCGGGTGCGATGACGGTGCGGCGGCGCGTCGCCGTGGCGCTTTCGGCCGCGGCGGGCCTGGCCGGGTGCGCGCCCAAGCCCGAGGTGGCGGCGCGGACGGCCTACGAGGCCGGGGTGGCCCGCGGCGCGACCCGCCTGAAGGTGGGGAAGGTGCGCGCGGGCGAGGACGCGGCGGATCTTACCGCCGTGGGCTGGAAGCGGGTGGCCGCCATCCTCGCCCGGGGCCGGCCCGCGCTGGCCTCGGGGCAGCCGGCGCGGGTCGAGGCCCTCGTCGCGCGCTGGTGCGCGGTGGCCCCTACGCCCCAGGCGACCGAGGCGGGGCCGGTGTACGTCTGCGTGCCCGAGCCGCCCCTTCGCGTGGAGGGCCGCCGGTTCACCCTGGAGATCGGCGCGGCCGGTGGGGGGCTCGTGTCGGTGGTCTCGCCGACGCTGGCCGGGGACGAGGCTGCGCGCATCGCGGACTCGGCCCGGGCGCTGGCCCGGCGCACCTGCGCGGGCGCGCTCGAGCAGGTGGAGGCGATCGACGATCCGACGGCCCGGATCGTCCGTTGCGCCCTGGGGGACGGGACGATCCTGGTGGTGGCGCAGGTGCCCCGGGATCTCCGGCAGGACCTGTGGCAGGTTTCCATCGCCCTGCTGGGCGCGACCTGACGCCATGCCGACCCTCTCCCGCAACGGATCCCCCGCCCCCTCGTCGTTCGGCGGCCTGCTGTTTCCCCTCGACGCCTTCCGGGCGAGTGCGCTCGCAGCCGTGCTCGGGGAGGCCCTGGCGGCGAAGGCCCGCAACGTCAACGACGCGCAGCTCGTGCTGCGGCGCCACCCCGCCGCCCCGCTGGTGCTGGCACAGATGGAAGGGACCGTGGTGGGCGGCGACCCGGCCGGGTTCTGGCGCGACAACGCGGATCTCGCCCTGGTGGCCAGCCAGGTCTTCCCGCGGGAGGTGTTCCTGGTCTACGCGAAGACGGCCCCCGCGGCTGAGCGGGCCGAGGCGTACCTGGTGGCGGGCCAGGGGCAGATGCTCGGGGCGGAGGAGGCCACCGCCGAGCGCCTGGGGCCGAACGCGCCCGCCGACGCCTGGCCGCTTTCGCGGCTGTGCGGGCAGATCGGGATCACGTTGGACGATCTGGCCGGGGGCTTCGCGGGCGGCCCGGCCGTGCGCGTGTCCCTGCTCGATCCCACCCTCGACGACCGCGACGCGTTGATGACGCTGGCGGGCCAGGGCGGCGGCGAACCGGCGTCGCCCGAGGCGCCGTCGCCGGCGGCGGCCGAGGGCGGCGCGGAGCAGGCCCCGTCCGACGAGGAGCGCCGGCGCCGCCGCAAGGAGGCCGAGGCCCGCGAGCGGGCGGCCCGCGCCGCCGAGGTCGAGCGCAGCTTGCCCTTCGTGGTGGACGAGCTCGGGGCCGTGGTGGCGCCGGCGGCGGAGCTCGACGAGGCGGACATCGTGGGGCGGTACGTGGTGCACCCGGTGACCGGGGACCTGCCGCCGGGGCTGCCCCGGGATCTCGCGCCCCGGCTCGAAGGGCGGCGGATCGACGCCGTCGTGCCCGTGTCGTTCCTGTCCGAGGTCTTCGTGGGCAACCGGCCGCTCGACAAGAAGACCTGGCAGGCGAAGGCCGAGCCCGTGACCCTCGACGGCCGGTCCTGCCGGCGCCTTTTGGTGCACGGGCCGCGGCTCGGTCCCGGGACGCTCGTGGAGTGCGACGGGCGCCGGGTGTTCGTCTCGCGCACGCCCGACATGCCGCTGCCCGAGGCCTTCGTGTGCGAGGTCCTCGGGCAGGGCGGGTAGGCGCGCCGGGTCAGGCGAAGACCGTCCCCTGGATGCTGCGCAGGATCGTCTCCTGGTCGGCCGGCGCGTCGGGCTCGGCCAGCTTGGCGCGCACGAGCGCCTCCAGGATCGCCATGCGCTCGGGCCCGGACGGGAGGGTCTCGGACAGGCGGAAGGCGCGGCTGGCCAGGAGTTTCAAGAAGGGCTCGATGCGTCGGACCTTGCTGGCGATGCGCAAAGTGGCCTCACGGCTCTTGCCGCGCCCGCCGGCGATGGGCGGGGCGGCGCGCTCGACCGCCACGACGAGCTCGCGGGCGATCTCCGGATCCACCTTTTCCTCCGAGCCGAAGCTGGCGATCACGACGGGGCGGCTCTGGGCGCGCTTGTTTTCCTCGCGGGCCCACCACACGTTGTGGGCGATGGAGTAGTAGGTGCGGTGGGTCTTTCCACAGCGGACACGGTTCTTACGCAGGTACATGCAGGCTCCTACAGGCTAGGGTCAGAGGATGGGACAAGGGGGTCGCCGGTTCGACGAACCCTAGGGACAAGGGATTCATGGGGGCGGTCCGGGCCGTACCGAGGGCACGAAGGCCCGCCCGATCACGAGGCTAGCCTCGATCGGCAAGGGGGGCCACCGTTGTCTTCGCGTGGGTGGCCCGTGTCGCTGGGGGCTCGACCCCCCATCCGGTGGGCGCTGCAGCGCCCCGAGGCCCGGCGCCGGTGGGCGAACGGCGCACCCCTCGCCTGCGCCGACGGCGCGGGGGCCGCGTGGGGGCGCCGTCCCTCAGTAGGGGCAGCTACGGGGCGTGCGGGGGAAGGGGATCACGTCCCGGATGTTCGCCATGCCCGTGACGTACATCACCAGCCGCTCGAAGCCGAGCCCGAAGCCGCTGTGGGGCGCGCTCCCGTACCGGCGCAGATCCACGTACCAGGCGTAGGCGGTGGGGTCGAGCCCGGCCTCGGCGATGGCGGCCTCGAGCACGTCGGCCCGCTCCTCGCGCTGGGAGCCGCCGATGAGCTCCCCCACGCCCGGGACCAGAAGGTCCATGGCCGCGACGGTGTGGCCATCGTCGTTGCGGCGCATGTAGAAGGCCTTGATCTCCTTCGGCCAGTCTACGACGAAGATCGGGCGGCCCACGTGTTTCTCCGTCAGCCACCGCTCGTGCTCGGCTTGCAGCGGGCGGCCGAAGCCGACGGGGTACTCGAAGGCGGCGCCGCTGCGTTCGAGGGCGGCGACGGCCTCGGCGTAGGTCATGCGCTCGAAGGCGCTGTCGCGCACGTGCTCGAGCCGTTCGAGCAGGCCCGGTGCGATGCGCTTGTCGAAGAAGGCCATGTCCTCGGTGCAGCCTTCGAGGACGTCCGCCAGCAGGGCCTTGACGTAGGCCTCGGCGAGGTCGCAGTCGCCCGCCAGGTCGCAAAACGCCATCTCGGGCTCGATCATCCAGAACTCCGAGGCGTGGCGGGAGGTGTTGGAGTTCTCGGCGCGGAACGTGGGGCCGAAGGTGTAGACGTCGGACAGGCCCAGGGCGAGGGCCTCGGCGCAAAGCTGCCCGGAGACCGTCAGATAGGCGGCGCGTCCGAAGAAGTCGGCGGCGTCGTCCACCGCGCCGTCGCGCACGGGCACGTTCGCCAGGTCGAGCGTCGTCACCCGAAACAACTCACCGGCCCCCTCCGTGTCGCTGGAGGTGAGGATCGGGGTGTGCACGTAGACGAAGCCGCGCTCGTGGAAGAAGCGGTGCGTGGCGTGGGCCAGGGCGCTGCGGACGCGGAAGACGGCCCCGAAGGTGTTCGTGCGCACGCGCAGGTGGGCGATCGTGCGCAGGAACTCGAAGCTGTGCCGCTTCTTCTGCAGGGGGAAGTCGGGGGCGGCCGCGCCGACCCGTGTGATCCGGTCGGGGCGCAGCTCCACCCGCTGGCCCCGGGCCGGGCTCTCGGCGAGCAGGCCCGTAACGTCCACGGCAGCGCCGGTGGCGAGCGCCGCGGCCGCCTCGAAGGTCTCGTCGTCGGCGCCGACCACGGCCTGCAGGTTCGCAAGACACGAGCCGTCGTTGATCTCGAAGAACACCACGCCCTTGCTGCGCCGCACCGTGCGCACCCACCCCTGGATCCGCAGCCGACGCCCCGGGTCCGCCGCGAGCGCCGCGGCCACGCGCGTCCTGGGCAGGTCTCGTTCGTCCGTCATGGGGCGCCGAGCCTACCGCGGGCCGCGCGTGCTTTGCCACCACGCTCGGGCCGTGCGAAAAGCCGGGCATGGGAGCGCGCGCGGCCACCGAGACGCTGCGGATCGCCGAGACGTTCGTGTCGATCCAGGGCGAAGGCCGGCTCGTCGGAACCCCGAGCAGCTTCGTGCGCACGACCGGGTGCAACCTGCGCTGCCACTACTGCGACACCCCCGACACGTCTTGGTCGCCCGCCGGGCGCCGGATGGCCGTGGACGATCTCGTGGCGTTTTGCGCGAAGGGGCCGCGGCACGTGGTCGTCACCGGGGGCGAGCCGCTGCTGCAGCCGGCCGTCGCTGCGCTTGCGGCCCGCCTGCGGGCGCGCGGCCACCACGTGACGGTGGAGACGGCCGGCACGGTGGCGCCGCCCGGGGTCGAGGCCGACCTGTGGTCGATCAGCCCGAAGCTCGCGTTCGCCACGCCGGACGGGCCCCAGCGGGCGCGGCACGAGCGGGCGCGCCAGGCCCCCGCCGCCGTGCGGGCCCTCATGGCGCGTGGGCCCTGGCAGCTCAAGTTCGTGGTGCGGGCCGACGCGCGGGCGGCGATCGAGGCGGACCTCGCGGAGGTGGAGGCCCTTTGCGACGAATTTGGCGTATCATCGTCCGATCGGCACCGCGTGGTCCTCATGGCCGAGGGGACCGACGAGGACCGGCTGCGGGCGGCCGAGCGGCGCCTTGCGCCGTACTGCATCGAGCGCGGGTTCGTGCTCGGGCAGCGGCTGCAGATCCGCCTGTTCGGGCACCGGCCCGGGACGTAGGACGCGGCGCCGCCGCACCGCGCGGCCCGGGCGCCTACTCCGAGACGGTCAGGACCACGCCGTCGTCGTCGTCGTCGGGGACGCCGACGCTCGAAGGCGCGGCCTCGCCGGCGTCCTGTGGCACGGGGGTTCGGTCGGGCCCCCGCGCCGTCTCGGCGGGTGCCGCGGGCGTGACGTCCGACACCCGCATGCGCGCGGAGCTGGAGGCGGCCACGCCGATGTTGGCCGGGGAGCTTATCTGCGTGTCCACCGGCTCGGGGGCCCCGGCCGGCCGCGGCTGGCACAGGCGCCAGAAGCGGATCGTCTTGGTGTTGGCCCCCGTAAGGCGCGACAGCTCGGTGTCGGAAAGACGGGCGAGGAGGTCCGCGTACCGCTCCAGGGCGCCGCAGATCTCCTCCACCTGGCGCCGCATCTGGGCGACCAGGGCCCCGGGGACCTGGGCCAGGCGCGACAGCTCGTCGTCCGTAAGGCGCGCGAACAGGTCGAGGTAGGGGACCAAGCGGTTCATCCTGGGATCGGACCCCTTGGCCGCCTTGGCGGCCTTGGCGGCGGGCACGGCCACTCGTTTCGTACGAATTCGGCCGAGGGCCGCACCCTCGGAGGTTCGCGGGTCGTCACTCATGGAGCCAACGGAGCGAGACGGGGGTCTCGATCACCCTACAAGAGCCAGCGCGTTCCTGCCATGCTTTTCTTGCAAGGTGCCGTACGCCGAGCACGGGCGCTGATTCTGCGCGCAGTACGCAACCGGCGAGGCGGGGTCGTGGGAGGGTGGTGCGCAAAGTGCGCCAATGCACGGCCGCGGGGCGGGCGTGCGCTCTCGCGCAGGCGCCGCCGGACGGGCCGTGCGCGTGGGCCTCGCGGTCGGACTTCGGTAGGTTGCGCGCCATGATCGTCCCGTGGCTCAAGGCCCTGCACGTCATCGGCGTCGTCGCGTGGTTCGCGGGGTTGTTCTACATCTTCCGGCTGTACGTCTATCACCTGGAGAACCGCGGCGAACCGAAGGTGGTGGCGGTCCTGGAGGTCATGGAGCGGCGGCTGTACCGCATGATCTGCCTGCCGGCGATGGTCTGGACGACGGCCTTCGGCGTGGCGCTTTGGTCCCTGGACCCCTTGGGGTACCTCGCGGCGCCGTGGTTTCGCGTCAAGCTGCTCGGGCTGTTGGGCCTGTTCGCCTACCACGGCTACGCCGGGGTCGTGCGCCGGCGGCTGCTGGCGGGCACCTGCACCCTGACGAGCCGCGGCGCCCGGTTCGTCAACGAGGTGCCCACGGTGTTGCTGGTCCTCATCGTGATCATGGTGGTGGTCAAGCCGTGGGGAGGGTAGCGAGGCGACCGTCGCGGCCGGCGGGGGTTCGCGCTAGGCTCCGGGGCGACCATGCGTCTTCCCCGGCGTGCCATCCTCGTTCGAGCGCTCATCTACGGGCCGCTGCTGGCGTACTTTGGCTGGCGGGCCTACGAGCGCTACAGCACGCAGCGAGCGGCCGAGCGGCGCGAGGCGCAGCGGCGGGCGCGGATCGAGCAGGTGCTCGAGTCCCAGAGCCGACCGGTGACGCTGCCCGACGGGACCGTGCGGCACGTGCCGGTCGTGACCCCCGAGCAGGCGCGGGACCTGTGGGGGATCGAGGTGCCGGCGTCGAAGCCGGGTGAAGCGTCCACGACGGACGAACCCAACGAAGCGCCGCCGGGCAAGGTGCCCGCCGGCGAGCCCCCGGCGCCGGCGAAGGCGCCGAACGAGCCCTGAGGAGACCCACGACCCATGGATCGCAAGACCTTCGCGGCCCAATCGGAACAGGCGCTCGCGGATCTGGAGCGCCGGCTCGCCGACCTGGAGGACGAGGCCCTCGAGCCCGATCTGGCCGGGGACGTGCTTTCGCTCGAGTTCTCCGACGGCACCACGTTCGTCATCAACGCCCACAGCGCCGCGCGGCAGATCTGGATGGCGGCGGGCACCGAGGCGTGGCACTTCGACTTCGATCCGGACCGAAACGCCTGGGTCGCGCACAAGAACGGCGACGAGCTGTACGACACGGTGCGGCGCGTCGTCTCGGACAAGCTCGGCCGCCCCATCGACCTGTAGACACCGCTCGATGGCCGCGGGACCGGCGGATCGGCGGGGCGCCCGCGGCGGGGGGCGAGTCTCGGGCCCGGCCCCGGGCCGGGGCGACCGGCGGCACCGGGGCGCGGGCCGGGCTGGCCTTGCGTGGGTGCTCGCCGCGGGGGTCGGCTGCGCCACCGTCGAGACACGGACGACCGTGCGCGTGGTGGGGCCCGCCCCGGGCGGCCGGGTCCCCCGCGCGCCGGCCGGCACCCTCGTCGTGGGGCTCGGCGCGGTGTTCGAGGCCACGCAGGTGCTCGACGAGGTGTCGATCGTGGTGCGGCCGTCGCCGCGGTGCGCCCGCGTGGCGTTCGACCCCGTGGTGGTCGAGGGGCGCGTGGCGCGGCGGGCGGGGGCGACGCTCGGCTGGGAGCTCGGCCTGGGCGCCGCGCTCGCCGGGTTCGGGGCCTTCGGGCTCGCGCGGCCCGAGACGATCTCCACTGCGCGGGTTGGTCCCACCGGGGAGGTCTACCGCGACCGCTCGACCGGCCTGCGGCTCGCGGGCACCCTCGGGGCGGTGGGGGCGCTGCTGCTGGTCGCGGGCGTGGCCGACGCGGTGCGCGCCCGGGATACGGTGCGCCACGTCGAGGGGGTGCGGCCGCGCCTTGGCGATCCCGCCGGCCCCTGCGCCGTCGCCGAGGTGCCCCTTGCGGGGCGCCGCCTGGCCGTGCGCGTCGCCGGGCGGACCCGGTGGGTCGTCCTCGACGGCGCGGGGCGGGTGCGCGTGCGGCTGCCGCCCGAGCGGGTGCTGGCCGAGGCGGGCCGGGAGCCGGCGCTGTTCGTCGGCTTCGACCGGGGCCGGGCGGTGCGCCTGCCCCTGGCGCTGCCCTACGGGGCGACCCATGCCCGCCCGCACCGGACCACGGCCGTCCTGGACGCCGAGGCGGGGCCCCCGCCGTGGGGCGACGAAGCGGGGGGGCATGCACCCACCCGGGCGGTGCGCCCGCGGTAGGCTGCCTCGGTCGAACGCCCCGGGACGGTCAGCGGTCGCGCCGCGCGGCCACGCTCACCCGCAGCCTGCGGCCGTCGTGCTCCGCGCCGTCGAGCGCCTTGATCGAGCGCTGGGCATCCTTGTTGTCGGCCAGGGTCACGAAGCCGAAGCCGCGGGAGTCGCCCGTGTCGCGGTCCTTGATGATCCGCGCGTCGGTGACCTCGCCGTACTCGGCGAACAGCTTGCGAAGGTCGTCCTCGTCCGTGCGGTAGCTCAGGCCGCCCACGAACAGGCGGGTCGGCTGGGGCGTGGCGCCCCCTTGCGACCCCGGCTCCGGCGGCAGTTCCGCCGGCTCCTGCATCGCGGCCACCTGGATCTCCTCGACCGTGGCCACCGGGATCCCGCCCTGGGAGGCCGCCTTGCGGCGCCGCTTGCGCTCGGCCTTCTCCTTGCGCTTGCGGGCCTTTTCGGCCTCGCGGGCGCGCTTTCCACCACTATAGGAGCTTCTCACGCGACCCCCTGCTTCGCCCACACGTTCGATCGGTCACGGCCTGCGCGGTCGGCGGCCGCCGGGATGGTTCTTCGCTGGTTCGGGTTCAATCTTCTCTCCCGTGCCCGTCTCGGACACGCCTTCGACCATAGCCTAGTCGGGCCCGGGCCGCGAACCGGGCGGCGCCCGCGGGGTGGGGTGTGCTGCGCGGCGGGCGCAAAGTGCCCGTGGATCGTCGTTTCGGCCCGCTTGCGCGCCGGCGGGGGCCGCGGGTGCAGCGGGGGGCCCGGTGTGCTTTCGTGCGAGCGCGTGCGGGCCTATCTCGGGATCGGCAGCAATCTCGGCGACCGCGCCGCGCACCTGGCGTTCGCCCGCGTGGCGCTTGCGGCCGCCCCGGGGGTTCGGGTGGTGGCGTGTTCGGGCGTCTACGAGACCCGCCCGCTGGACTGCACGGGGGGCGCGTTCTTCAACCAGGTGCTCTCGGTGGAAACCGACCGGTCGCCGCGGTCGCTGCTTTCGCTGCTGCTCGAGATCGAGCGTGCGCGCGGTCGGGAACGGGGGGACGTGGCGGCGGGTGGGCCGGTCGAAGGCCCCCCGGCGGGGGACCGGGGCCCGGTGGGACCTGCGGGCGCGGCGGGACTCGACGACGGCGCCGACGGGGTCGAAGGCGCGCGCGGTCGGCCACGCTGGCGGGCGCGGCCGTTGGATCTCGACCTGCTCTACGCGAGCGTCGGCGGCCGCCCGGTCCGGCGCGACGGCCCCGACCTCGTCTTGCCCCACCCCCGCCTCGCCGAGCGGGACTTCGTGCTCGTGCCGCTGCGCGAGGTCGCCCCCGGCCTGCGGCTGGCCGGGCGCACCCTGGGCGAGCTTCTCGAAGCCCTGGATGCGGGCCGGCGCAGCGTCCTGCGCCGCGTGGATCGTGGCGCGTCGCCGCCGTAGGTCGGTCGAATCGCCGGGCATCTCCTCCGTTGCCCGCCTCGCCCCCGGATCCGCCACGCTTGCACCCGCCGTCCCCCCCGGCTATGGATCCACCCCCCGGAAGGCGGATAGCTCAGTGGTAGAGCAGCGCCCTTACAAGGCGCGGGTCGCAGGTTCGATCCCTGTTCCGCCTACCCTCGCCCGCCGCCGGGCGGTTCGGATCGGTGCGGTGCTGCGGCGGGCTTGGTTCGGATCGGGACGTGGCGGTCCATTTCGGCGGTCGATCGGGTGTGGTTCGGCCGCAGCAACCGAATGTGCGCGTTCGTTCCCGAACCCTCGTTACGGTCTTCGTGGACGCGGTCCTGGCGATGGCGGCGGTCCAGCTCGCCGCGGCGGTCACACGGCGGCTGTATCCCTCGGCCCGCACGGGCTTCGTGGACGCGACGGTCCTGGCCTGGGCGACGGTGGGGATCGCCGTCGTGGGGGCGTACATGCTCGGACTCGACGACCCGCGAAACTGGCGGCGGCCGCGGGCCGTGCTCGCCCGTGGTCTGGTCCTGGCCGGGCTCGCCGGCGTCGGCGGGATGCTGGCCCACGAGATGGCCTGGGTGGCGTTTCCCGGTCGTGTGGAGCTGCTCCTGCGCACGGGGGCGCTGGCGGCCGCGTTCGTCTCGTGGCGCGTGCTCGCGGGCCGCTGGCTCCTGCGGCGAAGGCGGCGGCCGGCGGTCGTGCTCGGCACCCGGCCGGCGGCGATCCGCGTGGCGGACCTGGTCAACGGGGCGCCGTTGTGCGGCCACGTGGTCGTGGCTTTTTCGGGCTCCAGGCCGCCGACCCGGCACGACCAGGCGGTGGACGTGCCGTACGTGGGGCATCCGCGCGATCTGCCGCGGTACTGCGAGGAGCACGGCGTCGAGACCGTGATCGTGTGCACGAACGGCGAGACCGTCGCCTGGGCGCCGGTGCTGGCGCGGCTGCGGGCGATGGGGATCCGGATCGCCACGGCCGACGCCTTCGTCATGTCGGTCCTGGACGCCATGCCCCACGAGCTGACCTGCTCGACGTTCCTGCTCGACGCCTTCGACCAGCTCGACCGGCCCGGCAGCGAGCAGGCCAAGCGGGTGCTGGACGTGACCTTGGCGCTCATGGGTCTTGCCGTGTTCGCCGTGCTGCTGCCGGTGCTGTACGTACTCGTTCGCCTGGAGTCGCCCGGCCCCTTCTTCTATACGCAGCCGCGGGTGGGCTTCGGCGGCAAGACCTTTCGGATCTACAAGATCCGCACCATGACCGCCGCGGCCGGCCCGTCGCAGCGGTGGGCGGCGGCCGCCGATCCGCGTGTGACACGGGTCGGGCGCTGGCTGCGGCGGACCCGCCTGGACGAACTGCCGCAGCTTTGGAACGTGCTCAAGGGGGAGATGTCGGTGGTCGGTCCAAGGCCGGAGCAACCGGCGCTGGCCGCCGCCATCGAGGCGCACCTGCCGGCCTTTCGCTGGCGCACGCTCGCCAAGCCCGGGATCACCGGTTGGGCTCAGGTGCACTACGGTTACGCGGATTCCCTCGAACATACCGCCGTCAAGCTGTCGTACGACCTGTTCTACGTGCGCAACTACGACCTGTTCCTGGATCTCGCGATCATCCTGCGCACGTTCCTGGTGATGGTGACGGGAGCGGGCGCCCGATGAGCCTTGCGCAGGTGGGACTGGGGCTCCTGGGTGCGGGGTTGCTCGCGGCGGGCTGGACGTACGTGGGGTATCCGCTTTGGCTGGCGGCCGCCCGGCGGCGGCCGGTGCGCGCGCCCGCTGCGGGCGCCCTGCCGCGCGTACGGATCCTCGTGCCCGCCCACGACGAGGCCGATCTCATCGCCGGCAAGCTCGAGAACCTGCTTCGTGCGTCGGACGGGCTCGATGCGGAGATCGTCGTCATCGACGACGGCAGCCGGGACGGGACCGCGGCCATCGTCGAGAGGTTCGCCGGCCGGGGCGTCCGGCTGCTGCGGCTTGCGCGGTGCGTGGGGAAGAACGGCGCCATCGACGAGGCCATGCGCCGGCTTGCGCCGCACCCGCCGCTGGTGGCGACGACCGACGTGGACGCCCGGATCGATCGGGCGGGGCTTCGCCGCCTGCTTGCGGCGGCGGCGGACCCGTCGGTCGGCGTGGCGGCGGCGCGGGTGGTCTACGCCTCGGGGGGCGGGGCGTCGCGCGAGCAGGGGTACTTCGCCTACGAGAACCTGGTCCGCCGGCTGGAGTCGCGCTCGGGCGCCTGCGTGTCGATCGGCGGCCAGTTCGAGGTGCACCGCGCGTCGATCTGGCGCCCCCTGCCCGGGGACGCGGCCACGGACATGGCGACGGCCCTGCTCGCCCGTGCGGCGGGGCTTGCGGCGATCCAGGTGGACGAGGCGGTGGTGACGACGGTCGCCGGGGGGGCGCTGTCGCGGGAGATCGGGCGCAAGCGGCGTACGATCCGCCGGGCCCTCGGGGCCGTGCGCTGGCTTTGGGGGGCGCTCGGCTGGAACGACCGGGTGCGGATCGTAAGCCACAAGTTCGCCCGCTACCTGTTGCCCGTCTACCAGGCCATGATCGCGCTTGGGGCGGCGCTCGTCGCGGCGCCGTGGCCCGTGGGGGTCGGGCTCGTGGTGGGTGGCGCCGGGGCGTTCGCGCTGGCGGTCGCCTGGGGGGTGCTGGGCCGGTCCTGCCCGGCGCTCATCCGGGCGGTGGCCTACTACGAGATGGTCCACGTGATCGGATTGGTCGAGGTGCTGCGGTCGTGGGCGGGGCTGCGCTCCCAGGTCGCCTGGTCCCGCGCCCGTTGAACGAGGACACCTTGCCGTCGTAGAGGAGCTGGCTGACGTGGGCGCCCCCAGGTCGCCTGGTCCCGCGCCCGTTGAACGCCCGGGAACCTGCCACGAAGCCCGCACGCGCCCCGGGAACGGGTCCGGCGGACGTTGGGGGATCGCGGGCAGCGGGGCACGGCCGGGGCCGACCTCCCGGTGGACCGAACGACCGTGGCCGCTGCGGTCTCCGTTCCGGTGCCGGTGCCGGTGCCGGTGCGCGTCCCCGTCCCCGTCCCCGTAACCCCGAGCGCTGGATGCACCGAGTCGCCGCGGTGTCCGTACCGGTGCCGGTG
>JALSIN010000122.1 GCA_026989935.1 Polyangiaceae bacterium | reverse complement strand
CGGTCCACCCCCAGGCTCGTGGCCTCCCCGGGACCGAACTGGTGCTCTTCGGTCATCGTCAGGACGGGCGTGTCTCCCCGCCGCAGTTCGAGGATCACGGGCACCCCGGCCGGCACCTCCACGAAGGCGGATCCATCTTCTTCGAGGGGTTGCGTGCCGAGCAGGGTCCACGACTCGTACGTCTCGTCCCCGGTGGTACCCGGCGGCGGCGGCGCGGCGGCGTAGACGGCCAGGGTGTCCCCTCGGTCCATGGTCTCCAGATCGCGCCCCCCCCGGTTCTGGCTCGTAAGCAGGGTCGCGAGCATGGGAAGGTCGGGGAAGTGGGCCCAGGCGCGGTCCTCGGCCGCCAGGTCCGCGAGGTAGCGCCCGCCGAACACCAACGCCGGGCGGTTGTCGAAAAGATGCCGGAGCGAACGGCGGTAGGCCACGATCCCATCCACCTGGAAGCGGCCGTCCTGCCCACCGGCCACGACCGTGCGCTCCTTCGTGACCGGGTCGAACAGCACCAGGTCGAAGTCCACCGCCGCGTTCGGGTCGCGCAGGTCCAGCATCCCCCCCGCGTAGCTTACGAGGATCGAACCGTCCGGCGCCGGGTAGGGCGAGCGATAGGCCCCCTGCGCGGCATCCCGCCCGGCCCGGGCCGCCGCCGGATCGAGGTGTTCGACGGCCGGCACGTAGTCGGGCTCCGCCACCCGGTACTCCTCGAACGGCCCGATGCTGCGGTTGTAGCTCACGAGGGACCCACCGGAAAACCACGCCTCGTCGTCCGAGGCGATGAGCAGGAAGTTGCGGTCGAGCGCTTCGCGGATGAACGTCGCCTGCTCGAATCCGATGGTCTCCGACCGTTGCGCCAACAGGGGATGATAGTCTGTGAGGTCCCAGTTGATGCGCCGCCCCGAAAGCTGGTAGAAGCTCGCGGTCGCCTTCTCGGTGGTCATGGTGATCTGCCCGTTTTGCATGACCGCCGGGAACAACTCGGAGCCGTTCAAGAACGTCATCTGTTCCAGCCCCGTGCCGTCCGGCGCCATCCGCCACAGGTTCGACGCCGGGAGCTTCCAGCGCGGCGAGACGTGGGCGAACCCGGCCTTGCCCGGCCGCGTGGAGGCGAACACGATGGCCCCCTGCGGAGCCCGCTCGGGATCGGGCGGCACGAACACGGGGTCGAAGTTGTGGATCTTCACCCCGGAATCTTCCTGGCCTCCGTCCAAGGTCAGTCGTACGCAGTCGGATCCGTCCAGGTTCGACGAGTAGATATCGAGGCCGTCGTCCTCCCCCACGCGCAACGCAAAGACCAATCGCGAGCCGTCGTAGGAGACCTCGGGGCGCCGCAGGTCGAAGTCCGAAGCACCTCCGGTACACCCCGAAAGGTCCACCTCCACCGGCGCGGCGAAGCTTTCCAGGCGGCCGAGCGGCCCCACGGTGGCGTCCACCCGCATCAGGTGCGCATCCGGGCGGTAGGTGGCAAAGTCCAGCACCCGGTCGGGGTTCGCCGGCCGGTCCACGTAGAAGATCGGGACGACGTCGCCCGTTTCGAGGGCATCCACGAGCCCTTCGGACACGGCCGCGGCCCGCTCGCGTCGAATCCACTCGACGATGGTGCAGTACGACGACGGCTGGTCGTCCACCCCTTCCGGGCACACCTGCGGGTTGCCGCCGTCGTCCGAGCCGTCGAGCGACAGGAGCACGGGGCCGGCGCGGTGGCGAATCCGCCCGCGCTCGAACGAAAGGTTCTTCTTGAGGATCCGGCTCTCGTTCGGGTTCTTCGCGTCGAGGCTGACGAACTCGCGCAGTGTCCCCTCATAGTTGCGCAACAGGGCCAGCGGGCTGAAGAAGCCGCGCGCCCCCGCCCGCAAGCGAAAGTCGTTGAAGCCCTCGGGACTGTGGCACTGCGGCATCGCGCAGCCGCGCACGAGCAACGTGGGCATGACGTAGTCCCGAAAGTACGCAAACCCCGCCGATTCGTCCGGGATCTCGAGCGGCCCCGCCTCCTCCGCCCAGGCGCGCACGGTCGCATAGGCCGGGTCCTGGGTGTTCGCCCACAACACGCCCCCCGAGTGCGGCACCCCGCCCGACGTGGGCGCGAGGGGGCGTAGGAGCAGTTCGCTGCGATCGGTCTCCGCCGCGATGAAGCTGCGGGCGACGACGAAGTTGTGGGCGCGCTGCTGGTCGTCCTCCCCGCAGGTCAGGTAGAAATCGCTTTGCGGGCTGCCGTGGCAGGTCCCCGCGGCGCACCGCTCGGAGAAGATCGGCTCGATGTTCTGGACGTATGCGTCGTAGGCCGGCCCCGTGGCCTGGTCGAGGAACGGCACGACCGCCGGCCGAAGCGTCGTGCTGCACGGCCCGGTCGCGAGCGCCGGCGGCTGCTCCCCCGGCGTGCCGTCCTCCGTGGCACCGTTCTTGAGCCAAAGCTCGAGTTCCACGAAGGCCTCCGAGTTGCGCGACAAGATGGCCCCGCCGGCGTGGAAGATCTCGCTCGCGCGCGGTTGCTGCGCGTACGGGATCGAGACCTCCTCGGGGTGCACCGCCTTCATGAGGAGAACCGGCTCCGGATAGCTACCATAGGGCCGAAGGAGCTCCGGGCGCCGGTGGATGGCCTCGAAGGAGGAGAGATCCAGGTTGCCCAGGGCCGTCCCCGGCACGGCATCCGACTCGGCGTGGCAGCGGTTGTCGGCCGTACCCTGCACGCAGTTTTCATCCAGGATCGGAGCGATTCGCTGCTCGAAGTAGGTCCGCGTCGGGACCTCCGGGTTCGCGCAGGCCATAACCAGCGCAACGTACGCCAGCAATCCCAGTCGTTCGAGTCTGGGACGCGGCAGGCGGTACTCGACGGAGGCGTCGGGTTTCATCGGCCCTTCCATCGTTTCACGAACGGCTCGAAAACGCCAGGTTCCTCGGTACCAAGGTTCCACCGAACCGGACGAAACGCGCGCGGATCGACGGGCGCCCGCGACCGGACGGCATGGGCACCGCTCGATCCGCAACCTTGTCCCCCCTTCATCGGCGGATTCAACGCAACGCGGAGAGCGCCGATCGCGCCGCACCGCGCACCAGCATGTCCGGATCTTCGGCCACCACGCGCTCCAGGACGTCGCGCGCCGCACCGTCACCGATCTTCCCCAGCGCCCATGCCGCGTCCCGGCGGACGAACACCGGGCGGCTTTCGTCCTCGACCACCGCGGAGAGCGCCTCCACCGCCAAGGACTCCCGCACC
Organism: Polyangiaceae bacterium; assembly: GCA_026989935.1. GTDB lineage: Bacteria > Myxococcota_A > Polyangia > Nannocystales > Nannocystaceae > J032. Next base: position 1,085 of record JALSIN010000122.1, on the reverse strand, counting down.
GCGCCCAGCGTGCGCGCGGCCTCCAGAACGACGCGGTCGTCCGGATCCGACAACACGTCCACGAGGGCCGCGCCGTCCGTGTTGCCGCGGATGTTCCGCAGGGCCGCCGCCGCCGCCGCGCGCACCGCGGCCGACTCCGAGTCCAGCGCCGCCTCCAGCATCGCCTTGCCCGCCGGATGCCCGATCGCCCCGATGGCCGTGGCCGCCGCGGCGCGGGCCTCGTCTCCCAAAGCGTCCTCGTGCATCGCGATCTCGAGGGGCATCAGCGCATCCGGGTGGGCGAAGCGCCCGAGGACCTCGGCGGCGTTGCGGGCCCGGATCGTGTCCGTTCCCGCCAGCCGCTCGAACATCTCGTCGCGAACTTGCAGGCGGATCGCGCGCTTGGCCAGCCACCAGGCGGCCACGTCCCGGACTCGGGCGTTTTCGTGATCGATGAGCGGACGCACGAGGTCGATGCACGACCCGCACGGAAGCTTTTCGGCCCGCTCGATCTCTCCCACGATGCTCGCCGGATTCCCGCTGTTGATCGCGTTTTGGATGCTGGCGTAGCTCGCCCCCTTGCCCGCCAGGGCGGCGCCCCCGAAGGTCAGGCTCACGGCGAGAATGGATCCGAAGACCGCCGCGCGCACACGGGCACTTCGGAAAGAACGAACGGAACGATGGGTGGTTTCGACTCGCTGCGACATGGTCCTAGCCTCCGTAATTCATCTGGCCGGGTGCGTTCTCCAGGCTGTAGAACTGCCCGCCCAGATCGGCCATCAGGATGATGAGGTACTTCTCCGCCGCCGTCAGCGGACGGTGCACGTTCGGATCGTAGCCCGGGGTGTCCTCGTTCGGGTGCGCGGGCGCGTACGGCGTCCCGTCCACCTTGAGTTCACCCTCGAAGGCCAGGTCGTTCGGGTCGTGGTTCGGGTACAGGCGCTCGGGGCGGATGTACTTGACCAGGATCGAGTCCCGCGCCGACTGGGGCGCCACGTAGGTCTGGTACGGTTGGCTCGGATCGAGCGACTCGATCTCGATCCCCGGCTCGTTCATCAAGTTCGCGCTCAGCAACAACGAGATGTGGCTGCGCGAGTAGGCGCCGG
>JALSIN010000121.1 GCA_026989935.1 Polyangiaceae bacterium | reverse complement strand
GCGCTGCCAACCCGGCGTAAACTTCCTCGCGGACGAGTGCGAGGCGATGACCGGCGCCTGCGCGATCGCCAGCACGTCGCGGATCGCGTCGTCCGAAAGGTGCGAGACGTCCACCATGATCCCCACGCGGTTCATCTCGCGCACGACGGCCTTGCCCAGCTCCGACAACCCGCCGTGCGTGTGCCGGTCGTCGAAGGAACTGTCGGCGAGCGCGTTGTCCTTGGAGTGGGTGAGCGTCACGTAGCGGATCCCCCAGTCGTGGATCGTCTGTACGTCCTCCACCCGCTCGATGGGGGCGCCGTTTTCGAGGCCCATGGGCAGGGCGATCTTGCCGGCGGCGAAGGCGGCCTCGATCTCGTCCGCCGAGGTCGCCAGGGCGAAAGTGTCCGGCCACCGCGCCTCGAAGCCGCGCACCATGTCCACGAGCGTCTTCGCAACGGTCTTGGCCGTCCCGTCGATCTGGTGCTTGGCCGGCACGTAGATCGACATGAACGGGGCGTCGAGCCCGCCCTCGCGGGCGCGCACGGCGTCGAAGTCGCCTTCGGGCGTACGGCCCGCGATGTTCTCGGTGATCCTGCCGTCGGGGTCGCGCGTGGCGTACAGGCGGTACGGCACGTCCACGTGCCCGTCGGCGATGAGGAAGCGGTGGGCGAGACGCCGGGCGCGGGCCAAGGGGTCCGCCTCGCCCGGCGCGGTCGGGGGGGAGGCGCCCGGCGCGGCCGGCGACTTCGGGGACGCCGGCGCGCAGGCGGCCAGCGCGATCGCGGCCAGGAGGATCGGGGGGCGGCGCAGGGGGGCGTGGACCATCGTGCCGGCGAGTATAGGGGCCGCCCGCGGGCGGGCCCGAACCGTCGGACCGCACCGGGATCGGCCCGGGCGACGCATCGGACGGGGCCCGCGGCGGGGGGCGCCGGCGTGGGCCGCGCCTGCTACCTTCCGTGCCCGAAGGTGCCCCTCGCCGACGACGCCCCCGCCCTCGCCAAGGCCCTCGAGCGCGCGTGCCCCTCGGCCCTGCGGGCCCGCGGTCGCACTCTGGCGGGCGAGGGCCGCGCGCGGTTCGTGCGCCGCGACGACGACGCCTACGAGTACGCCGTGGCCGACGGGTCGGGGCGCATCCACGACGTGGTGCTGTTCCCCGCCGACGCGGAGTGGTCGTGCGACTGCGACGGTCGGTTCGACGCGTGCGAGCACGTCGCGGCGGCGCTGTTCACTCCGCTCGCACGCGGGCCGGACGAAGGCCCCGTCGGCCCCGTCGCGCTGCGGTACGAACTGCGCCGGGTGGACGGCGGCCTTTCGCTGCGCCGGTACGTCGAGCTGTCCGACGGTACCCGGCGCGTGGCCTCGCGGGCGGACCTGGCCGCGCTGCCCGGGCGCACCGCCGCCGACGAGCGGATCGAGCGCCTGCTGGCGGAGGCGGCCCCGGGCCGGTTGCGCGCCCCGCTGCTCGGGCGGGTCGTGACAGCGCTCGCGGGTGTCGAGGGGCTCCTGCTCGATGGTCGCCCCGTACAGGTGGGGCGCGCGACACCCGGCGCCCGTGTGGTGGTGCGCGACGAGGGGCGGGGCGTCGTCGTGCGGCTCGTCCGGGACGGGGCCATCGACGAGCGGTTCGACGGCGGCGTCGTGCGGATCGGGGACACGCTCCACCCGCTGCGCCCCGTCCCCTTGCCGAGCCACCGGCGCCGCGCGCTGGCCGAGGGCATCTACGTGCCGCCCGAGGACTTCGCGCGGCTGGCTGGCGAGGTGCTGCCCGAGCTGCGGCGGTCGTTGCCCGTGAAGGTTCGGACGCGGCGTCTGCCCTCGTCCGCCACCGCCCGGCCGGTGCTCGACGCGGTGATCGAGCGGGGGCCGGACGCCCTGCGTGTGCGCGTGCGCGTCGTGTATGGGCGCCCGCCCATCGCCGCCGTGACCGAGGACGGCGGCTTCGAGATCCTCGATCCGTCGCGTCCCGTCCCGATCCGGCGCCCCGAGGAGGAAGCGGCCCTGCTACGCCGCGCCCGCGCCGCGCTCGATCTGCCGCCGGGGGACGTCCTTTCGGTCGAGGGCGACGACGTGCCGCGCCTCGCCCAGGGCTTGCACGACGACCTGGCCGCGCTGGGGATCGATCCCGACCCCGCCCTCGAAACTTGTGTCTCCACCGGCACGCTGGCCCCGGCGATCGCGGACGGCACGTTTTCTTTCCAGGCTGGATCGAAACGGGCCGACCCGCGGGCCGTGCTGGCCGCCCACGCCGAGGGGCGCACCTTCGTGCGGCTCGAGGGCGGCGAGTATGCCGAGATCCCCGCGGCGTTCCTCGACGCCCACGGCGACCTGGTCGAGGCGTTCCTGGAGGCGCGTGCACAGGGGGCCCCGGCCGCCGTGACGCGGTGGGCCGCGGCGGCGCTTTCGACCGCCTGCGACCCGGCGGCCGATCCGGAAAGGCCTGCCGGGCTCGTCGAACTCGCCGCGGGTGCGGATGGACCGACGCCGGCCGGGCCCCACCCGGCCTTGCGGGCCGACCTTCGCCCCTACCAGCGGGAAGGCGTGCGGTTCCTGTCGCAGCGCAAGGCGCTCGGTCTCGGGGCGCTGTTGGCGGACGACATGGGGCTGGGCAAGACCGTGCAGACCCTGGCCGTGCTCGACGGGCGCACCCTGGTGGTGGCCCCGACCTCGGTCCTCGGAAGCTGGCAGGCCCAGGCCGAGCGCTTCCGGCCGGACCTTCGGGTGGCCCGTTACCACGGCGCGGGCCGCCGTCTCGACCCGGAGGCGGACCTCGTGATCACCAGCTACGGCGTCCTGCGCCGCGACGTGGATGCACTCGCCCGCGTGGACTGGGACACCGTCGTCCTCGACGAGAGCCACACGATCAAGAACCCGAACAGCCAGGTGGCGCGGGCGGCGCTCGCGTTGCCAGCGCGGTTTCACCTGGCCCTTTCGGGCACGCCGGTCGAAAACCGCCTCGAAGACCTGTGGCCGCAGCTTTCGTTCATGGTGCCGGGGCTGTTCGGCTCGCTGGCGTCGTTTCGTCGGCGGTACGCGGCGCGCGGTGCGGCGGGGCGGGCCCGCCTGGAACGCCGGGTGCGCCCGTTCGTCCTGCGAAGGACGAAGTCCGAGGTCGCTCGCGATCTTCCGCCGCGGACCGACCTCGTGCACGAGGTGGAGCTTTCGAGCGAGGAACGGGCGTTCTATGCCGCCGTCGCCGCCGCCGCGCGGACGGACGTGGCGCGTCTGGGGCCGAACGTCGCGCCCATGCGGATCCTGGAGGCGCTGCTTCGGGTGCGGCAGGCCGCCTGCGACGCCGCCATCGTGCCGGGGGCGCCGCCCGCCCTGTGCGCCGGCCCCTCGGCCAAGCTCGCCCGGCTCGCGGCGTTGCTCGAAGAACTCCTGGCGGAGGGGCACAAGGTGCTGGTCTTCTCCCAGTGGACGAAGCTGCTCGACCGCGTCGAGGCGGTGGTGGCGCAGGCCGGCGCCGCGTTCGCCCGGCTCGACGGGGCCACGGCCGACCGGGACGGGGTGGTTGCGCGCTTCCAGGATCCGTCGGGCCCGCCCGTGATGCTGGTCTCGCTGCGCGCCGGCGGCGTGGGCTTGACGCTGACCGCGGCCGACCACGTCGTCCTGCTCGACCCTTGGTGGAACCCCGCCGTGGAGGAACAGGCGGCCGGCCGCGCCCACCGGATCGGCCAGACGCGCCCGGTCATCGTGCACCGGATCCTCGCCGCCGGGACCATCGAGGCGGCCATCGAGAACCTCAAGGCCGAAAAGCGCGCACTGTCGGCCGAGATGATCCGTGGCGACGGCGCGGCCCTCGACCGCGCGACGGCGCTTGCGCTGCTCGACTCGGCGTAGGACCGATGGGGGCGCTTCGCGGGCCGTACGGACTCGCGGGCGGTTCCGGGAACGATTCGGGCCGCCGTGCATCGCCACGTCGGGGGGCGTGTCGAATGGGGGACGCAGGCACGCAAGACCGTGTCGTGCGCCATCCCGGGCGATCGTGGTGCGATTTCGCTCCGTGTGCCTGGCGTCGGACGGTCCACGTCGCCTTCGCCATGGGGAGGCGACCGACCATGCTCGCGCTCGAGCGCCCGCGCAGTGCGGAGCCCTATTTTGGGAAACGAACGCTCGCCTCGTTCGGGCGGGGGGACCGGCCGGGGCGAAGCCTCTACAATGCGGCACAGGCCCCCAGGGCCCTGCGACAGATGACCGGGGCGGAACATTCCTTCGGCGCTGTAGACCCATCCCGCCGGCCGGCGCCGGGCGGCTGGTGGGATCGACTCGTGGCACCCTCACCGCACCTTGTGTCGCCGACAGCCCGGCTCCAGGCGCGCCTGCTGGCGGCGTTTACCCTCGTACTCG
>JALSIN010000120.1 GCA_026989935.1 Polyangiaceae bacterium | reverse complement strand
TGGATCCCCGTGGGCTGGACGGCCCGCTGCTGCTGCCAGCGCCTCCCCCCGAGCGACTGACCCCCGCATCGCCCCCCTCGGCCGCCGCCCCCGCGCCTCAGTGCGGCCGCCAGCGCCCGTTTCGCTCGGGACGGACCGGGCCGGATCGCCGACGGGAACGCAGACGGGTACGGCCACGGTCACCCGTACCGGTGCCGGTGCCCGTACGCGTGTCTGTTTGCGTCCCCGCAAGCCCCAGCACTGGATCTACCGAGCCGCTGCGATGCCCGTGTCGGTCCCCGTACCCCCAGCGCTGGAGCGACTGCCGAGCCCCGGCTGGCGGGCCGGTCGGGGATTGCCGCGCGCGCCCGTCTCGTTCGCGGTGCGGCGGGCCGGGTCGCCCACGGGAACGCCTACGGGGTCGGCCACCGGCACGGTCACGGGCACGCCGACGGCCCCGGGCCGACGCAACCGTGTCTCGATGTCCTGCCCCGCCCTCAGCGCCGGTTCAGGCCGCGGTCCCCGTAGCGGTGCCGGTGCCCGTACGCGTGTCTGTTTGCGTCCCCGTAACCCCCATCGCTGGATGCATCGAACCGCCGCGTTGTCCGTGCCGGTGCCGGTGCGTGTCCCCGTCGCTGTCCCTGTAATCCCCAACGATGGATGCACTTCCGAGCCTCGGCCAGCCGGCGGCCGGTGGGCCGGATCTTCGAGGTTCGGCGCGAGGTGGGACGAAACGGCGTTCGAGGGCGCGCCGGCGCGGCTCGCGGGGAAGGTCGTATCCCACTACGGCGTACATTCTCCCACCTTGTTCGACGGTCCCCTTGACACTGCGCGCCGGGCCGTGGCAGCCTCGCCGATGACGAGGCGAGTACGATGATGGGCACGACGGCACGACGGCACGACGGCACGACCGCTCTGCTGCTCAGTCTATTTTTGAGCCTTCCAGCATGTAGCGGTGACGACGGCGGTGGTGCTGGGGGTGCGGGGATGACCAGCGGGGGAGATGGCATGCCCCCCGACCCCGACCCGGGGCCCTCGGGCCGCGGCTGCGAAGGGGCCGACCTGCTGGTGGGGGTGGAAGACATCGCGCTGCCCCAGCGCCCCGTTCCAATGGGGAGGATCGTGCTCGTGGGCGATCGAGGCGGTGCCCCGGACGGTCCGGTGCGTCGGCGGCACCCGCTGCAAGCGCTCCCATCCCCGATTCTGCCTGCGACGACGGAAGGGCCGCGGATCCACGAGCGCTGGGACGAAGCGCGGAAGCTTGCCCTGAGCTTCTGCGTGGGCTTCGTCCCAGGCGACGACGAGACGCGTCCCGGAAACTACGACAAACTCGTACGCCTGCTGGCCGTCGCGGCGGGGGAGTGGGAGCGCGCCGCGGACGCCAACTTCGTGCACTTGCGGGAAGACGACGAGATCACGGACCCTTGGGTGAACCAGCGCTATCCCGATTTCCCGACGTTCCCCAAGTGTCGGCCGGGCACATCGGCGTACTTCGGAGTTGGTTCCGCGCAATACGTCGATGCCCTGGGTGGGATCGTCGTGGGGGCGGTTCCACAGTTGTGGAGCGATCCTATCTGGGAACCGGACCCGCCTCACGAGTTGCGCCGGGCCCTTCTCCTCGGAATGAGCCGTCTCGTCACCCCGGGAGACATCGACGCGCTATCGGTCCTGCGGCATGAGGTCGGCCACGTCCTGGGCTTCGTACACGAGGAGGCTGTCCTTGGGGACGATCCCGCCTGTGCGGTCGCCGACCCACGCGCCTTGGTCCCACCGGACGGCGCTTCGGTGATGACGACCCCACAGTGTACGCCGGGGGAGGAAAACGCCGTACTGTCCCCGGCCGACCGTCTTTCGGCCTTTCTCTTGCACCACACAGGCCGGTCTCGCTTCGAACTTCGTGCGCCTTCGGGCTATCGGTTCGGACCTGCACCGTCGGGTGGCGCGCAAATCCTGTGGCACACGCCTGGCGCGGCCGAAGGCGTCTTGTGGAAACCGGTGCAAACGCCCGCCGGCGTGACGTTCGAAGTCGTCCCGTTTCTCTACTTCGACCCCCTCGGAAAGCCGGTCGATGGATGGTACGGCGACACCGACAGCGAGGTCGTCGTGCCCGCCCGGCTTTCAGGGGTGCCAGGCCGCTTTGACCTGGTGTTCTACGGACCGGGGCCCATGGTACCGGACTACGCGGTGCTCGGGGGAGCGGGGGGAACAAGTGGTGGTCTCGGGCGTTGGCATGAAGACGGTTTCGTACAACTCGTTCCCGGCGCCTTCGATGGAGCGAATTTGGCCCGTGACGTGGTTTATGTCTATGCGCCCGGGGCCTTGCCGGATCGCGTGCTACGGCTGGGCCCCGATGGGGATCTCCTGGTGCGCTCCGATGTGGCCCAGCAGGACGCCTTCGCCTACCCCGTGGCCGCTCCGTTTCGTGGGCCGGGGCACCCAGACGATCTCTTGTGGTGGGATCCCATCGAGCACGCCGTCATCGTGTGGCGTGTGGATGGCGATCTCGAACAGGTGGAGGTGCAGGCGCACGCGCAGGAGGACCTGGGTCTACCCCAGGAGGGAGAACTGGTGCCGGCCGTGGGAGACTTCAACGGTGACGGTCGGGCTGACCTGTTTTGGTACGGGGTCCACGGGCGCCCCAACGTCGCCCAGATTCCCGACCGTCTGTGGTTGTCGGACAGCACGGCGACGGAGATCGCCTTTGAAACCTTCCCTCGAACCGCTGGGGACGGTTTTCGGCCGGTGGTGGGGGATTTCGACGGAGACGGAGTGGATGACCTCCTGTGGCAGCGAAGCGCCTACTTCACGAGCGCTGGCCCGTCGGGTAGCGAGACCGGGCCGAGCTACATCTGGTACTTCGACACGGCGGGCGGTCATACCGCCAAGGCATTCATGATTCCGGAGGGTGATCCCGTGCCATACGTCGGGGACTTCGACGAGGACGGGTGCCATGACATCTTGTGGGTGGACGTGGCACGTGGCGCGGCCCGGCTGTGGCGTTGCCGCCCCGCGGCGCGGGATTTCGACTGTGGGGTGGAGGTGGACACGCCACCAGGCGCGGCTCCCGTGGGCGTCCACTGGGGGTTTTGACACGTCGCAAGGGAGTACACCAAGGAGAACGCTGCAATGCATCATCGAAACGCGCATCCATCCTCGACGCCGGGGCTGTTCGCCGTCGCCGTGCTGTGTCTGTTCGGTTGTGGTCCGGAGGCCGCATCATCACCCGAGATCCCGGGTCGGCTCGAGTTGGACGTTCAGTCGGGACGGTACTTTCGAGACGGTGGTCGCGTCGAGTATCTTCCCGTCGCCGATCACTGGGTTTGGGACCGGGTGGACCCGGCGACCGCTGCCTATTGCGCCTACCTCACGCCGCAGGCGGTGCAGCGCCTGGAGGCGGCCTATGCAGCCCTGGATCCCGACGAAGACGTTCCCCTGCCGCAGGTTGGGGAGCCAGGGTGCGAGAGCTACGCACAGGGGCCGGAGGACCTTCGGGCCCTCGACCCGTTTCTGGTCCACGATCCGAGGAATCCGAACAGTCCGTTTCCATGTCATCCGTTGTGCTGTGACTCACGCCTCCGCCCAATCACAAACATCTACTTTGGACTCGACAACAATCGCGCGGGCATTGATTGGGTGGACGTGGGTGGCAACCCCATCGTGGTCTGGGACGACACCCGGACCTGCACACCGACCGTCACGACCCTGTAGAGTGAATCGCCCCGAAAATTTCATAGCGTCCGGTGGCATCGCCCGACCACTTCGGTGGACGACGGTGGTTGACGTTGTTGTCGATGATACAGGTCCTCGTACTTGGCGGGAGGTCGATATCCCGGCCCGGCGAAGACGCGCTCGTGGTGGAACCAGTCCACCCAGTTCAGCGTGGGGAGTTCGACGGCCTCGACCGTGTCCCACGGCCCCAGACGCTCATCGGCCCCGCCCCCTCGGTGCTCCGGAACGACGTCCGGTCCTTTCGCGCGCACCATGCGAGTCGTGGAGGTTTGCCGGACATCCGGGAGGGGGCAGGTCGGCTCGCCGACGGGAACACAACCGGGTTCGGCCACGGCCACCGACACGGCCACGGGCGCCCGTCCCGGTCCCGGTGCCCGTGCCCGTAACGACCAGCGCTGGATGCCCCGAACCGCCGCGGCGTCCGTGCCGGAGCCGGTGCGCGTCCCCGTCCCCGTACCCCGGAGTGCCGGAGGCACCGCCAAGCATCGGCCGGCGGGTGGACCGAGGCGTGGAGGTGCTCCCGGGGCCGGCCCGCGGGTTGAATTGCCCCGAAAATTTCAGAGAGTCAATTGGCATCGCCCAGCCGGTTCGGTGGACGACAGTGGTTGACGTTGTTGGCGATGATACAGGTCCTCG
>JALSIN010000119.1 GCA_026989935.1 Polyangiaceae bacterium | reverse complement strand
GTGGGGCTCAGGCGGACCCGCTCCCCCCCCGACAGCACGGCAACCTTCTTGTCCACGTCGTCCGCGCCGAGCCCCACGGCGCCGAGCGCCGCGCGCAGATGCGTGACCGGAGCCGAGGGGGCCGAGGCCCGCGCCACCTCCAACACGGTCCTTTCCTCCGGCAGCGCCTCGGCGTGGTGCTGGGCGAAGAACGACGCGGCGACCTGTCCTCCCTCGATCACCCGCCCGGCGTCGGGCTGCAGTTCCTGGGCGACGAGGCGCAGCAGGGTGGTCTTTCCGGCCCCGTTGCGCCCCACGATCCCGATCGTCTGCCCGCGCTGCGCCGCGACCGTCACGTCCCGCAGGACGGGCGGACCGCCAAAGCCCTTCGTCACGCCTTCGAGGCGCAGCGGCACCCGCGCCGACGGCCTCGCCTGCGCGAACCGAAACGCCGCCCGCCGCGCGCCCTCGACGAGCGGCGCCGCCTCGGCCGCCTCCATGCGTTCGAGCGCCCGCACGCGGCTGCGCACGGCACGGGCCTTGCTCGCCTTGGCCCGGAAGCGCTCGACGAAGCGCTCCGCCTCCCGCCGTTTGCGCGCCTCGTTGCGGGCGCGCCGGGCCAGGGTCTCGGCCTCCACCGCGCGGGCACGCCGGTAGGCGGAAGGCCTGCCCGCCGCAAGGCGCACCCCCTCGGGCTCGAACGACAGCACCCGGTTCGCCACCCGCTCGGCGAACTCGAGGTCGTGGGTGACGAACACCTGGGCCGCCCCGAACCGGGGCAACTCGGACGAGAGCCACGACACGCTCTCCAGGTCCAGGTGGTTCGTGGGCTCGTCGAGCAGAAGCAGGTCCGGCCGCGCGAACAGGGCCGCGGCCAGCGCCACGCGCATGGCGAACCCGCCGCTGAGCTCCGAAAGGCGCCGGTCGTGCCGGTCGGGGCAAAGGCCCAGACCGACCAGGATCCGCGCCGCCTCGTGGGGCGCGTAGCGGGCCTCGTGGTCCACCCGGCGCGCGTGGGCCTCCGCCAGCGCCGCCGCCGTCGCCGGGTCCACCGCCCCGGCCCGCGCCTGCGCCTCGAGCCGGCGTTCGAGGCGCTCGACCTCCGCGAGCACCGCGGCGCGACCGGGCGCCGCCCCCACCACCGCGTCGAGGGCCCGCGCGTCGGGGTCGAGCCCGAGGCGCTGACCGACCAGGCCGACCACGAGCCCGCGGCGCGTGCGGCGTCGGCCGGCATCGAGCGGCCGCTCTCCGGCCAGCACCCCCAGCAAGGTGCTCTTGCCGGCCCCGTTGGGCCCGAGCACGACCCAGCGCTGTCCCTCGTCGATGGACCAGTCCAGGCCGGTGAAGATCGGCCGCGCGCCGAAGGCCAGGCCGGCGCCTTCGAGGACGAGGAGCGTCATGGGACCGGGAAGGTCGCCCGCCGGCCGGCCCTTCGCAACCCGGCGCGACCGCGCGGCGCCGCCGGCCTCCAGGGGGGCCCACGAGGCACCACCTTGCGCGGCCGGAAGGCCGGGGCGGCGTCAGGGTGCCGGCGGGCCGGGCGGCGTGGTGATCTCGGCCACGGCGGCCACGACCGCGTCGAAGTCGCGCTGGTCGCCCACGCGGTAGGACTCGTCGCGGTAGGCCACCACACCGTCGGCGTCGATGAGCACCACCTTGCGCAAGCTGAAGCGAGCGTCGCCCTGCTCGGCCAGGGCCCCATAGGCGCGGCTGACCGCCCCGTCCTCGTCGGCCAGCAGTGGAAACGGCAGTCCCAACGACTCTCGAAACGCCCGGTGCTTGTCCGGCGGGTCGATGGACACCCCGAAGACCTTGACGCCCCGCTCGGCGAACAGCCGATGCTCCGCTCCAAAGTGGGACATTTCAGCGGTGCAGCCGCTCGTAAAGTCCTTGGGGTAGAACAGCAGCAGGACCGGGTGCTTGCCGCGAAAGTCTGCGAGCGCCACCTCGTGGCCCTCGTCGTCCCGCACGCGAACGTCGGGCGCCTTCGTGCCCACCGCCGCAGGCCCCGGGGCCCCGGCGGGCTTCGGCGCAGGACCGGCCTTCGGCGCGGCGGCGGCCGGCGCCTTCGCATTGGCGGCCGGGCGCGCCGCGTCCCCTGCGGCGCCGGGGCGGTCGGGGTGGGCCGCCTTCGCCTTCGACGGATCCTCGTACGGCGGCGACTGGCACCCCGCGAGGACGAACGCTGCAACGACGGCACCTCGGCATCGCGGGCCGGTCCGGCCGGCGCGTGGCCGCGCCAGGCGGGAAGCGAGCAAACGGACCATGGGGCGAGCCTACCACGCCGCCTGCGACCCGCGCCGGTTGCAACCCGCGCGCCCGGCGGCCACACTGCCGCGCGCGCCATGGACGCGGCCCTCATCGAACGCCTCGAGCGCATCGCCCTGCGCGCCGAGGAGCTGTCGCACATGCTGTGCGACCCGGAGGTGTCGGCGGACGCCCGCCGCTTCACGGAGCTCTCCCGCGAGCTGGCCGACCTGCGGCCCGTGGCCGAGGCGTTCCCACGCTACCAGCGGCTGCTGGACGAGATCGAGCAGGCCAAGGAGCTTCTCGACGACCCGGACATGCGGGCCCTCGCCGCCGAGGACCTCACGCACCTCGAACAGCGGCGCGAGGCCCTCGAACACGACCTGATGCGCATGCTGCTGCCGAAGGACCCGGCGGACGAGCGCAACGTGATCCTGGAGATCCGCGCCGGCACCGGGGGCGAGGAGGCGTCCTTGTTCGCCGCGGACCTGTTCCGCATGTACGCCCGCTACGCCGAGCGCCGTGGCTGGACGGTGGAGATCATGAGCATGAGCGAGTCGGCCAGCGGCGGCGTCAAGGAGGTCGTGGCGCGGGTAGCCGGCAAGGACGCCTTCGCGCGGCTGAAGTGGGAAAGCGGCGTCCACCGCGTGCAGCGCGTGCCCGTCACGGAGTCGCAAGGGCGGATCCACACCTCCGCGGCGACCGTCGCGGTCCTACCGGAGGCCGAGGAGGTGGACGTGGCGATCAAGGACAGCGACCTTCGCATCGACGTGATGCGCAGCAGCGGTGCCGGCGGCCAGCACGTCAACACCACGGACTCGGCCGTCCGGATCACCCACATCCCCACGGGCCTGGCCGTTCACTGCCAGCAGGAGAAGTCCCAGATCAAGAACCGCGAGATCGCGATGCGCCTGCTGCGGGCGCGCCTGCTCGAACGCGAGCGCGCCCGAGCCGAGGCCGAGCGCGCGGCGTCGCGCCGGTCGCAGGTGGGGACGGGAGACCGCTCCGAGAAGATCCGCACCTACAACTTCCCGCAGGACCGCGTGACCGATCACCGCATCGGCTACACGCGCCACGACCTGCCTTCCTTTCTCGACGGGGACCTCGACGACGTGATCGATGCGCTGCGCGCGCAAGACGAGGCCGAACGCCTGGCGAGCCTCGCGACCGCGTCGTGACCGTCTGCGAGGGCCGGGCGGCCCGCGATGGGATCGCCCCGGCGCCTTCACGCGGGCGGGCCGCGGTTGCCCCACCCCGTCGTTGGGGTATCGTGCGAAGCCATGAAGCGGTCGGTCCAAGTCGAGATCGCCGGCCAGACCCTGTCGATCCGCACGGACGAGGGTCCCGAGTACGTCCAGGCGCTCGCCGACTACGTGGACGGCCACGTGCGCGAGCTGGTGCCCGACAAGCCGTCGTCGTTCAACCTCAGCCGCGTGGCCCTGTTGGTGGCGATGGAGATCGCCGACGAGCTGTTCCGCGAAAAGGACCTGCACCACCGCTTGCGCGTGGCCGTGCGCGACCAGATCGCCACGCTGCGCGCGCGCCTCGACGAGCACCGCGCCCACATCGACGCGCTTTCCTCCAATACAAACCATGAAAAACCTTCCTGACGACTTCGAGCCCAAGTCCCCCGCCCTGCGCACACTGGTCGAGCGGGGCTACCTGGAGCAGGCCACGGATCTCGAACGGCTCGACCGGGCGCTTTCGTCCGGTCCCGTGACCTTCTACGTGGGCTTCGACCCCACGGCGGACTCGCTCCACGTGGGCAGCATGCTGCAACTGATGCTCATGCGGGTCCTGCAGCGCCACGGCCACCGCCCCATCGTGCTGGTCGGCGGCGGGACGGCCCTGGTGGGCGATCCGTCCGGCCGCACGGAGACCCGCAAGCTGCTCGACGCGGCGACCATCGAGGCCAACAAGCGCGCGATCACGGCGCAGATCCGGCGGTTCCTGTCGTTCGACGCCGGCGAGCCGAACGACGCCGTGGTCGTGGACAACGCGGAGTGGCTGCTCGATCTGCGGCTCATCGAGTTCCTGCGCGACATCGGCGTCCACTTCACGGTCAACCGGATGATCGCCACGAAGACCTACCGTGAGCGCCTGGAGCAGGAACAACCGCTGTCGCTGCTGGAGTTCAACTACCAGATCCTCCAGGC
>JALSIN010000118.1 GCA_026989935.1 Polyangiaceae bacterium | reverse complement strand
CCAGCGGTCGAGGCCGACGCGCGCCCGGTGTTGGCCGCCAAGAAGAACCTGCGCGTGCTCGAGGTGCCCGACCTGCACGCCCCCGCGAAGGTGCCCCCCTTGCGCGTGCGGTCGGTGCCGGGGGGGGTCCTCGTCCAGCGCGAGGACCGCATCGGCGTGCTGCCCCGCGACGGGAAGGTGGTCACGAAGAAGGCCCCGTCGCCGGCGGCCCTGGCGGACCTCGATCTTGCGTGGGTGGTCGTCGAGCACGTGCGCTCGAACGCCATCGTGCTCGTCAAGGACGGCGTCACCGTGGGGATCGGCGGCGGTCAGACCTCGCGGGTCGAGGCCGCCCGGCAGGCGGCGGCTCGGGCCGGGGACCGCGCCAGGGGGGCCGTGCTGGCCTCCGACGCCTTCTTCCCCTTCCGCGACGGGGTGGACGCCGCCGCACGGGCCGGGGTGGTGGCCGTCGTCCAGCCGGGCGGCTCGCGGCGCGACGCCGAGGTGATCGAGGCGGCCGACGAGCACGGGATCGCGATGGTGCTGACGGGAGAGCGGCACTTTCGACACTGAGCCGTCTGTAACGGCTCGCGCAAGGGAGGCGATCCGGGATGTCCACGAAGATCCTCGTTCTCGGCGGTGGCGGCCGCGAGCACGCCCTTTCCGTGCGGTTGCGCGACGACGGCGCGGACGTGGTGTGTGCCCCCGGCAACGACGGGATCGCCCAGGACGTCGCGTGCCGGCCGGTGGACCCGGCCGATCCGGCCGCCGTCGTGGCGTTGGCCCGGGCCGAGGGGGCCGCCCTCGTGGTGGTGGGGCCCGAGGCCCCCCTGGTGGCGGGCGTGGCCGATGCCCTGGCGCACGCCCGGATCCCGTGCATCGGGCCCGGCGCCGCCGCCGCCCGGCTCGAGGGGAGCAAGGCGTTCGCCAAGGCGTTCATGGCGCGGCACGGGATCCCCACGGCCCGGGCGGTCGTGGTCGCCGACCCGGCCGAGCTCACCCCGGCGATGGGCGGCTTCGAGACCCCCCCGGTGGTCAAGGCCGACGGGCTCGCGGCCGGCAAGGGGGTCGTCGTGGCCGAGTCCTTCGAGGAAGCCGAGACCGCGGCGCGGGCGTGCCTGGAGAACGGCGCGTTCGGGGACGCCGGGCGGCGCGTGCTCCTCGAACAGCGCCTCGTCGGGGAGGAGGTCAGCTTCTTCGCGTTGTGTGACGGCACCCGGGCCGTGACGTTCATGCCGGCGCAGGATCACAAGCGCCTGCGCGACGGCGACCGCGGCCCCAACACCGGCGGGATGGGCGCCTACGCGCCCGCCCCGGTCGCCTCGGAGGAGGTCGTCGGCCGCATCGTCGATCGGATCCTGGTCCCGACCTTAGAGGGGGCGGCCGCCGAGGGATTCGCCTTCCGCGGGTTCCTGTTCCTCGGCCTGATGATCGACGCGACCGGGTCGCCCCACGTCATCGAGTACAACGTCCGGTTCGGGGATCCGGAGGCCCAGCCCCTGCTTTGGGGGCTCGACGAGCCCTTGCTGCCCCACCTGGAGGCCGCCGCCCACGGGGCGCTGCGCAGCGGCCGCCTGCGCGGGCGGCCGGCCGCCACGGTCGTACTGGCTTCGGCCGGCTACCCCAGGTCCTCGCGCAAGGGCGATCCCATCGAGGGGCTGGCTGCGGCCGCGAAGGTGCCGGGTGTGAAGGTCTTCCACGCCGGCACCCGCCGCCGCGGCGACCGGTTCGAGACGGCGGGCGGCCGGGTTCTGGGCGTGTGCGCGCGCGCCGGCGGGATCGCCGAGGCCATCTCGGCCAGCTACCGGGCGGTCGATTGCATCCATTTTTCCGGTATGCAGGTCCGCCGCGACATCGGGACCCGTGCCCTCGCCCGGCTGGCGGCGGACGACGACAGCTGACATCGATGGGGCGGCGCCCGCGGGTCCCGGCGTGCCGCGCACCTCCGATTGCGGTAGGTTCGGGCCCCATGCCGACGATCCGCCCGTTTCGAGGTCTTCGCTACGATCTTCCCCGCGCGGGCCGCGCCGAGGCCCTGCTGGCGCCGCCCTACGACGTCGTGGACGAGGCGGGCCGGCGGGCCATCGCGGCGCGCTCGCCGAACAACTGCATCCGGGTGATCCTGCCCGAGGGCGAGGGGCCGGCGAAGTACGCCCGCGGCGCCGCGCAGTTCCAGCGCCTGATGCAGGAGGCCCTCGTGCGGGACGCGGAACCGAGCGTCTACGTCTACCATCAGACCTTCGAGGTCGAGGGGCGCACGTACACGCGCAAGGGGTTCGTGGCGCTGATGGAGCTCTCCCCCTTCGGTGCGGGGAAGGTCCTGCCCCACGAACGCACTCTGTCGGGCCCGAAGGCCGACCGCCTCGAGCTGATGCGCGCCTGCGACGCCCACCTCGAGCTCGTCTTCGGCCTGTTTCCCGATCCCGACCGGGCCTGGGAGGCTGCGGTGGACGGTGCGCTCGACGGCCCCGTGCTAAAGGCCGATCTGGACGGGGTGCGGCACGTCCTGTACCGCGTCCACGACCCGGCGGCCGTCGAACGGCTCGTGGCCGTGATCGAGCCCAAGAAGGTCTACATCGCCGACGGCCACCACCGTTACACGACCATGGTGGAGTATGCCAAGGAGCTGCGCGCGCGGGGTCGGCCCGGGGCGGACTTCGGCATGGTGTACCTGTCGAACCTCGACGATCCGGGGCTGGTGGTGCTGCCCACCCACCGGCTGGTCCACGGCGTCGCCGGGTTCGACGAGGCGGTGCTGCTCGAACGGCTCGGCCGGTGGTTTACGATCGGTGAAGCGCCCCTGCCGGACGACGTGCCCGCGATGCGCCGGCGCCTGGCCCAGGCGGCCGAGGGGGGGCGGGTGGCCTTCGGGCTGGCCGTCCCGGGCCGCGGCACCTGGCGCGTGCTTTCCACCCGGCCCGACTTCGACCCGGCCGCGACGCCCCTTGCGATCCTGCCGCCCGCCTTGCAGCGTCTCGACGTGGTGCTGCTCCACGAACTGGTCCTGGAGGCGGGGCTCGGCATCTCGAAGCAGGCCCAGGCCGAAAAGCGCAACCTCTACTACGAGAAGTCGAGCGAGCGGGCCCTCGAGGACGCGAGGACGCCGGGCGCGCATCACGAGGGCGTGCAACTCGCGTGCTTCATGAACGCCACGCCGGTGGAGGACGTGGTGGCCGTGTGCGACAGCGGCGAGGTGATGCCGCAAAAGAGCACCTTCTTCCATCCGAAGATCCCGACGGGGCTGGTGTTCCACACGCTGGCCGAGGAGTCGTAGTCCGTGGTGGATCCGGGCGGCCGCCCGGTGCTCCCCCGGGGCGCCTGGGACCTCATGCCCGAGGCGGCGCTGCTGCGCGCACGCCTGCGCCGGGGACTGCTCGACGTCTTCGAGCGGTACGGGTACCGCCGGGTGGAACCCGCGCGGATCGAGTACCGCGAGGTGGCCGAACGCGGCTTGCCGGAGGCGCTGCGCGAACGAACGGTGCGGTTCATCGAGCCGGAATCGGGGGAGGTGGCGGTGCTGCCCGCGGACGTCACGCCGCAGGTGGCCCGGATGGTGGCCGCGCGCCTGGGGGGCGAGTTGCCCGAGGGCGGGGTGTTCCGGTTCGCCTACGCCGCCGACCTGGTGCGTCGCCCCCTGCGGCCCGGGGATCGCGCCGAGCTGCACCAGGTGGGCCTCGAGCTCGTCGGGGACGACGATCCGGCCGCCGACGTGGAGGTGATCGAGGTGTGCGCGGCGGCCCTTTCGGCCGTGGGGCTCGATCACTTCGTCGTGGACCTTTCGCACTCGGGGATCGCCCGGGCCCTGCTGGACGCCGCTTCGCCGGATCCGTCCGTTCGCGCGCGGGTGGCCGACCGCCTGGCCCGCAAGGACGGCGCGGGCGCCGCAGGGATCTTGCGGGCGGCCGGGGCGTCGGACGAGGTGGCGGACGCCGCCCGCACGCTGTGCGGCCACTACGGCCCGCCGGCCGCCGTCCTGGCGCAGGTGGGCCGGGTTCGGCTGCCGCCCGTGCAGTCGGCGGTGGCGGCGCTGGCCCGGATCTGGCAGGCGATCGGTCGCCTGGCGCCCGCCGTCGCCGCGCGGATCCATCTCGATCCGCTGGAGGTGCGCGGGTTCGACTACTACACGGGGATGCGGTTTCGCGTGTGGGCCGAGGGGGCGCGCGGGCCCGTGGCCGGCGGCGGGCGCTACGACGATCTGGTGGGGCGCTACGGTCCGCCGAGCCCGGCCGTGGGGTTCGCGGTGGACCTCGCCGCGCTCGACGCCGCGCTGCCCGCCGCCGTGCGGGCGGCCGCCTGCCCCGGGGGCGTGCTCGTGGCGGTGGCGCGCGCCGAGGATCGCCCGGCGGCGGTGGAACGTGCGCGCGCGCTGCGGGCCGCCGGCGAGGTGGCCTTCGTGGCCCCGGCGGCGGACGAGGCGGCCGCGCGGGCCCTGGCCGACCGCCTGGGGGCCGAGCGCGTGGTATGGTGCGCGCCGACCGACATGACAACGACTGCGAACCCGTCCGATCCTGCGCCGGGAGCCGGCGCGTGAGCACCCTGGTCGTCACCGGCGCGCAGTGGGGCGACGAGGGCAAGGGCAAGGTGGTGGACGTCCTGGCCGCGGACGCGGACATGGTCGTGCGCTTCGCCGGCGGGAACAACGCCGGGCACACCCTGGTGGTGGACGGCGCGAAGCTCGTCACGCACCTGGTCCCCTCGGGCTGCCGCTATCCCGGAACGGCGTGCATGCTGGCCGCGGGGATGGTCATCGACCCCTTCGTCCTGCGCGAGGAGGTTGATACCCTGCGCGCCCACGGGCTCTTGCAGGGGGACGAGCTCGCCGTGGCCCTCGACGCCCACGTGGTGATGCCGTACCACCGCGAGCTCGACGGCCTGCGCGAGGAGGCCGAGGGCCGCGGGCGCTTCGCCGTGGGCACCACCCGCCGCGGGATCGGGCCGGCCTACGAGTCGAAGGTGGGGCGCCGCGGCGTGCGGATCCGCGACCTGTTCGACCCGAACGCGCTGGCCGCCCGCATCGAGGCCGACCTGGCCGTGATCGAGCCCGAGCGCCGGGCCCTGGGCGCCCGCGAGCCGGTGGACGTGCCGCGCCTGGTGGACCGGCTCGTGGAGGCGACCGCCTGGCTCGAACCCGTCGCCTGCGACGTGGGGGGGCGCGTCTTCGACGCCGTGGCGGCGGGCCGGAACGTGCTGTTCGAGGGGGCCCAAGGCGCCCTGCTCGACGTGGACTTCGGCACCTACCCGTACGTGACCTCGTCGAACACCACGGCCGGCGGCGTGTGCACCGGCGTGGGGGTCGGGCCCGGGCTGCTCGGCGAGGTCTGGGGGATCACGAAGGCCTACACGACCCGGGTGGGGCGGGGGCCGTTCCCCACGCGGGCCGAGCCCGCCGCGGAGCAGGCCCTGCGGGACGCCGGCGGCGAGTACGGGGCCACCACCGGGCGCCCTCGGGACTGCGGCTGGCTCGATTTGCCGGCGCTGCGTTACGCCGCCCGGATCAACGGCTACACGGGCCTTTGTATCACGAAGGTGGACGTACTCGCGGCCGTCGAGCGCCCCCTGGTCTGTACGCGCTACGCGGACGGGGCCGAGCCGGGGACCACCCCGCTGTCACAGGTGCGCCCGGTGCTCGAGCCCATCGAGGGATGGGACGAGCCGGGTTTGGCCCGGGCGGTCGCCGCCGCCGCCTCCCTTCGGGATCTTCCGGGCCCGGTGCGCGCCTACCTGGACCGGATCGAGGCGGTCGTGGGGGTGCCCGTGGTCCTGATCTCGACGGGAGCCGACCGCGCCAAGACTCTTCGGCTCCGCCAGCCGTTCCAGTGACTGCAGCGCCCCCGCGCGGCGAGAGCGCTCGCAACCCCAATCGTCCCCAGGACGCACTCGCGCTGTTGTCCTGGGCACAACGGCCCCCTATACTTGCGCCTCCAACGGGGCCGTCTCCCCTGCGATCCCACCACCCGCCGTCCATCCGAGGATGATCGTCTCATGAAAATCGAGTGCGACAAGTGCCACGCCAAGTACTCCATCGCCGACGAGAAGGTCCGCGGCAAGACCTTCAAGATCCGGTGCAAGAAGTGCAAGAACATGATCATCGTGCGCGGCAAGGCGGCCCAGGCGCAGGCGGCCGAGGAACCGGCGGCGGCCGCCGCCGCCGAGCCGGGCTGGCACCTGGCCATCGACGGCGAGACCGTGGGTCCGATCTCGGCCGACGAGGTGCGGGCGCGCTACCAGGCGGGGGAGATCGACAAGGAGACCGCGGTCTGGTGTGAAGGTTTCGAGAACTGGATCGCGCTCGGCGAGGTGGAGGTCTTTGCGGACCTGCCGGAGCAGGCCCCGGCCGCCGCGTCCGCGGCGGATCCCTTTGCGGCGGCCGCACAGTCGGAGAGCGCGTTTGCGGCCGCCGAGCCGTCGCAGCCGTCGGGCGGCGGCGTCAACTTCGATAAAGCGGCGGAGGAAGCCCCCGCGCAGCAGCCGAGCTCGCCTCGTGTCACGAAGCTCACGGGCCAGCGCAACGAGAACAGCGTGCTGTTTTCCCTGGACAGCCTGCAGGCGATGGCGACCGGAGGTGCCGGTGGCGGCCGCGCGGGGGCGGGCGCCGGGGGGGGCGGCGCCACCTTGGCGACCTCCGCGCCTTCGAGCGAGGGCTCGGGGCTCATCGACATCCGGGCCCTGGGGGCGATGGTCGGCGGTGGGTCGGGCGGCGGCGGTGGTGGCGGCGGCGGCGGCGGGGGCGACGACCTGGCGCTGCCGTCCTTCTCGGGCGGCGCGGCCCTCGGGGGCCTTTCCGCGACTCCGCTCGTGGCGACGCCCGCGGCCGAGCCCGCGGCGGCCGAGGCGGGGAAGTCGAAGGGGCTGCTCTACGGGATGGTGGCCATGGTCGTGCTCCTGTTCGCGGCCGTCGGTGGACTCGGCTACTACATCCTGACGCAGGATCGCGAGCCGACCGAGAAGATCGTCATCAAGGAGGTCCCGACGGTCAAAGAGGCCGACGGCGGCAGGTCGGCCTCCGGCGAGAAGGACGAGGCGCCCGCGAAAGAGGAGACCAAGGCCGAGGAGCCTGCCGAGGGTGACGCCGAGGGCGGCGAGGCGGGTGCGGCGAGCAACGGCGCCACCGGTCGTCGTGGCAAGAAGCGCACGCGCCGTTCGTCCGGCTCGAAGCGATCCTCCGGGACGGCGCCGGCCGCGGGGGCCACGCCCACGCCGGCGGCTACGAAGAAGCCCTCTGGCGGTGGCGGTGCGGACGACCTCGACGTGGACTGCATCCTCGACCCCTCGAAGTGCAAGACCGGCGGCTCCAAGAAGAAGAAAAAGGCATCGTCCGGAGGCGGGGGATCCTCCGATCCGAATGCTCCCACGCAGCTGTCCACGTCGGACGTGCGCGCGGGGATCTCGGCGGTCAAGGGGTCGGCGAAGTCGTGCGGCTCCAAGCACGGCGCGTCGGCGGGGACGAAGGTGCAGGTCAAGCTGTCCATCGAGGGGGCGACCGGCCGCGTCAAGTCCGCCAAGGCGATGCCCCCGCACGCGGGCACGGCCCTTGGCAACTGCGTGGCCGCGGCCCTCAAGAAGGCGAAGTTTCGCACCTTCAAGAAGGCGGTCATGGGCGTGATCGTCCCGATCCGGATGTAGACCTCCGGGCTGCCGCGGGGTGGTGCCTGCACGCGACCGGTCCCTGCGCTTCGGGATCCGAGTGGCGTCCGATGGGCGTGCGCCGTCAGCGCGTAGGCCGGCCCGTGACGGCCGCGGTGATTCGCTCGATGGCCTCGGCCAGGGCCGGGTCGTCGATCCCCAGGTGGGTGACGAACCGTAGCTCGCGCGTGTCGTTGCACGAGGCGAGCACGCCCGCGCGGGCGAGGCGTTTGGCCCATGTCGCGGCGTCCGGGCCCACTTCGTCCAGGCCGACGAGCACCATGTTCGTGCCCGGCCAACGGGGGCGGCCGAACGGGATCGCGTCGAGGGCCTCGAACAGGCGCCGGGCCCGCGTGTGGTCGTCGCGCAGGCGCCGGCGGTGGTGGGCGAGGGCGTAGACGCCGGCGGCGGCCAGCAGGCCCGCCTGCCGCATCGTTCCGCCGAGGGCCTGGCGGATCGCCCGGGCGCGTTCGACGTCGTCGGCGGACCCGCACAGCAGCGACCCGACCGGGGCGCCGAGCCCCTTGGACAGGCACACACAGACGGTGTCCGCGTGCTTGGCCCACGTCCGTGGGGAAAGGCCCGTGGCGGCCTCGGCGTTCCACAGGCGCGCGCCGTCGAGGTGGACCTTGCGCCCGGCCGCCCGCGCCACCGCCGCGGCCTCGGCCATGCGCGCGGGGTCGTACACGGCCCCACCCCCGAACCCGAGGGTGTTTTCGAACCAGGCCAGGCGCACCGGGGGCCACCCGACGGCCTCGCGTTCGATTCGCGCGGCCAGGTCCGCGGCGCTCGGCCCCTCGAACCGGGATCCCACGGTCTCCACCTGGACCCCGGCCGCCGCCGCCCCGCCGGCCTCGTGCAGGGCCACGTGGGCGCCGGCCGGGGCGACGATCGTCGAACCCGGCGGCGCGTGCAGGCGCAGGGCGATCTGGTTCGCCATCGTTCCAGACGGGACGAACAGGGCCGCCTCGGTGCCGAGCGCCTCGGCGATGGCTCGCTCCAGGGCGGCCACGGACGGGTCGTCCCGCCAGCCGTCGTCGCCCACCTCGGCACCGGCGATGACCGCCCGCATCGCCGAGGTCGGCCGGGTGACCGTGTCCGAGCGAAGGTCCACGGGGGCGTCGGTGCGCATCGTCCGGCGCCTACGACCCCTCGTGCCCGTTTGGCGGCTCGTCGCCCTCGTCGCCGGGTGGAGGGCTGGACGGGGGCTTGCCCGCGGGCGGGGGCGGCTGGCCCCGCTCGGCGCGGATCTTGCCCGCCAGGCCGTCGAGGAGCGTATACGGCAGGTGGACGGGACCGGCGCCGGTGCTGATCTTGACGCGGGTGGCGGGGCGGCCGGCGGCGTCCTGCACGGCGTAGGCCTCGAGGCTCCCGTCCCCGGTGCGCTCGCGCCCCACCGGGAAGCGAAAGAGGATGAAGCCCGCGTCCGGGTCGCGGTCCACCACCTCGTAGCCGCGGTCCACGCGCAGGTAGCGGATCGCGGTCGGGAAGACCTGGTCGAGGGGGTAGGGCAGCGTCCGCGTCTGGCTGACCGCGGCCCGGGCGTTCGGCTGCGGCGGCGCCGCCGCCATCGGAATGGCCGCGAGGGCGAGGCCCAGCACGCGGGCCATGCCGCGACCCGCGCGCGGCTGCGTGCGTGGAGGGCGTGGGGATCGGGCGCGCATACCGTCCGCACGCTACGCAGGGGGTGGCGCGCGCGGCAAGTTTCCGGCATTCTAGGGGCGTACCGGCGCTTCGCCCGGGGACCGGGTCGCGGTGGGCCGATCCGGGGGGGCGCGCGTTGGTAGGGGCGACCACCACCGAAGGGCAGGCATCACCATGGGATCCGAGAACTCCGCACTCATCGCGCTTTCCGAACTCAAGAACCTCGAGGCCGAGCGTCGCGCCCGGGAGGAGGCCGAGCGCCGCGCCCGGGAGGAGGCCGAGCGCCGTGCCCGGGAGGAAGAAGAGCGCCGCCGCCGCGAGGAGGAGGAGCGCAAGCGTCGTGAAGAGGAGGAACGCAAGCGCCGCGAGCAGGCCGAGCGCGAGGCGAAGGAGCGTGAGGAGCGCCTGCGCCTGCAGGAGGCCGAGGCGCGGGCCCGGGCCGAGCAGGAAGCGCGCCTGCGCGAGGAGCAGATGCGCCTGGACGCACAGGTCAAGATGGCCCAGAAGAAGGCGCGCCCGAAGTGGCCCTACGCCGTGATCGGCCTGCTCGCCGTGGGCCTGGGCGTGGGTGGATACATCGCCAAGAAGAAGTCCGACGAGGCGGCCGAGCAGGCGCGCCTGGCCGAGGAGGAGCGCAAGCGCCAGCAGGCGGCCCTCGAAGAGCAGCGAGCCGCGATCGAGGCCCTGCGCAAGGAGATGGCGGAACTCGACAAGGAGCGCCAGAAACTCGAGGCCGAGCAGGCCGCCTTGCGTGAGAAGCTCGCCGCTGCCGAGAGCGAGGAGGAACGCCAGAAACTCCTGGCCGAGCAGGCCGCCCTCGACGAGAAGATCAAGAAGAACCGGCGCCGTCGCTCGTCGGCGAAGAAGAAGTCTGCCGCCGCCGAAAAGAGCGTCGAGGCACCGCCGGTCCGCAAGGGCCGCAAGGACAAGCTCAGCGTGGACGGCGACCTGGACGACCCGCTGTCCGGCCTCTGATCGACCCTGGCCGTTCGGAGTCGGCACGAACGTCGGCCGCGCCGGCGCGGCCCGGGTCCCGGGCGTGTCGCGCCGGCCCCGTAACGGGATTTCCAGGCATCCTTCGTCCCCGGGTTCGCCGGAGACCGGGGAGGCGATCGAGGCCGGCCGGGCGGGCCCCGCGGGCGGGCGGCGAATCGGCGCGGGGTCGCGGTCGGTCCACGAAGCCCGGGGCCCATGCCGCGCACGTTACGGTGCGGTCGAGGCCCGGGGGGCACCGCAGGCGCGCGTGTTCTCGCACCAGGCCGTGATCTCGGCCCGAAGGCCGTCGTCCGCGTCCGCCCGCGCCCGCTCGACCTGCTGCCGCGCGCCCCGGCGGTTTCCCCGCTCCGACAGGATCTGGGCGAGGTCGAAGCGCGCGGCCGCCACCTCGGCCACGGGCGCGTCGGTCCGCAACAGGGTCTCGAGGGCGGCTTCGTAGGCGGCCTGCGCCCCTTTTCGGTCGCCGCGGGCGCGCAGGACATCCCCGAGGGCCAGCCGACTGCGAGCCGTCTCGACGTGGTCGGGGCCGAGCAAACCGAGGCGGATCGCCAGCGCCTCCCGGGCGGGGGCATACGCCGCGTTCGGATCGCCTCGGCGCAGGGCGAGGCGCGAGACGTTGGCCAGCGCCAGCGCGGTGCTGGGGTGCGAGCGCCCCACGCTGCGCTCGAGCGCGGCGATCGCGGTGGTGTAGGCCGCCTGGGCCTGCGCCAGGCGCCCCACCTCGGTCTCGAGACCCCCGATGTTCACCCACAGGGTCGCCACGCGCGGGTCGTCGCGCCCGAGCGCGCCTTCGAGGATCGCCAGGGACGCGCGGTACAACGACAGTGCGCGCTCCGGGTTGCCGAGCATCCGCTCGGTCGAGCCCAGGTTCGCGAGGGTGCGACCGTAGGCGGGGTGGTTCTCGCCATAGGCGGCGCGCTGGATCACGGCGGCGCGCTCGAAGTCGGTTTTGGCCCGCGCGGCATCCCCGGTCCGCAGGGAGGCCGCCGCCCGATGTGCGAGTGTCTCGCCGACCTCCGGGTGCGCCGGACCGAGGATCCCCTCGAAGAGGGTGATGGCCTCGGACGCGAGGGTGGCCGCTCGGGACGGTTCTCCAGCGGCCAGGGCCAACTTGGCGAGCAGGCGCAGGGCGAAGGCCCGCTCCAGCCGGGCCCGTGGCAGGGGGGCGAGGTTTGCCAGGGCGTCGAGGCCGGCCTGGCTTTCGGCGACGGCCTCGGTGGTCCGACCCGCGAGGTACAGGACGCGGCCCCGAGCGAGCCGCAGCCGGGCGCGGCGCAGCGGATCGTCCCCCGCGAGGGCGACCGCGATGGCCGCCGTACGGGCGAGGTCGAGCCCGGCTTCGTGCCGCGCGAGATCGCGCCCGACGACGTCCACGAGCGCGATGGCGGCGTCGGCCACGGCGGTCAGGTACTTGATCTCGGCGCCCCGATCGAGGACCGCGTCGAAGTCCTCCACGGCCCCGTCGCGGTCCGCGAGCTCGGCCCGCGCAAGGCCCCGCTGAAGTCGCGCCTCGACCAGCGCCACCGGTTCGCCGAGTTGCTCGGCCTCGGACACGGCCGAGGCCAGGAGGTCTCGTGCCTCGTGGACCTTGCCGGCGCGGCGCAACGCCTGCGCACGTCGAATGCGGGCGCGCAGCGCGTCGGACTCGGCACGCTGCGCCTGCGGCGCATGCGGAGGGGTGAGCTCCCGCAGCACCTTTGGGTCGAGGCAGGCGTCGAGGGGCGTCAGGCGGGTCGCCGACTCGACCGCGTGCGCGACCACGGTGGTGTCCGATGCGCGCAAGGTCTCCGCAAACGCCGCGAGCTCGGCGAGGCGGGTGTCGAGGCAGCGCGCCTGCAGGTCGAGGAGCTCGGGGGAGAGCGCGTGGTCCACCGACGCCCGGCACGTGCGCTGGCGCAGGTCGAGCCAGCGATCGGCGTAGGCATCGACGATCGGGGCGAGGCGGGTCCATGTCTCGGGGCCCAGCTCAGCGTGCGCGTTTTGCACCTTGCGCGCCACGGCGGCGCGGGTGTCGTGGTCCCAGATGCCTTCCATGCGGTCGTTGGGGGGGCGGCACGGGTCGGCGGATGGCCAGGCGGCGAACGCGACGGTACCCCCGAGCAGCACCGCGGCCGCGAGGACCGGCACCCGCCGCCGCATCCGGCGAGGGGGGCATAGGGCACCGAGCAGGGCGTCGAGGTCGGGAAAGCGATCTTCCCGATCGAAGGACAGGCCGCGGGCGAGGGCGCTGCGCAGGGCGGGGGAGACCTGGACCTGGGGCGGTAGCGGCGGTGCCGCGCGGCGCTCGCCCCGGGCGAAGGCGTGGATGTCCGACTCGTCGAACGGGCGCCGACCCGCGAGGGCCTCGTACATCGTGACACAAAAGGCCCACTGATCGACGCGCGCGTCCACGGGGTCCCCCCGGATCTGTTCGGGGGCCATGTACGCCGGGGTCCCCGCGTGACCGAAGCTGTGCACGGTGAGGGGCGCCGCGGTGATCGGGCGCATGCCCGAGGTGCCCGGTTCGTGTTGCCCTGCCGCGCGTGCGAGGCCGAAGTCCGTCACGCGGACGGCTCCTTGTGCGGGGATCAACACGTTCTCCGGCTTGAAGTCGCAGTGCACCAGCCCGGCGGCGTGGGCGCAGGCCAGGCCGCGGCCGGCTTCCACGAACACGCGCACGATCTCTTCGACCGTGCGCCCATCGGCGAGCCACTGTCGCAGCGTCTGGGACGGCACGAACTCCATCGCGACGAACACCTGACCATCGACGGTGCCCGCGTCGTAGATGGCCACGACGTTCGGGTGGGAAAGCCGGGCCATGGCCCGCGCCTCCCGAAGAAGCTGTGCTTGCTGCTTTCTGCGGCGGCTGCGCACCACGTCGTCGCGCATCACCTTCAGGGCGACGCGGCGGTCGAGGCGTGGGTCGTAGGCTTCATAGACGACCCCCATGCCGCCCATGCCGACCCGGGAGAGCACCACGAACCGGCCGATCCGCGTGGCCTCGAGCGGGCGCTGGAACAGCCGCGACTTGACCGCCGCGCGCGTCCGTCGGACCTCGATCCGGCTCGCCTCGAGCCGGATCCCCCGTAGATCCCCATCGCGCGCCCCCGGCGCCGTGACTTCCCTGGACGACACGCCGGTCAACCTACCATGCCGTGTCCGTGTCCTCTGGACATGAAAAGGCGGCGCCCATAGGCTTCACCCGCAGACCATGGGGCGTGCCGCCGACCTGGAATTGCTCGATGCCTGGCGCGGTGGCGATGGGGCTGCCGGCGAAGCGCTGTTCGATCGCTACTTCGAGTCGGTGTACCGATTCTTCGGAAACAAGGTCGGGCGAGACATCGACGAGCTGGTCCAGCAGACGTTTCTCGGGTGCCTGGAAGCGCGAGACCGGTTTCGCGGGGACGCCAGCTTTCGCACGTTTCTGTTCGCCGTGGCGCGCAAGCAGATCTTGCGCTACCGCGAGGGGCGGTTCGGCGGCCGGGCCAGCGAGTCGTTCCAGGACAGCCGGGTCGCGGACCTCGACGCCACGCCGACCCAGTTCGTGGTGGAGCGACAGGAGCAGGCCCTGTTGCTTCGGGCCCTGCGAAGGCTGCCCCTGGACCTGCAGATCGCGGTCGAGCTTTTCTACTGGGAGGAGATGCGCAGCGCCGACATCGCGGAGGTGCTGGAGATCCCGCACGGGACCGTCCGCAGCCGACTCCGGCGCGCGCGTTCGTTGCTGCGCACGCACATCGAAGAACTGGCCGAGAACCCGGAGCTTGCCGCTTCGACGCTGGGGGACTTCGACCGCTGGATGCAGGCGGTGCAGCGCGCGTTGCCCGCCGAAGACCGTCACGCCGCGCCGGAGCACTCCGGCGAGGCGTGACGGCCGAGGCGCGAGATGACCTACGGGCACTCGGAGGTGCCATTGGCGTTGGGAGCGAGGTAGACGTCGCCCTTGGCGTTGTTGGAAAACATCACGCCGGCACAGCCGAGCAAGGCGCCGCCCGAGTTGAAGCCCAGGATCGTCACGCCGTAGCCCCCCGAATCCGACAACGACGTGTTGGAGATCGTCACGGAGCCCCCGTAGAGAAAGATCAGCCCGTCCGACTCGGCGTCGCCCGTAAACGGGCGTGATCCGCCGTGCATGAGATCCACGTAGTCGAACACGTTGTCCGTGGACTGGGACTCGAACCGAATGCCCTGCCAGTATCCCTGGAGCGGCTCGACGCCGCGAAAGACGATGGGGGTCTCGGCCGTGCCGACCGCCCGGAGGCTCCCGGTGTCCCGCACGACGATGGGGGTGTCCTGGGTCACCTCGATCTCGGTGCCTGCCTCGATCACCAGGTCGCTCTCGATGAAGGTCTCCTCCATGACGCGGTAGGGGATCGGCTGGCGCAGCCACGTGGCCGGTTCGGAGAGGACACGGTCGGGGCCGGCGGAGCCGGCGCGCCCGACGCGGATGAAGGCCTCGTCGTTGCCGTCGAAGGTGTTCGAGGACGCGACCTGATGCACGTTCGCGGGGGGGATCTGAAGCGTCGCACGGTTCCCCGTGATCGTGTTGTCGGCGAACCCGGCGATGTCCGCGGCCCCGAGGAACGGCTTGATCGTCAGCGCGGGCCCGCCGCTGGCGCGCAGGGTGCAGTTGGAAACCTGCACCTTGCTCTCGTCGTCCAGCCACACCATCCCGATGGACTCCGCGTCGCCGTTCCACTGGCCGGAGCCGCCGTTGGCGACGACGCAGTTGCTCAGAACGTTGTCGGAGGTCTTGGATGCGAAGGAGATCCCCATCCAGTAGCCGCGCTCGTCCTGCACGCCGCGGATCGTGATCGGGGCCTCGGGGGTGCCCGCAGCGGTCAGGGCGCCGGTGTCGAGGACGTAGAACCGCGCGTCCTGCGGCATCTCGATCACGACGCCGGGGGAGAGGGTCAGCGCGGCGGCGACCGTCGCGTCCCCGGTGAAGCGGTAGGGGACCGGCAGGGCGTTCCACTGGACGGGATCGCCGAGGGTCCCGGACTCGACCTGCACGAAGGAGCGGTCGTTGCCGTCGAACACGTTGTCCGCTTCGAGCCCGTGGGCGACTTCGATGGAGACGGACAGGGGCAGCTTGTTCGCGGAAAAGGTGGTCGTCGCGACCGACAGCTCGGTGCCCGCCGTGGCGGCAAGGCCGATCTCGCCGGCGCCGGTGATCGTGGAGCCCACGACGGTCAAGCGCGCGCCCGGATCGAGCTGGATGGCGGTGTCGGCGGCCTGCTCCACGGTCACGTTCTCCAGGCGGTTTTCCGAGCTGGCCGAGCCCGCGAAGCGCAGGCCCATCCAGTCCACGCCGTCGGCGGTCATGAGGACCGGCATGTCCGGTGTGCCCACGGCCGCGAGCACCCCGTCGCTGCCCACCACGAGACCGGCGGACGACGCGAAGCGCAGCTCGGCCCCGGCCTCGATGTCGAGCCGCCGGGTCACCTGGAGCATGGACGAGACGTAGCGGCAACCCGCCGAGACGGTGAGGTCGTCCGCGAGGTCGGCCTGGTCCAGCAGGGGGCAGTCGTCGGGGCCGCCGGTGCCGGTCCCACCGGTGGTGGTGTCGGGGCCGTCTCCGGCGGGGTCGCAGCCGGCGACGAGCCAGACGCCGGCGAGTAGAGGAGACAAAAAGGAGATCGGATGGCGAAGGAGAGAATGGGTCATGGTTGGTTCTGAACGTGGTAGTCCGCGCGCGGCCCTCCGTGATCACGTCGCGTGTACGGTCCCTCGCCTGCGTGCATTGCGCCGCCCGGGGACCTGCCGCCGAAACGCTCCAGGTGCAAGAAGAACCGCCGGTTCGTGCCTTCCCGGCCGGTTCGCTCGCGGCGGCGAAGGGGGTCTCGTCCGAGGCCGCACGATCCCATGCGGCGCGGGGGACGCCGGAAGGCAGCCTCGCGGCCCGTGCCCATCGGGCCTGGACGAGGGCTCATGCAGCGCGGGGCAGGCCGGAAGGCGGCCTCGCGGGGCGAAGAACGGAGGCCCTCCCGTCCGGCCGGGCGCACCCCCGTGCGCGGAGCGCCGCGGGAGGCGGGTCGGAGGCCTGGGTCGGAATCGAACCGACGCATAGAGCTTTTGCAGAGCTCTGCCTTACCACTTGGCTACCAGGCCGCGGGGCGAAGGACCTATCACGGCGCGCGCGGTTCGGCAAGGTCGCTCCGGCCGCTGGCGCCGGGGCGCGGCTCGGCTCGGGCTGCCGTCGGAGGACCCGCTGCGTGCAGCAGGCGCCGCGCCATGTCGTACTCGAAGAAGCCCAGCAGGCCCGAGCCCAGCACCTTGCGCAGGGCCGGGCGCGGGTCGCCCCCCCGCGCCAGCGCCGTGTAGAAGATGGCCTCGGTCCGCTCGCCGCGCGTGCGCGCCGCCTCGACCAGAGCCTCGGCAGACAGCCGACCCGCCGCGAAGGCCGCCAGCTTCCCCGGCCAGCCCCCGCGATCGTAGTGCGCCACGTAGTGCACCGCCGGCGCAGGCGGCGGCGCCCCCGGTGCACGGCCCAGGTACAGGACCCACAGGCTGAAGTAGAGTCGGAGGTCCTTGGGGAGATCCGACCGCGCCAACGACGCCCGGTAGAGTTCCAGGGCCTCGGCACGACGCCCCGCGAGCAACAACTCCACGAGCGCATCCGCCCAGACCTCGGGCGCCGCGGGGGCAAGACGTCGGGCGGTGCGAAAGTCATCTCTCGCCTGTTCAAAAAGGCCCAGTAAAAGCGATAACTTACCCCTCGACATGAAAAGCATTGCGTGCTGCTCTGGAGTGCCCCAGGGGGCGGTCTCCGGAGAGCGCATGTCACGCATCCAGCGTCGAAGCACGCCGTTTACCACCGCGAGGGCCTCGGAGCGCAGGCGTCGGGCGGCCTCCGCGTCGCCCTGCCCGTCCGCGAGGTCGGCCAGTCCCACCAGGGCGTCCACCTCGGTCTGTGCCTCCTCCATGGGGTCCGACAGGGCAAGGGCCCGCAGCGCCGAGTAGGCGTCCATGGCGTCCCTGGCCCGGCCGAGGTGGCGGTAGACCGCCCCCAGCTCGGATAGCGCAAAGGGCGCGGTCGGGCCCCGGCGTGCTGCCTCGAGGTGCTCGACCGCGGCCTCGGGCTGTCCTTCGCGCACGAGCGCCTCCCCCACGGCGAGGTGGGCCCGCGCCAGCAGGTCGCCGTCGCCTCGCTCGAGGCCCCGGGACCCCGCGCGGGTCACGAACGCCTCGAGGTCGGACAGGGCGGCCAGGCCAGCCTTCGATCCTCGGTCGGCTCGGCGCTCGACACGCTCGGCGCGCAGGAGCGCTCCCGCCTCCCAGAAGGCCTCGATCTTGGGGGCGACGGCGATGGCGTCGTCGATCTCTGCCACGGCGGCGTCCACCAGGTCATCCATGGCCAGCAGGCGGGCTCGGAGGAAGTGGGCGCCGGCGTGCCTCGGGTCCTTGGCCAGCGCCCGGCGCACGAGGTTGTCCGCGATGGCCGCCCCCTGGCGCAGGTAGCTTTCGGGGAGGTCCTCGGCGTCCGCCGCCTCGGGCACGAACTGTTCTGCCAACTCGACCAGGTCGCCCGCGCCGGCCTGGGCCCCGGTGGCGCGCCGGACGATCTCGACCATCTTGCGGGCCGCCACGTCGAGGTCGAGCGCCTCGAGGGCCCGCAGCCCCTCCGCCGGGGCGTCCGCCCGCAGGTACAGGCGCAGCAGGAGCATGGGGGAAAACTCGGCGCGTCGCCGCTCCAGGGTACCCGCGACCCCGCCCTGGACCGCCGCCCGTGCCGACCGGTAGCGTGCGAGGTACAGGTCCCGTGCCCGCTGAACCACGAAGGGCGTCGGCACCTGTGCGGCGACCTCGTCGAGGGCTCGTTCGAGGTCCTCGTGGCGCAGGACCGGGTCGGCGGCCGCCGGCGAGACGTCCACGAGCCAGTGCTCGGCGCGTCCCCAGGCGGCCACGGCGGTCTTGCGCTCGGCCGGAGCCCCGAAGTGCTGGCGGAAGGCGAGGCCGAACAGGGCGGCGGGTGCGTCCCCGCGCTGGCCCGCGGCGGCGTAATAGCGCCGTGCGAGGGCCGCGATCGTGGGGTCGCGGCCGGCCCGGGCGAGCTCGCGCGGCCGAAACAGGCGGGCGAGATGTTCGAGGCTCCGGCGCACCTCCTCCAGGTCGCCCTGCTCGGCCGCCGCCTCGCCGTGCGCCACCAGGAAGCGCGAAAGCTGCGCGCGATAGCCGGCCCGGCGGGGATGGTCGTCGGCCAGGCGGACGTAGACGTTCAGGGCGTCCTCGAAACCCGCGAGGTCCTCCACCGCCGGAGCCGGCGGGACCGCGGGATGGCGCACGCCCGCGCGCGATCCGGCACAGCCGCTCACCGGCGCTGCGGCGGATCCGGCCACCAGGACGAGGATGAGCGCGGCGCGGCGCGGCACCGTCGAAGCATAGCAGCTTCGCGCCCGCCCGCCGGGTGCGGGTGGCCCCGCGCCCCTCGAAACGCCGGCTGCCCGCCGCCCCCGGGGCCGACCGGCGCCCCGGTCTTGCTCGTGCGTTGTGTGGCATCGGTGTCGCCAGCGGTGGTTGTCGCCTGGTCTCCCCGAAGTGCGCCGGACGAGCCCCCGGCGCGTGCGCGGTGGCACGAGAGCCACCGGCCCGCTTCGGGACCATGTGCGCGCCGTGCGAGAGCGTGCGGGCAGGGTCGCCCGCCCGGCATTGCGCGGGCGCGATGGTCCGGCCCCTAGATCCCGGGCGGCCGGTCGGTCCAGCGCACGGTCAGCGACAGCAGGTGGCGCATGCCGACGTAGCGGCCGGCGTTCGTGGGACGACCTCGCCCGGCCAGTACCGCGTCGGCCCCCGGGGCGTTGAGGTCCCCGAACGAGGCCTCGAAGGCCGTCCGCGCCGTGGGGTCGTAGGCCGCCGACCCCGGCCGGACCCGTCCGGGAAGGTCCAGGTCGAAGCCGTAGCCGGGCACCAGCAGCACGTGGCGGTCCGCGAGCGCCAGCGCCGCGGAGAAGGTGATCCCCAGACGCCAGCCGTCCGGGAAGGCCGCCGAGCGCGCCACGGGGCGGGTGGGTGGCGAGGCGAGGTGCGCCCCGCCCGAAAGCGCCGCCCGCGCCCGGAACTGGTAGGTGGCGAACACGTCCAGGGCGAACACGTCCTGGGACCCGCGGTACCGCACGAACTTCGAGGGGACGAAGGACTCGGCGTCGAGCCCGGTGATCGTGACCTCCTGGGCGCCGTCGTCGGGGCAGGCGGCTGGCCGCACGCCGCCCACGCACCGGTCCTGCCACACCCCCTGCACGTCCAGCCGCCAAAGCCGCGCGGGGCCGAGCCGCACCGAGGCGCCGAGGGCCACCTCCTGCGGCAGGCGTTCGCGCACGAAGGCCCGGACCGGGTCGGCCTCGCCGCAGGGGGCCAGCGGCGTGCCGGCGTCGTCGGTCTGGACCGATCCCTCGGGGGCGCACACCAGACCCACCCCCGACAGCACCACGTCCCCCGCCCGGCGCAGGGGAAAGGTGCGGTAGCGCAGCCCCAGGTGGCCGCGGCGGTTCGGCAGCCGGATCCCGAGCCCCAAGCTCAACGCGACGTCGAAGCCGCTTTTCGTGCCCTTCGGGGCGATCCAGCGCGTCCAGCCCTTGAAGCCCACGCGCTCGGCGCAGCGCGGGTCCTCGCGCCCCGTGCACGCCGAGCCGGCGCCGGCCGCGAGGCTCGTGTCCTCGTCGTAGGCGAACCGCGCGTAGACCAGCGGCATGTGGACGCCCAGGCCCACCTGGGTGGCGCCGAAGTTCCAGGCCAACGCGGCCGAAAGCTCCGTTTGGGTGCGGACCTGCCCGCCCGTTGGGGGACAGCGCCGGTCGCCGGCGACGAGGCAGCCCGGGTCGGTCGGTGGCGCGAGGTGGTACCGCAGGGGATCCGACGACCGTAACTGCATGCGGCTGTCCAGGTCGTAGTAGCCGACCGCGAAGGCCACCGGATCGAAGGACAACACGCCCGCCGCGAAGAACCCTAGCGCCGGATCCGTGGTGCTCGCCCGTGGGCCGAACTGGCCGGTGGGGGCGCCCGTGGCGGCCTCGATGGTGTAGCGTTTCGTCCATCGCTGCTCCAAGCCGCCGCGAAACGACGCGGTCACCCCGCTGGCGCCGATCGCCGCGATGTGCGCCGGGTTGTGGTAGAGGCTCGCCATCGTGGGCGTGCCGGCCCCCTGCGGGCCCGCCCCCTCGAGCCGGACGGCCATGCCCGGGGCGGCGTGTGCCCTCCCGGCCGGGCCGGTGACGACACCGCCGATCGCCGCGGCCAGCGCCCCCCGCCGCAACGCCCGCGCCGGGCCGCACCGGCGGCCGATCGACGGGAAAGGAGCACGCCGTGGGGGCAAGCGGCCCATGCGGGCGGCGAGCATAGCGCGCCGGCCCGGGACGGGGCCTGCGCCCGCCCCCTGCGCAGGCGTGGCGGGGCCGGTGGCGCATCCAGACTCGGTGCCGTGTTCGCCGGGCGAGGAAACCGGCGCCGGCGGTGTTCTCCGGGGCTCGGGGGTCCTCGGGCACGGTCGGCTCCGGTGCCGGCCTCGACTCGGAGCGCCGTGGCGCGCCCCGGGGCGGGCGGTCCGGCGGGTGGTCCGGAACGCCGGTTGACCGGTGCCGGGGCCGGCTCTAGCATTGCCGGCGAGGCCCCGTGATCCGACGAAGTGCGCGACAAGTCCACGTTCGTGACGACCTGTGGGAGCGGGTCGAAGTGCTCGCCGAAGATCGCGGGCTCGCTCCCGACGACGTGGTGGACGCCGCGTTGTTGACCCTCTTCAGCCGGGCGCAACCCGACGTCGCCGAACCACCCCCCGCGCCGCGGCCTGCTTCGCCGCCACCGGCGGCCCGGCGTCCCGCGCCCGCCGGCATGCCCCGCCCGCGCCCGACGGCGGGTCTGCCGCGCCCACCCGGGGTCGCCCGCGCCCCCGCGAAGGCGCGGCCGCTCTACCTCAATTACCTGGGGCAATGGTACGTGATCGATCAGGACGAGTTCGTGATCGGTCGGGGCTCGAAGTACTCGGACCTGCCGATCAAGGACGCGAACATCTCGCGGCGGCACGCCGCCGTGGTCCGCCGGGGTGGGGAGTACTTCATCATGGATCTGGGGAGCACGAACGGCATCGAGTTCCACGGGGAGCGCGTGGACAACCACCGCATCGAGGAGGGCGCGGTGTACCACCTGTGCGATCACGAGATCCGCTTCTCGTTCATCCCGCCGGCCTAGGCCGGCCGCGCGGTCGATGGCCTCGGGGGAACTCGGCGTCGCGGCCGACCGCCTGCGCGCCACCTTGCGCGGCGCGGCCGCCGACAACTTCGGTGCCGTACAGGCCGATGACCTCGCCCGCCGCCTGGAGCATGCGGTGGCGGCCGTGGCCTCCCGCCTGCCCGAGGACGAGCGCGGTCCGTGGCGGGATCTCTACCGGGCGCTCGCGGCTTTCGACACCCTGGGCAGCACGGACCGCGCGATCTGGGTGGCGACGGCCATGCGCCTGGCCTGCACGCTGCCGACGGGCCCGGCGCCACGGCGGGCCGGTCCCCGCCGGCGCGACCCCTTGACCACCCTGCCGGGGGTGGGCCCGGCCGTGGCCGCGCGCCTGCGTGCCGCCGGGATCGAGTCGCTCGAGGATCTGGCCCGCTGGGTTCCCGTGGGCTACCAGGACCTGCGCCACACGACGCCGCCGGACGCCTTCGAGGTCGGCGCGGAGGTCGGGGTGGAGGGGACCGTGACGGGGTTTCGGCAGGGCCGGGTCCGCGGCGGGCGCTTCATGGCCACGTGCACCCTCGACGTGCAGGGCGTGCCGGTGCTGCTGCGCTGGTTCCACCCGCTGCGCGGACTCGGGGCGCGCCTGGGCGCCGGCCGGACCGTGCGGGCCCACGGCCGGCTGTCGCGGCATCGCGGGACGTGGACGATGGTGCACCCCTTGTTGCGGGACCCGGGGCGGCCGGGGCAGATCGTGCCGCGGTACCGGGAGGTCCCCGGCGTGGGGCCCGAGCGCCTGGCGCGGCTGTGCCTTACGGCGCTCGACCGTCTCGGCGACGGACCGGCGGTCTCCAAGGTGCCGCGCGAGGTCGCCGAGGGGGCCGGCCTGCTGCCGCGGCTCGATGCCCTGCGCTTTCTCCACGCGCCCCCGCAGGACCTTGCCGGCCCGGCGCTGTCGGCCCTGTTCGAGGGGCGCAGCGACGCCCATCGCAGCCTGCTGTTCGAGGAACTGTTCCTGGTCCAGCTCGCCCTCGCCCGGCGCCGCGAGACCTACCGGCGGGCCGGCGCGGCCGTGGTGGTCCCCGCCGCCGACGAGGCCCTCGGGCGCGCGCGAGCGGCCGTGCCGTTCGTCCCCACCGCCGCCCAGCAGCGGGTGTGCGACGAGATCGCGGCGGACCTGGGCTCCGGCCGCCCCATGCTGCGGCTGCTGCAGGGAGACGTGGGCAGCGGCAAGACCTTCGTGGCCTTTGCGGCGGCGTGTCTGGTGGCGTCGGCCGGGGCCCAGACGGCGATCATGGCGCCCACCGAGCTGCTCGCACGCCAGCACGCCCGCACCCTGCGCCCGTGGTGCGAGCGCGCGGGCCTTCGCCTCGTCACGCTCACCGGGCGCATGGGGCGGGCCGAGCGGACCACGGCGGCGGCCCTGGTCGAGGCCGGCCGGGCCGACGTGGTGGTGGGGACCCACGCGCTGCTGTCGTCGTCGATCCGCTTTCGGGAGCTGGGGCTCGCCGTGGTGGACGAGCAGCACCGCTTCGGCGTGGACCAGCGCGCCCGCCTGCGCGAGAAGGGGCCCGCCGCCCACCTGCTCGTGATGACCGCGACCCCGATCCCGCGCACGGTGGCCCTGGCCGCCTTCGGCGAGCTGGACCTTTCGATCCTCGACGAACGTCCGCCGGGGCGCACCCCCGCCCGGACCCGCCTGTTCGCCGGCAAGAACGGCCTCGCGGCGGCCCGCCGGGCGCTTTGCGAGGCGGTGGCGGCCGGCCACCGCGCCTTCGTGGTCTGCCCGCTGGTCGAGGCCAGCGATGCGCTGGCGGTCACCGACGTCGAGCAGGCCCGGAAGGCCTACGCCCGCCTCGTGGGGGCCGAGCGCGTGGCCCGGGTGCACGGCCGCGTGGCGCCGGAGGAGCGCGAGCGCGTGATGGGCATGTTCCGCGACGGCCGGGTGCAGGTGCTGGTGGCCACCACCGTGGTGGAGGTGGGCGTGGACGTGCCCGACGCCACCTTGATCCTGGTCGAGCACGCCGAGCGGTTCGGCCTGGCCCAGCTGCACCAGCTCCGCGGGCGGGTGGGGCGCGGGGACCGGCCGGGCCTGTGCCTCCTGCACACCACGGCCGACCCCGAAAGCGACGCCGGCCGGCGGCTTTCGATCCTGGCCTCGACGGACGACGGGTTCGAGGTGGCCGAGGCCGACCTGGCCCTGCGCGGGCCGGGGGAAGTGTTCGGCCAGCGCCAGGCCGGGGCGGCGCGGGCGTTTTCCGGGGTCGGCGGCGCCCTGTCGCTGCCGCTGGTCGAAAAGGCCCGGGACGCGGCGCGGGCGCTGCTCGCGAAGGACCCGGAACTGGCCGCGCATCCGGCCCTGCGCGAGGAGCTCGAACGGCGGGCGCTGGCCGAACGGGCCCGCGGCGGGGAGGCCGGCTGATGGGTGGGCCGCCCCGGTTCGCGTGTCGCTGCGGGCAGGTGACCCGGCGGAAGGTGGCCGCCCTCGTACGCCGTGGGGCCGTCAGCCTCGAAGCGCTCGGGGAGGCCTGCGGCGCCGGGATCTCGTGCCGGTCGTGCCACCCCACCTTGCGGGCGCTCATCGAACGCCACCGGCCCGCCGCGGATCCGCCCCCGCCGCGGCAGCTCGTGCTGTTCGACCCGGACGGTCCCGGCCGCTAGGCGGCCGCCGCGCCCCTGGCCGTCAGCGCCGCGCCGTCCGGCCCCGCTGCAACGATCGCCCTTGGCGGACGATGGAACGAGGGCGCGCCCTCGGCTAAGAACGGGGCGGCTCCGCCATGCTCGTGGTGCAAAAATACGGCGGCACGTCCGTCGCCGACCTGACCCGGATCCGGGCCTGCGCGGAGCGCACGCTGGGCCTCGTGCGCGAGGGGCACCGCGTGGTCGTCGTCGTGTCGGCGATGGCGGGGGAGACGAACCGGCTCATCGCCATGGCGAACGAGATCGTCGGCTTCGACGGCGCCGGCCGCGGCCCGTACGTGGCCCACGCCAAGGCGGGCGACCCCGCGCACGAGCGCGAGCTCGACCAGCTCCAGGCGACCGGGGAGCAGGTCAGCGCCGCCCTGTTCGCCATGGCCGTGCAGTCCCTCGGCGGGGATGCCGTCTCCTTGGTGGGGCCGCAGATCGGGATGGTCACGGACGGGGCGTACACGCGCGCCCGGATCCGCGGGATCCGGCGCGACCGCATCGAGCGGGAGCTGGCCGAGGGGCGGGTCGTGGTGGCGGCGGGGTTCCAGGGGGCCGACGAGCGCGGCGACATCACGACCCTCGGCCGGGGGGGCTCGGACACCTCGGCGGTGGCGCTCGCCGCCGCCCTGGGGGCGGACGTGTGCGAGATCCTGACGGACGTGGACGGGGTCTACACGACGGACCCCCGCATCGTCCCGACCGCACGCAAGGTGGACCGGATCACCCACGAGGAGATGATCGAGCTGGCCAGCCTGGGGGCGAAGGTCCTCCAGATCCGCAGCGTGGCGTTCGCGCGCAGGTTCGGCGTGCCCGTCCACGTGCGCTCGAGCCTGCACCAAGGGAAAGGAACCTGGATCGTGCCCGAAAGCCCCGACATGGAAGCCCCCGTCGTCTCCGGCCTTGCCCTCGACCGCAACGAGGCCAAGGTCACGGTCGAGGGCGTGCCGGACGTCCCCGGCACCGTGGCGGCGATCTTCGGCGCCCTCGGCGACGCGGGGATCGTCGTGGACATGATCATCCAGAACGCGAGCCGGGCCGGGGTCACCGACGTGACGTTCACCGTGCCGGAGCAGGACCTGCCCCGCGCGGCCTCGATCCTCGAAAACGTACGCATCGACGGGCAACCGCTCGCGGTGGCGACGGATCCGCGGATCTGCAAGATCAGCATCGTGGGCCTCGGGATGCGCACCCACGCCGGGGTCGCGGCGCATGCCTTTCGCGCCCTGGCGGCCGAGAAGATCAACGTCGAGATGGTTTCGACCTCGGAGATCAAGGTCTCGGTGGTCGTGCACGAGCGGTACGGGGA
>JALSIN010000117.1 GCA_026989935.1 Polyangiaceae bacterium | reverse complement strand
CCCTACGCGGCCACGAAGATCGCCGGCGAGGCCCTGGTGCGGGCCTTTTGCCACCTGTACGGCTTCGAGGCGGTGGCCCTGCGCTTCTTTACGGTCTACGGGCCGCGCCAGCGGCCGGACCTTGCGATCCGCAAGTTCGCGGAGCGGATCCTGCGGGACGAACCCATCGAACTGTACGGCGACGGCACGAGCAGCCGCGACTACACCTACGTGGACGACATCGTGGACGGCGTGATCGCGGCCATGGAGGTCCCACTGGCCCGCTTCGAGGTCGTCAACCTCGGCGGTGCGTCCCCCGTGCAGCTTTCCACCCTCGTGGCGAAGATCGAGCGGGCGCTCGAACGGCCCGCGCGCATCGTCCGCCTGCCCGACCAACCCGGGGACGTGCCGCGGACGTACGCCGACGTCGGCCGGGCCGAGCGCCTGCTCGGATACCGGCCGCGCGTGGACCTGGACGAGGGGCTGGCCCGCTTCGTGCGGTGGCTGCGGGACCGCGGCGGTTAGCCGTCCGCCCGCGCCCGAAACCAGGCCACCGTCTTACGAAGGCCCTCGTCGAGGGGGGTCGGGGCCGGCAACTCGGGGGAGGGGACGAGCACGCTGCGCGCCAGGTCGCCGGGCCGCGGCGGTGCACTCGTCGGCTCGACGGCCGCGCCACACAGGCCGGCGAGCTTTTGGAACAGGGCGGCGGTGGTCGTGCCCACGCCCGTGGCGACGTGGACGACGGGGGCGCGCAGCGTCCCCGCCAGCGCGGCCAGGTTCGCCCGGACGACGTCCGCCACGAACACGTAGTCCCGTACGCCGCCGCCGTCGCCGGGGGTCCGGCGCCGGAAGATCACGGGTGCCTGCCCGGCCAGCAACCGTTGCGAGAAGATCGCCACGACGCCGGCCTCCCCATGTGGGTCCTGCCGGGGCCCGTAGACGTTCGCATAGCGCAGGATCGTGGTGCGCCCGAGCGAGGCCGCGGCCGCACGCACGTAGTGCTCGCCGGCGAGCTTCGCGATCCCGTAGGGGCTGGCCGGCAGGGTGGGGGTGTCCACGCCGGCCGCCCGTCCCTCGGGGACCTCCCCGTAGATTGCCCCGCCGGTGCTCGCGAAGACGAAGCGCTCGACACCGGCCGCACGGGCCGCTTCCAGGACGGCGATCGTCCCCAGGACGTTGACGGCCGCGTCGTCGCACGGCGCCGCCACGCTGCGGGCGACACTGGTCTGCGCCGCCTGGTGGCTGACGGCGTCGGGGCGTACGTCTCGAAACAGGGCCTGCACGAGCCCTTCGTCGCGCACGTCGCCCTCGACGAAGGTGGCGGCCGCGGGCACGTTCTCGCGCCGGCCGGTGCTCAGGTCGTCGAGGACGAAGACCTCGTGGCCCCGGTCGCACAGCGCCTCGGCCACGTGGCTGCCGATGAAGCCCGCGCCGCCGGTGACGACGACGCGCATCAGGGCGCCGCCTCCGGTCCGGGCCGGGGCCGGCCGCGGCGCCCCGGGCTGCGACGATGGGCGTCAGGGGGTCTCGGAGGCGGAGCCACGGATCCGATCTACCACGCTGCGGACCGCCGCGTGCAGGCCGGGGTCGCCGGGTGCGCCGGCGCGTACCTCGAACGTCCGTGCCGGGTCGAACGACGTGCCGGCGAACGCCCGTGCCGGCGCGACGACGACGCCGCCCAGGTCCATCGCGAGGCGGGCGACCTCGTGCGCGGCGCCCGGCGGCTCGTCCGGCGCCGGCTGGAGCGTCGTGACGAAGCAGCCCGCCTCGTGCAGGCGGCGCGCCGCCGCCTCGATCGCCCCGCCGGGGCCCTCGACGAGCACGAGTGCGCCGGGGCCCGCGGATGCCGGTGCGCGATCCGAAGCCGGCAACGCACGCTCCACCATCCCGGCCGCGACCGTATGATGGTGGACCGGATCGATCAGGATGAAGGCGCCGGTCGCCCGATTCTCGGCGTAGGGGTCGCAGAAGATCGGGGGGTGGATCCGGACCCGCACGCGCACGATGTCGTTGGCCTGCACGCCGTCGGTGGCGACGCATCCCAGGGAGAACAGGTCCATCTTGCCGTGGACCTCCACCACCTGCGCCCGGACGGTCTGCGTCGTGTGCTTGAGCAGGTACGCGCGCGTCGGGTCGAGGGGGGCGTCGCCCATCCACACCAGGTGCGCGTCGAACGTGCGCGCCGCCACGGGCGGGTGTTCGGGGCCGACGAGCATGTCCCCGCGGCCGACGTCGAGGTCGTCGGCGAGGCGGACGACCACGCTCTGGGGGGGGCGTGCTTGCGCCAGCGGTCCGTCGAAGGTGTCGAGGGCGGCCACTTTCGTGCGCAGGCCCGACGGCAGCACGAGCACCTCGTCGCCCGGTCGCAGCACACCGCTGGCAATCGTCCCGGCCAGCCCTCGATAGTCCAGATTCGGGCGAACGACGGTCTGGACGGGAAAGCGCAGGTCGCGGTGATTGCGGTGGTCGAGAACCGGGACCTCCTCCAGGTACGCCAGGAGCGTGGGGCCGTCGTACCAGGGGGTGTTCGTACTGCGCTCGAGGACGTTGTCACCGCCGGTGGCGCTGACGGGAATGTAGGTGACGTCCAGGAACGACAGCCCGCGAGCGAACTCGGCGAAGGCGGTCTGGATCGCGCCGAACACGTCCGGATCGAACCCCACCAGGTCCATCTTGTTGATGCAGACGACCAGGTGCGGCACCCGAAGCAGCGAGGCGATGGCCGCGTGGCGGCGCGACTGCTCCACGACCCCGTGGCGTGCGTCGATGAGGATCACGGCCACGTCGGCCGTCGAGGCGCCCGTGACCATGTTGCGCGTGTACTGCACGTGGCCGGGCGTGTCCGCCACGATGAACTTGCGTCGGTCGGTAAAGAAGTAGCGGTGGGCGACGTCGATGGTGATGCCCTGCTCACGCTCGGCCTTGAGCCCGTCGGTGAACAGGGCAAAGTCCAGGGGGCCGTTTCCGCCGGGCGCCGACGCGCGCCGGACGGCCTCCACCTGGTCGCGGTACACGGAACCGGTGTCGTGCAGCAGGCGGCCGATGAGCGTGGACTTGCCGTCGTCCACGCTCCCGACCGCCACGAACCGCAGGAGCGATTGCGCCTCGTAGCGGCGCAAGAACGCCTCGATGGACGCCCCGGTGCCGCGCCCCGGCGTCCGCACGGGCCTCGAAAGGGCGGGTTCGGTGCGCATCAGAAGTAGCCCTCCCGCTTCTTCAATTCCATCGAGCCGTCCGTGTCGAAGTCGATGAGCCGCCCCTGCCGTTCGGACAGGCCGCCCTCGAGCATCTCCTCCAGGATCTCCGGGACGGTCCGGGCGTTCGAGCGGATCGCGCCGGTCAAGGGGTAGCAGCCGAGGGTCCGGAAGCGCACGCAGGCCATCGTCGGCGTCTCTCCGGGACGGAGGCGAAAGCGGTCGTCGTCCACCATCAACAAGGTCCCCTCACGTTCCACGACCGGTCGTTCGTCGGCGAAGTACAGGGGGACCACGGGGATCTCCTCCAGCCAGATGTACAGCCACACGTCGAGTTCCGTCCAGTTCGACAGCGGGAACACGCGGACGCTCTCGCCGGGGCGGATCACACCGTTGTAGAGGTTCCACAACTCCGGCCGCTGGTTCTTCGGATCCCACTGGTGGTCGGCGTCCCGAAACGAGTAGATGCGCTCCTTGGCGCGGGAGCGCTCCTCGTCGCGCCTCGCGCCGCCGAAGGCGCAGTCGAAGCCGTGGAGGGTCAGCGCCTCGACGAGCGCCTCGGTCTTCATGATCGTGGTGTAGACCTGGCTGCCGTAGTCGAACGGGTTGACACCCTGCGCGACGCCCCGTTCGTTCCGGTGTACGAAAAGATCCACCCCGTACGTCTTCGCGAACCAGTCGCGGTGCTCGTACATCGCCCGAAACTTCCACGTGGTATCGATGTGCAGGAACGGAAACGGCGGCGGCGCCGGGTGGAACGCCTTGCGGGCCAGGTGCGCCATCACGGCCGAGTCCTTGCCGATGCTGTAGAGCATCACGGGACGGTCGAACTCCGCCGCCGCCTCCCGCAGGACGTGGATGCTCTCCGCCTCGAGCAGGCGCAGGTGAGATAAATTCTCGTTATGTTCCGGTAAAACCATCGTCCATGTCACCGTAGCGCGCCGGCGGCCCGGGCGGTAGGGGCGTTTGGCCTTGACGGGCCCCGCGGCGGGCCGATAGCCTCACCGGGTGGAACCGAAGGCTTTCGCGGGCGCCGCGCTCGAAGCCGTTTCGGCCGTTCTTCCGCTCTTGATACGGGAAGACGGCGGTTTGGATGGATCGCAGCGCGTCGCCCCGGCCACCTCGAAGGCGGACGGATCGCCGGTTACGACGTGCGACGTTGCGGTGCAGGCGGTCCTCGCGCACCTTTTGCGATCGCGGCTCGGAAATATTCCCATTATTGGTGAGGAAAATACGTGGCCCGGCGGCGGTGCGCAGGCCCGCGGGGTGCTCGGGAAGGTCGCGGCGGCGCTGGGCGCCGACGCAGGTCCCATCGACGAGGGCGCGCTGGCGAAGGCGCTCGCGCGCGCCGAGGTCCCACCCGGGGCCCCGTACGCGGCGGTGGACCCCATCGACGGTACGAAGGGGTTCCTCGCCGGCGGTCAGTACGCCGTGTGCGTGGCGTGGGTCGAGGGCGGGGTGTCGCGGGTCGGGATCGTGGCCTGCCCGCGGCTCGACCTGTCCGCGCCGATCTCGGCGCTCGCCGCCCGGCGCCCCTCCGGGACGGTCTTCGTGGCCGTGGAAGGAGAACTTCGCGTGGCGGCGGTCTCCCCCGAGGGGCGGGTGGGGCCGGCCCGGCCCGTCGCACCTTCGCACGGGACGGGCGAGGGCCGGATCCTCGTCACGAGCCGCGCGCTCGGCCACACGGACCCGGCTGCCGTGCGCGAGCTCGCCGCGGCCCTCGGCGGCGCGCGCGTCGTGCGGATGGACGGCCAGGGCAAGGTGGGGCTCGTCGCGTGCGGGCGCGCCGACGTGTACGTGCGCGTGCCGCGGGCGCCCGGACGACCCGAGCCGGTCTGGGATCACGCCGCGGGGATCGCCCTGGCGCGGGCGGCCGGTCTTCGTGTCTGCGACGCCCGGGGCGCCCCCATCGACCTGTCGCGCCCCCCCGTGGCGCGCGGGGCGGCGGGCGCGGTCGTCGCCCCCGAGGGGCTGGCCGA
Source organism: Polyangiaceae bacterium (assembly GCA_026989935.1). Lineage (GTDB taxonomy): Bacteria > Myxococcota_A > Polyangia > Nannocystales > Nannocystaceae > J032. The sequence goes on along the minus strand of JALSIN010000117.1, from coordinate 4,454 downwards.
CCGGGTGCTCGCGATCACGCGGCGGCATGCGGGCGAGGACCCGGCGTGACCCCTGGGACGACACGCGACGGCGACCCCCGAGCGCGGGGCTACGCGCGCGCGACGACCCCCAAGCTCGTGACGTTCGTGCCGGCCTTCGTGGGCCATGGCAGCGCCCCCAACGCAAGCACCTCGAATCGGGCCCCCGCCGCGCGAAGCGCCTCGGTCGCCAGGTAGGGACCCGGGATGACGCCGCGCCCGGGCCACAGGGGGCGAAGCCCGGGGAAGTAGTCGTGGAGCAAGACGGTGCCGCCGTGCGCGAGCCGGCGCAGCGCGAGTGGAAGCTCTCGCGCCACGGTCGAGGCCGCGTGGTCCCCGTCGAGGAAGATGAAGTCGAACGGCTCGCCCTCGCCGGCGAGGAACGAGACGGACGGCTCGCACACGAAGGTGACCCGCTCCGTCAGCCCGAGCGCCCCGATCATCGCCGCGGGGGACCGGCTGCAGCCGTGACGCCGCCACGGTTGCGTGTGGGGGTCGTTGACGTCCGCGATGTCCACTGTCACGAGCGTCCCGTCCGGTCCGTTGTCGGCCAGCGCCCGGGCGATGTGGACCGTCGAGGCCCCGATGTGGGTGCCCACCTCCAGCACCCGCCGCGGCCGTAGGCGCCGGACGAGGTGATAGATCGCCCGCCGGTCGCCCGGGTTCACACCGCCGGTGCCGTCCGGGAGACCGAGCGCACGCATCGTTTCGGCCACGGCGGGCCAATCCTGCGCCGTGGCCGGATCTTCCATGGCGGCGCGCAGGTCCGCCTCGGAAAGCCGTGCCAGGCGCTCCACCTCGCACGGGGCGAGGCGGACACGCGCCAGGCGGCGTCGCTCCACGGCCGCCTTGGCCCGGCCTTTGATGCGTGCGAGCATGGTCGTTTCTCCGCAAGGCGAAGCTTACCCCACGGGCGCGCCGGCCGCACGGTTCCACCGATCCGGGGGGGCGCGGGAGCCCGATGCGGCCGCCGACTGCTACGATCGGGGCCGTGGCTTCGCCGCTGCCGGCCGAACCGCTGCGGGGGCGTTTCGCGCCCAGCCCCACGGGGAAGCTGCACCTGGGCAACGCCTGGGCCGCGCTGTGCGCCTACGCGACGAGCCGGGCGACTGGGGGACGCTTCGTGCTGCGCGTGGAGGATCTCGATCCGGCGCGCAGCCGGCCCGGCCTGGTGCGAGAGCAACTCGAAGATCTGCGCTGGCTGGGCCTTTCCTGGGACGAGGGGCCGGACGTGGGCGGACCCGTGGGGCCGTACGTCCAATCCGAGCGTGAAGACCACTACGCCCGGGCGCTCGGCCGGCTCGAGACGTTCCCCTGCACCTGCACGCGCCGGGAGCTTCGGAAGGCATGGGACCGGGCGGAGCCGGGGGCCGCCGCGGGGCGCCGGCCCTATCCGGGCACGTGCCTGCGGGCCGGGCCGCGCCCGGGCCGACCGGCGGCGCGGCGGTGGGTCGTGCCCGCCGGGCCCGTCGCGTACACGTGCCTGTTCCACGGGCGGGGGCGGGGCGATCCCGCGGCCGAGGTGGGGGCCCCGGTACTGCGGCGATCGGACGGCGCGTTCGCCTACACGCTGGCGGTGGTCGTGGACGACGCGGCGATGGGGATCGACGTGGTGGTGCGCGGCCGGGACCTGCTGGCCGAGACCCCGCTGCAGGTGGCGCTGGCGCGCGCCCTCGGCCTTCGTGTGCCGCGCTATCTGCACGTGCCGCTCGTGCTCGGCCCGCGCGGCCACAAGCTCAGCAAGCGGGCGGGGGGGCTGTCGCTCGCGGCGCTGCGGCGGGCCGGTGCGGCGCCGGAGGCCGTGGTGGCCGCGCTCGCCCGGGGGATGGGGCTTTGCGGGCCGTCGTGCCGGCGCCTGTCCGCCGACGAGTTCGTCGCGGTCTTCGATCCGCGCAGGATCCGCCGCGACGACTGGGTGTTCGACCCGGAGGCGACGGCCGCGGCCATCGTGGCCGGTTAGGGGGCCGTCAAGGCCGGGCGCCGCCTTCGATCCACCGGGCGAGATCGACGAAGTGCCGGTAGGGCAGGGGCGCGGCGGGGGGCATCGGCACCCCCCGGACCCCCCGCAGCGGCAGGCCGCCCTCGGTCCGGAGGACCTTGTGCAACAGGAAGCTGCCGGACGGGTCGCCCGGCGCCACGAGGGGGAAGGCCTCGGACAACGCCCCCGGGGGGCTGAGCAGGTCGTCGAAGGCGGCCTGGGGCGCGGACAGGTCGAGCCGCGCCACGGCGGTCGGGTCCGTGTCGGGGGCCTGGCGGGTGTGACAGCTACACACCCCGTTCGGCTCGAAGACGCGCCCGGCCTCGAACAGGTCCGCGAGGTTCGGCGGGGCCTCGGGCGGCGCCCACGGTTCGAGCGTCCCGCCGTCGGCGGGCGCCGTCTCGAACTCCAGGGTGAACAGGTGCGCACCCTCGTCGGTCTCGAAGAAGCCCGGGCCCATGGGGTCGATGGGCTCGCCGTTCCACCCGACGGCGTCGGGGCGCATGCGAAGCCGCGCCCGCACACCGGCGCCGACACCGTTGGTGGGGCGCACGCTGACGACCGTTCCGGGGCACCAGGGCGCCTGTGCGGGCGGCCCACCCCCCGGCCCGTACCAGGGCCGCAGCTCGACGACCACGGCCGCGTCGAACACGACCCGGCCCGAGGCCAGCACGAAGTCCGCGCGGTCCACGGTGCGTGGGTCGAGCAGCCCGTCGAAGCACAGGTCCACCGTGCGGCCCGCCTCCAAGGTGCCCCCGGGGGCGGGGTACGAATCCACCACCCGGAGCATTTCATCGGGGGCGGGCGAAGCCGCCGGGACGCCGCACCCCCACGCGGTCCAGGCCGCCGCCGCGACGGAAGTGATCCCCGGCCCGAGGCCGGCGCGCCGGGGGGCGTGCGGGCGGTCCACGGCCGGGCACGATAGCAGCCGGGGGGCCGAGGTGACGGTCAAGGGCGCCGGGGGGCCTCGATTGACCCGCAAGGACCGATGGTAGTATGGTCAGCGGGCACGAAACGAACGCCGTCCGTTCGGACCGACGCCCGTTTGCCCACGTGAGGGAGTCTTCACCCGTGCCCTCCACGAACCTTCGAACCGCGATCTATCTCGTCCTCTCCGTCTCGCTTGCCGGCTGTGGGCCGTTCGGTTACCTCAAGAAGGTCGCCAAGGACGCCAACCGTTCGGTGGCCGCCGCCAAGGCCGCGGGCGCCGAGGAGCACGCCCCCTACGAGTACTGGGGGGCGGTGTCGTACCTGGAGCAGGCCAAGGTGATGATGGCCTACAGCGAATACGAGCGCTCGTTCGACTACGGCGAGCGGGCGGTCGCGCTGGCCGAGGAGGCCAAGAAGAAGACGGACATGCGGCGCAAGGGCAAGACGGTCGAGCGCAAGGAGGGCATCGCCGCGCCCGACGAGGACGTGGGACCGATCCAGAAGGGGGCGCCCGAGGGCGAGGAGAAGGCCGCGGAGGGGGCGGCGAAGGCCGGGGCCGAGGGGAAGGTCGAAGCGGGTGAGGCGAAGGGCGAGGCCGAAGGCAAGGTGGAGGTGGGCGGATGACGGTGGCGGCGCGTATCCGCGGGTTCGGTCTTCTGCTCGGGCTGGTGTTCGCCGTGCTGGCGAGCGGCTGCCTGGGGCAAAAGCTCCTCGGCAGCGTCCAGGGGACGGAGACGAACCTGCAAGAGGCCATCGAGAACGGGTCGAAGACCATCGGCTGTGCGCCCAAGGAGACCGCCATCGCCGAGGCGAACATCAAGTTTGCGCGGGATGCGCTGGACATGGGCGAGTACTACCGCGGCAAGATGCACGCGGAGATCGCCGAGACGTACACGAAGCTCGCCGCCGCCAAGACGGATCCGGTGCGCTGCAAGGAGCCCGGGTACGTGCGCGAGGCGGTCGTGCGGGTGGGGGACCGGGACGGCGACGGCTACGACGACGAGAAGGACGGCTGCCCGGACGATCCGGAGGACTTCGACAGCTTCGAGGACGACGACGGCTGCCCGGACAAGGACAACGACGGCGACGGCGTGCTGGATGCGTCCAAGCTGGAGAAGGGGCGTTGGATCAACCTCGACAAGAAGGACGGCAAGGACTGCCGCAACGACCCGGAGGACAAGGACGGCTTCGAGGACGAGGACGGGTGCCCGGATCCGGACAACGACCAGGACGGGATCCTGGACGATCCGGACAAGTGTCCGAACGACCCGGAGGACATCGACAACTTCGAGGACGAGGACGGGTGCCCGGACCCGGACAACGACCAGGACAAGATCCTGGACAAGGACGACAAGTGCCCGAACGACCCCGAGGACTACGACGGCGACGCCGACGAGGACGGATGCCCGGATCTCAAGGCCAAGTTCGATGGCTGCTCGGTCGTCATCTCCGAGAAGGTCTTCTTCAAGTTCAACAAGTGGGACATCGATCCGCGTAGCTACGAGCTGCTCAACGACGTGGCCACGGT
>JALSIN010000116.1 GCA_026989935.1 Polyangiaceae bacterium | reverse complement strand
GACATCGTGGACGCGGGGCTCAAGTTCCGCATCGAGGGCCACACGGACAGCAAGGGCTCGGCGCGCTACAACAAGAAGCTGTCCCAGCGGCGGGCCGAGGCGGTCCGCAAGTACCTCATCGAGCACGGTGTGGCGCCGGATCGGCTCGAAGCGGTCGGGTTCGGGGAGGACATGCCCATCGACACGAACCGCACGGCGGAGGGCCGTGCGCGCAACCGCCGCGTGGAGTTCAACGTCACGAACGTGGACTGCAAGCGCAAGAACCCCTAGCACCCGCGCGGCGGGTGGAGAGGTCCCCCCCCCCCATGGCACGCACGCATCGAGTCTGCTCGGCCGCCGCCCTCGCCCTCGCCTTCGTCGCGCCGGGCCTGGTGGAGGCCGCCCCCCCGGCCCCGACCGTCGCGTCGGGCCCGGTGCGTTTCTTCTTCGCGCCGCCCCCCGAGCTGCGCAGCGCCTACCAGACGGCGATGACGCAGTTCAACAACCTGGAGCTGGACGCCGCCCTGGCGACGCTCGACGCGGCCATCGCCCAGGCGCAGGCCAAGGGGCTGTCGAACGACCCGGCGCTCGCGCCGCTTCTGGTGCTGCGCGGTGGGATCGTCTACTCGAACACGGGGGACACGGCGCAGACGCTCGTGGCGTTCGACGCGGCGGTGCGCGCCGACTACTACATCGCGCTGCCCATCGAGCTACGGTCCGACGAGTTGCAGCAACTGTTGGACCAGGCGCGCAGCCAGCTTACGGCTCCGCCGGCGGCCGAGCCCATCGAGCATACGCCGCCGACGCCCGCGCCGGGGCAGGACGTCGAGATCCAGGCGCACATGCGGGTGACGATGCTCGAGGGGTTCCAGGCGGGTCTGTACTGGCGGCCGAAGGGGGACAGCCAGTACCGCTCCGTGGCGATGGAGACCTTCGGCAACCTGGCGTGGGCCGTGATCCCGGCCGCCGAGCACCAGGACAAGCCCATCGAGTATGCGATCTACGCCTTCGACGCCAACCAGCAGCCCATCGCCAACAAGGGCGACACGGAGAACCCGCTGGTCGTCGAGTTCGCGGCAGCGAAGCCCGAGAAGACGGACAAACCGCCCGGGGAAGGTGCGGGCGACGAGGACGCCAAGAAGAAAAAGAAGGCGAGTGGGAAGTTCGTTCGCTTCTTCATGGACCTCGGTTTCGGAACGGGCTTCGGCATTGCCCAGGGGACGGCGGAACTCTCCTTTCGGCAATTCCTGCCCGACGACCCTTCGTTCGGCTACACCCCGCGCGAGCAGGCCTGTGCCATTGCCCGGTGGTGGGGGGGCGATCGGGCGAAGATGGGGCGCATGCAGGCAGACCTGCCGGATCCATTGACCTTCCAGACGCAGGTCATGGCGGATCTGATGCCGACGGGAGCGCTCGACGGCTTCAACACGGGTGACCTGGTCGCAAACTACGACCGATCTTATTGTGAGCAGCGGCACCCGGTTTCGACAGGACTTGCTTGGGCGCCGTTTCAGATCGCGCCAGAGTTTGGGATCAGGATTGCGGATCGTTTTCTGATCTCGGTTTATGGACGCCTGCAGTTGGTGACGGGCTCGCGGGTCTTCCGGGGTGACGATCCGTCGCAGAAGAACAACCTCGCAACCCATTACCAGGACACGATCCGTAATCCTATGCTAAATGGTGCGATTCGTCAGCGGCCGCCATTTACCTGGGCGGTCGGAGGAAAGTTTCGCTACCTTCTTCGATCACCGGGCCGGATCTTCCGTCCATTCGTCGGATTCATCGTGGGCGGGGGGTTTGCGCGGTTGAGGGTGGACATGAAGTTTGCGGACGACCGCAACGGCAACAGTGTCCCAGACAACCGGGAGGTCCCGCTCGACACGCTGGTTGACCCGCTCTCCGGTGACATGACCTGTGTGCCGGTCTGGCCTTATGCCAACGGATGTTCGAGTGGAAGTGACGACTACAACCTCGCGTTCGCCGTGCAAAGTACCGGCAAGGGAAATAAGAACCGCATCGACACCGTGGTGTTGGGCGCGGGGTTCGTGGGGCCGACGTTCGGATTCCAGGCGGATTTCCACAAGAACGTCGCGTTGTTCGGCGAGGTAGACCTGGGGGTGTGGTTCCCGAAGGCGACGAGTCTGCTCGTCGATTTTACGATCGGGCCAGCCTTTACTTTCTAGGTGCCGCGTGCGGGGGCGTGTTCGCCCGGGGGGGCGGGGCGCAGGCGCACCCGGACGACTGCGCCGCCGGCGCGGCGGTTGTCCAGTTCGATGCGGCCGCTGTGGTCCTCCACGATGCGGCGGGCGATCGCGAGGCCGAACCCGGAGCCATGCTCCTTCGTGGTCGTAAACGGCTCCAGGAACCGTGCGGGATCGCCGTCGAACCCGGGGCCCTCGTCCTCGATGGACACGGTCACCGTCTCCTCCGGTACGTCCCGGTCCACGCGGACGGTCACCGTGCCGCCCGGTTCGGTCGCCTCCAGGGCGTTGCGCAGGAGGTTCCACAGGACCTGGCTGAGCTGGTTCGGGTCGGCGGCGACGCGCGGCAGGTCGGCCTCGATGCTGGTTTCGAGCCGGATCCCCTCGGCCATCGGGTCCTGGCGGACCATGGCGACCACCTCCCGCACCGCGTCGGCGAGGTCCACCGGCACGAGCTCCGGGGGCTTCGACACCCCGTAGGCGAGCATGTCCGCCACGAGTCGGTCGAGGCGCTCGGCTTCCCGCCCGATCGTGGCGACCAGGCGGCGGCCGGCGGGGTCGTCCACCGTGCGGGACAGCAGTTGGGCGGCCCCGGAGATCGCCGCCAGGGGGTTGCGGATCTCGTGGGCCACGGACGCCGACAGACGTCCCAGGGCTGCGAGGTTCTCGGAACGGCGTAGGCGCTCCTCCATGCGCTGGATCTCGGTGATGTCCTGGAAGTGGACGATCGTTCCGACGACCGCCCCGTCCCCCCGGCGAAGCGGCGAGCGGGCGATCCCGAGTCGTCGGCGAACGCCGCCGGGGCGTTCGTAGTCCACCTCGAAGCGCCCGCCGGTCGCGGGGGCGGCGTCGGCCTGCGCCCAGAAGTCGGACAGCGGACGCCCTTCGAGGTGGTCGGTTCCCAGGATCGCGCGTGCGGCGGGATTCGCGTACGTGATCCGGTCGTCGGGATCGGTCGTCAGCAGGCCGGAGTCGAGGGACAGGAGGATGTGCGTCGTGAGGTTGCGCAGGTGCCCCGCCTCCTCCGTGGAGCGGGCGATCTGGGTGTTGAGATAGGCCGAAAGCGCTGCGACGCCGCCGATGGCGGCGACGTTGCGCAGCATCTCCGCCGCGGCCACCGAAGGTGGGATCCCCTCGGTCGAGATCCCGGCCGGGTTCCAGAACCCAAGGGTCTGGGCGATCCCGAAGGCGACGTAGACGAGGGCGCCGGTTGCCGCGGAGGTGACGACGAGCCGGCGCGAACCCATGATCGCAGCGCCCAGGATCGTAAGCAGGTACAGGAAGGCGAAGCCCGAAAGGAGGCCACCGGAGAGCTGGACGACCGCCGTCGCCAGCAGGACGTCTACGGTGGTCTGGCCCACGGCGATCCCGGCGAGCGCGCCCGGCCGGCGCAGGCGGCGTGCGAAGTACACGGCGCTGGCGTAGGCGGCCGCGAGGGCCGTCCAGAACTCCCACGGGATCCCCGTCTCGCCGAAAACGGCCCGTTGCCAGGTGACGACGGCGGCGAGCCCCGTGCACACGAACAACACGCCCAACCGAAAGAGCATGTAGTAGGCCACGCGGCGACGGCCCCCCGCGTCGCTCGCTTCAGGGGCGGTAAGGTGCAGGGACCGCGCCGCGTCGTCCGACGAAGCCTGCGCGGAATCCTCGGACGCCGCCATGGCGCTACTTGATGTTGCCGGCGATCTCGAAGATCGGCAGATACATCGCGATGAGCATCCCGCCCACGCTGCCGCCGAGGAAGACGAGGATCACCGGCTCGATGAGGGAGGTCATGGCGGCGACGGCCGCGTCCACCTCCTCCTCGTAGAAGTCCGCGATCTTCTGCAGCATCTCGTCCATGGCGCCGGTCTGTTCACCGACGCCGATCATCTGCACCACCATGGGCGGAAAGATGGCGGTTTCGAGCAGGGGGGAGGCGATGTCCTTGCCCTCGGACACCTTCTCGCGGGCGTACATGATCGCCTTGGACACGACTGCGTTGCCGGCAGAACGGGCCACGATCTGCAGGGCGTCGAGGATCGCGACCCCCGAAGACAACAAGGTGCCGAGCGTTCGGGTGAAGCGCGCCACCGCGATCTTGCGCAGGACGTTGCCGATCACGGGGGTCTTGAGGAGGGTCGCATCGAGGATGTAACGGCCCTTCGGATTGCGGGCCATTGCGATGAGACCGCCGGTGACGAGGCCCAGCGCGGTGAGGACGAGCAAGATATTGTCCTGCACCATGTGGCTCATGCCGAGCACGAAGCGCGTGGGCGCCGGCAGGGATCCGCCGCCGAGATCCTTGAACATCTTTTCGAACACGGGCAGGACCTTCGTCATCATGATGATCATGACGAGGACGCCGACCACCAGGATCGCAGAAGGGTAGACCAGGGCGCTTCGCACCTGCCGGCGCAGCTTGGCGGCCTTTTCGAGATAGACGGCCAGCCGCCGGAAGATAAGGTCCAAGATGCCGCCGGCTTCGCCCGCGGCGATGAGGTTGCGGAACAGGTCGTCGAAGATGCGTGGGTACTTGGCCATGGCGTCGCTGAGCGACTTGCCGCCCTCGACCTCCTCCTTGACGCCCAGGATGACCTTGCGAAACCGGGGGTTTTCGGCCTGGGATCCCAGCATGTCGAGGCACTGCACGATGGGCAGGCCCGCGTCGATCATGGTGGAGAAGGTCCGCGTGAAGACCACCATGTCCTTGAGGGACACGCCCGATCCCAGCGATGGCAGCGTAAGGTCCAGCGGTTTGCGCCGGATCTTGGTGATCACGAGGCCCTGTTGTTCGAGCTTGGAGGCGACGACCTCCTTCGAGTCGGCCTTGTACGTCCCCGTGCGAAACTCGCCGCCGCGCGTTCGTGCTTCCCAGATGTACGTGGGCATGGTGATTCCTCGTGAAAAGCGCCTTGCGGATCACACCTGTCGCCGCACCTGGGACAGCCCCTTGCCCTCCTCCAGCATCATCTGCAGCTCTCCCGGATCGCTCGACCGGCGCATCGCCGTCTCGTGGCTGATGATTCCGCGAAGCACCAGCTCCGCGAGGCTCTGGTTGAACGTTTGCATCCCGTGCTTGCCCTGCCCGAGCTGCATCTGCGAGTAGATCTGGTGCACCTTGTTGTCGCGGATGAGGGCGCGGATCGCGTCGTTCGGGATCATCACTTCCACCGCGAGTGTCCGGCCCCCGCCGACCTTTGGGAGCAGCGACTGGCACAAGATACCCTCGAGGACGAAGCTCAGTTGCGCCCGTACCTGGTTTTGCTGGTGGGGCGGAAACACGTCGATGATCCGGTTGATCGTCTGGACGGTGGAGTTCGTGTGGAGGGTCGCGAAGGTAAGGTGGCCCGTCTCGGCGAGCACGAGCGCCGCTTCGATGGTTTCGAGGTCGCGCATCTCGCCGATGAGCACGACGTCCGGGTCCTGGCGCAGGACGGACTTGAGGGCCCGCGTGAAGCTTTGGGTGTCGGGGCCGATCTCACGCTGGTTGACGATGCACTTCTTGTGCTGGTGCAGGTACTCGATGGGGTCTTCGATGGTGATGATGTGCTCGCGGCGCTCCTGGTTGATCATGTCGATGAGCGAGGCGAGCGTGGTGCTCTTGCCCGAGCCCGTCGGGCCGGTCACCAGGACGAGCCCCCGCGGACGCCGGGCGATGTCGCGGATGACCGGGGGCAGGCCCAGGGTCTCGAACGCTGGGATCTGGTAGGGGATCAGCCGAAACGCGCCGCAGACGGCGCCCCGCTGCATGAAGACGTTGGCGCGGAAACGGGCCAGGCCCTTGACGCCGAAGGAGAAGTCGATCTCCTGGTCCTCCTCGAAGCGCTGTTTGCGCTTGTCCGACATCACCGAGTAACAAAGGTTCTTCGTCTCGACGGGGGACAGCGGCGGGGTCTTCAGCGGCACGAGCTGTCCGTCGAGTCGCAGATGCGGCGCCGTGCCCGTGGTGATGTGCAGGTCGGTGGCGCCCGCGTCGATCATCGCCTTGAGGAGCTGATGGAGGTTGATGCCCATGGAGCCTCGCGTCCGGTCCGGCACGGTCGCCCGTGCCGGAAGTCGTAACCAAGGCTACACAAGGTGCCGAGATTGCGCGAATCTTCGGCTGGAGGAGCGCGGCGCACACCGCGCAGGGTGGTCCCCCTCGGTTCCCGACCCGGCGGGCGCGGGGATCGGAACGGGACGGCCGCGCGACGCAGCGGCGCGCTACGCGTGGCCGCCGCCGATCCCGCGGTCTAGGGCAGGAGCCGAACGATCGCCCACTGCTTCCTCGTAAGGTTGGGGATCGCCACCTCCGTCGCGCCGGGCCCGAACGAGACCTCGACCTTCGGGTCGGCGAAGCCATGGTCCGGTGCTGGGTAGGCGCCGGCGAGGGGGCGGTGGCGCACACGCTCGCCGGGTGGTCCGAAAAGGGAAAGAACGGCGCATCCACCGGTTCGTAGTCGAGCAGGGTCACGCGGGCCTTCCCGCCCGTAGCCGGCAGCGACGCGGGGACCGGCAGCACGAGGTCCCCCGTTGCGGGGCGCAAACGAAACCGCCCGTCGTGCCGGCGCCCGTGCCGCCGGTGGTCGAACCCGGCATCGTGGTGCCGCCGACCCCCGCTGCTTCCCCCCGACTGGGACCCGCCGCCCGTCGTGCCGCCGAACGTGCCACCCGCGCTGCCCGTGCCGCTAGAGACACCCGCGCCCGGGCCTTGAACGAGGCGCTTGCCGGTGGGCCGATTCGGACCGTTGCACGGCCTCAACCTCCGATTAGGGGCTACAAACCCCGTCGTTGTCCTCGCCGCCCGCGCACCCGGACAGGTCGGGGAAGACGCAGGGCCCGCCGCACGGCTCGATCACCACGCCGTCGCGGAAGAAGCGGTCGAGTTGCGCGCGTGCCTCGTCGAGGCCGCGAAGCTTGCCGTGGGGATCTTCGCACAGCGCTTGCGGCACGTTGCACACGGGCGCGGGCGGGAGCCCAAAGTCGAACTCCGCGTAGGCGGAACCGTCGATGGGGCCCGCCACGAGGGGAAGGCCCACGGTCTGGCCGAGACCCGTGTCGAGCTGCGGAACACCCGCCGTGCGGGCCATCACGTGCGCACCCAGCGGGGGCACCTGATGGTCCCCGCGGGCCGCGCGAAACAGGATCCTGTGGGCCGGGGTGTCCGGCAGCGGGTCCGAGACCAGGTGGCGCGCGTACCCCGTCGGCTCGACCCGATCCCAAAGCTGCTGTACGAACGCGAGCACGAGCTGGACGTCGCGCGGGTCGGGGAAGGCCCCGCGCACGATGTCGAAGAAGGGCTCGAAGTCCACGCTGCGCAGCAGGAGCAGGTGGTAGGGCTGTCCCATGACCTCCAGACACCCGCGCTCGATGTCCGTGGACAGCGCCATGTAGACCGATCCCAGGATGCCGCCCTGGCTGATCCCCCAGTAGGTGCGGCGGTCGGGGTCGATGAAGCCGCCGAACATCGGGTCGTTCGCAAACGAGGTGGCCATCATGCGCATCGCGGCGACCTGGTTCGACATGGCCTGGTGCAGCCGGTCCATCATCACCCCGAGGTCGTCCACCCGGCCCTCCGACAAGGCGGCGGCGATGAAGAGCTGATCTTCTTCGGCCATGCCCACCCAGTCCACGGCGAACAGTACGTAGCCGTAGTCGTCGATGAACGGCCGAAAATGGGCGGATTCGATCTGCGTGTGCTTGCCGAGCAGGCCGTGGCCGTATTGCAACAGGGGCTTCGGTTCGTCGAGGGCCGAGTTCGGGATCAGGACCTCGAAGGGGATCTCGTACGTGGAGGCGGCCACCGGCAGGCCGTCGTCGCCGAGGACGAGCGTGCCGGGCCAGTCCGGTTGGGACAGGTACAGCGGCACGGTCATCGTGCCCTCGATGCGGTAGGCGATGTGGGCCGGGTCGAAGTCCGGATCGACCGTGTCGATGGTGTAGGAGAATGGGCCGGCGGCGAGGGTCGCATCGCGCATTCGGACCGCAGCGGCCGTGAGGGCCTCGTCGCTGGCCGTCGTAAAGTCCCAGGCGACGATGAGATCGTCCCGGGGGATGCCCGCCTCTGCGAGCCGGGCGAAGATGTCGGCGTAGAGCGGCCGGCGCGCCTCCACGCTGGGGTCGTCGGCAAGGGCCGTGCCGTCCCGCAGGGCCGCGAAGGCCGGCGATGGATCGATGGGTTCGCCGCTGGCATCGACGAGATTGCGCACGGCGACGATGTACCGTCGGCCCGGTTCGAGCGTGCGCGCGGGGGTCAACAGGAGGGTGCGCCGGTCGAGGTCGTCCGTGCTGTGGTCGGTCTCGGCGATGTGCAGGATCCGTTCGCCGGTGACCGTGTCGAGCAGGACGGTCGGGCTGTCCGGTTCGATCGAGCGCTCGATCCGGTCCGCGGTCGCAAGCCCCGTGTCCACGGCCCCGGGCAGGTGGACCAGGATCGATCCCCCCGGCGAGAAGCCATCGAACGCGTTCCAGCGCGCAGGATCGATGGGCGTACCGTCCGTCCGCTTGGGGACGAGTTCGTCCGACAGGGCCAGACGCCGCCCCGTCGCCGTCGTCGGGTCGTCCACGGTGAAGACGTTGTTCGGCCACGGGAACCCGCAGACCGAAGGCGCGATGGAGTCACACGAAAGCAGCGGCCACGACACCGCCGGCTCCACGTCGGCGGGTTCGGCAGCACGGCATCCGAACAGGCACGCGAGCGCCGCGGGCAGAAGGTGGGCGCTCGGCAGGGAGCGGGGAGCCATGGCTCGATCGTAGGTGATTCGAGGGCTCCTCCCAACCATTGGATCCATGCATCGAGACGACGATGCTATGCTCGTAACATGGCACGTATCACGATCGTTGCATGGATGCCGGCCCTTTTGTGCGTCGCCCTCGCCACGGGGTGCCGCGGGCGCAGGATCCAGGGCCGCTGCGTGCAATCGGGCCGTTGCACCGAGTACTACGGCAAGACGAAGGCCGAACTCGACGCCGCTCGCGGCGTCTGTCGGCTGTTTACGGGCGACGAGGGCTGGTTCGAGGACGGGTCGTCCTGCCCGCAAGAGGGCCTGGTGGGCACCTGCCGGATCGAGGGTGACGGGGACGTGGAGATCGACCACTACTACGAGGGCGCCTACACCCCCGACGAAGCACGCACCCGCTGCAGCGAAAAGAACGGGACGTTCGAAGAAGCCTAGCGGGTTACTCGGCCGTACGGGTGAGTTTGCCGAGCAGCGCCACCTGCGAGTGGACGTCGAGTTTGCGAAAGATCGACTTGAGGTGGTTTCGGACCGTGTGCGGCGAGATGTGCAGCTTGGCCGCCACGTCCCCCACACGGTGCCCCGCGGCGATCTCGCGCAGAACCTCTCGTTCTCGCGGCGACAGGGATTCGTACTCGTCGTCGGGCAGGCGACGGAGGATGTCCGTGTCGGATTCGTCCCGCGTCGGACGAGGTACGCCTGCCGCCGGGCCTCCCGGCAGAGGGACGGCCCCCGGCGAACTGAGCGCCGCTTGCATCGAAGCGAGCCACTCGCTCCACGCCGCAGCGTCCTCCTGCGCCTTTCGTACCGCGCGCAGCGCACGCCCTTTCTCGACCGCCTTTTGCGCCCGTTCGAGGAGTTGATCGAGGTCGAGGGGCTTGATCATGTAATCGACGACGGCCAGCCGCAGGGCCTCGACGGCGGTCGGGACCGTGGGGTACCCGGTAATCACGATCACCGGGGTGCTTGCCGCCGCCTCCGTCCTTCCGTGGAGGATCTCGAGGTTGCGGTTTCCCGGCATGTTGATGTCCGTGATCAGAAGGTCGTAGGTGCGGGCATCGAGGGCCTTCGAGGCCTCTTCGCCCGTGGCCACCTGATCGACGACATAACCCGCTTGCTCTAGAAGACGGGCGATGGGGCGACGGACGTCGTCATCGTCGTCTGCGAGCAGGATGTGCCCGGGCGGTTGGGGAGAGGAGGTGGGGCTGGTCACGGTTCGTGCTCGCCGAAGGCGGTGCGGCATAGCCTAGAATAGCTATGTGTCCCTGTCCATGGGCGCGAGATCGCACATGATTGCGTCGGGGGGAACGCGACCGGCGAAGGCTGCACGCAGATCTCCGTAGGACGCGCCTGGCCAGCGGTTGGGGCGCGCCGTCCGCTTTCGGGCCGGTCGGGAGCGGGCAAAGGGCGGGGGCAACGCCGGTTACGGGGTGTAGGGCAACGCGCCGTCGCCCGGGAACACGTGGGAGACCGCCGCGATGCGGTCGGGCAGTTCGGCCTCGAAGGCCTCGGGGTCGTACGTGGCGAAGTCCACACCGTCGAAGATTCGATCGTAGGCCTTCGAGACGGTGATCTTCTCCGAGAAGTTCTCCTTCTCGACCCGGATCGGCTCGCCATCGGCTGCGATGGTCGAAATGTCGAGGTCCACCACGAAGGTCTCCCGGCTCCAGAGCTCGAAAGCGATCTGCTGCTCGCCCTTCTCGGCGAAGCCCTTGAGGTAGACAGTGGCCCCTTCGACCTCGGCGTCGTCTGGACGGTCGAACTGGGAGCCGCTCGGCCCCGTGATGTTCGGATCGTACGGTCCGAGTGTCATGTGCAGTTCGCAGTAAAGGCCCGCGTCCACGCGCTTGCTCGCGACGACGGTGGTGTCGAGGTCCTGGTAAGTGAAGTCCTCGGGGAAGTGGCCCCAGATGGCGTCGAGCTGGATTTCGACGCCCTTGCACGATGTGATCGAGGCGCCGGTCACGACGGCGTATCCGGCTGCGAGGCTTATCGTCCAACCAAGGTCGTTTTCAAAGGTTCGTGGGCCATCGTGGATTCCGAGCATCGGGAAGACGCCGGCTTCGGGGGTGCCATGGTGCGTGGCCAGGATCTCGATGAGATTCGAGTCTTCCTCGAAGGATTGAATGGCCTCGAAGGCGTCACATCCGGACAGGCACACGGTGGCGAGGAGGCAGACGGCGTGTCGTGGGGGTGGGGGGCAGGGAATTCGAGATCGTTGCATGGGCGAGCATCTGCCACGCTACCAAACGAGGACTGCCGCGCAAAGGGGGCGTGGGGGCGCGGGCATACCTACACGGTGCTACAGCCTCACCTGGGCCATCGCGTGGCCCGGGCCCGAGCGGATGCGCGCTGCCCGTCGAGCAGGTAGGCCGTGCAAGGCCTCCTGCCGTGGCTACGGCAAAGCAAGGCGCGACGCGCCCATCTGGTCGCCGGTGTGCCGGGGCATCGTTCGGGCCGCTTGGCCCATCGCATGGCGTGGGAGCCGGCGGCAGGCCGGCGACCGGTTCGTGGCGCGGCCGTACCGGCACGCTGGACCGAGGTTTGCTAGGTTGAAAACCCGTGGAGCCCTCTTCCAGGTCACGGTCCCGCGCCCTCGCCAAGCGCGGGCGCGCCAAGGACGCCGGGATCATGCGCGTGGTGGACCGGGTCGGGCCGGGTCGATCCATGGCGCTCGGCCTCGGGCTGGTGGCGGCGGGGGTCGCAAGCGCCGTCGCCGGCGTGGACGCGCTCCTGGCGGTGGTGGCCACGAGCGCGGCGATGACGATGGGGGCGGGCTTGTTCGCCATGGGGCTGTTTCGGGCCACGCGGCCCGAGGGGACGGCGCAAGCGCCCGCGGGGCCGAGCGCCGCCGTGCTGGAGGAGCGCGCGCGCAGGATCCGGCGGCTCATGCACGAAGGCGGCGGGGCGTGGACCTTCGAGTTGCTGGCGGCGCGACTCGGCTGGACGGAACGCGCCGTGGCGGAGGCGCTCGCCTACATGCGCGACCGCGGTGAGATCGCCGAGGACCTCGATCTCGAGACGGGCAAGTGGGTCTATCGCCCCGCATCCGGTGAGCCGGGGGAGACTTCGGCCGTGGATCTCACGCTCGACGACCGGCTCCGGCGCCTGCGGGACGAGGATTAGGCGCCGCCCGGCGGGGCGATGGCCGTCGTGGGGGGCGTGCCCGCCGCGGCTCTGCTAGCCTACGAGCACCTTCCATGGCGGGACGCAAGGACAAGAACACGGCGGCCATCCTGGCGTTTGCCCTCGGCGGGTTCGGGGCGCATCGCTTCTACCTCGGGCAACCCGGCTGGGGGCTCGTCTACATCATCTTCGCCTGGACGTTCATCCCCAGCCTGGTGGCGTTCTTCGAGTTCTTGAACCTCTTGTTCATGGATCCGGACGAGTTCGATCGGCGATACAACGGCGGGCACACCCTCGCCGCGCCCATCACGGTGGCCATGCTGCCGCCGGGGGTGGGTGGCACGGGCGGCCACCGCCCCGTCGAGGACGTCGCCGAGCAGATTCAGAAGCTCCACGAACTGCGCGTGGCCGGCCTCTTGACCGACGAGGAATTCGAGCGGCAAAAGGCCAAGATCCTCGACGCCATGTAACCGCGGTGGGCGTCTTGGCCGGGGGTTGCCGCCACCGTCTCGTCGAACGGGCCCCGCCGGACGGCGCCCGCCGCTGGGTCGAGGTGTTCGCCGGGGACGATCGCCTGGCGATCCTGTGCATCGACGACGACGCCCGCGGCCCTGCCTTCGGGGGGATCCGCACCCGGCGCTACCCGAGCCCCGCCGAGGCGGAGGCCGACGTGCGGCGGCTCGCCCGCGCGATGACGCGCAAGTGTCGGCTTGCGCGCCTGCCCGCCGGTGGGGCCAAGATGGTCGTCCCATGGACCCGAGCCCACGACCGGCTCGGGCGCCGCGAGGTCTTTGATCGGATCGGCCGGGCCGTCGAGGCGCTCGGTGGCCGGTACGTCTGCGGGCCCGACGTGGGGACGCGCGAGGAAGACCTCGACGTGGTGCGGGCGATCACCCGGCACGTCAACCCCGCCGGCAACGATCCGGGCCGCGCCACGGCGCTCGGCGTGCGGGCCGCCATGGACGCGGCCGTGGAGCAGACCCTGCACCGGCCCGGGGCGGCCGCGTGCCGCGTGGCCGTCGAAGGGGCCGGCGCCGTCGGCGGAAGGCTCGCCCGTGATCTGTTGGCCGACGGCGCCCGCGTCCTGGTCGCCGACCTCGACGAGCGCCGGATGGGGGCCATGGCGGAGGCCGGGGCGCAGATCGTGTCGTGCGAGGCGATCCGCACCGAGCCCGTGGACGTGTTCGCCCCCTGCGCCCTCGGCGGCCTGCTCACCGCCGCGCTCGCCCCGCGGCTGCGCTGCCGGATCGTGTGCGGCTCGGCCAACAACCAGCTTGCGGCCCCCGAGGTCGCCGCCGCGCTCGCGCGCCGGGGCGTCGTGTACGTGCCCGACGAGGTGGCCTCCGCCGGGGCGGTCATCGAGGGCGTCTACACCGTGCTCGACCCGGGGGTGGACCGCGCGCGCGTGGCCGAACGGATCCGCGCCATCGGCGAGACCACCCGCGAGGTGCTCGCGCGGGCCCGCCGCGCCGGCTCCACCGTCGAGGCCGTCGAGGACCTGCTGCGCGCGCGGTAGCCCGCCTACCCGATGATCATGACCTCCCGCGGCCGCGCCGGAGGCTTGCCGGCAAAGCGCCCCGGAGACCAGCGGTCGAGCAGGGGGTCACCGATCCCGTGGGCGACGAAGCGGGCCACCAGGCGGCTGACCGCTGGAGCCATCATGAACCCGTGACCCGTGAACCCGCACATCTGGATCACCTTCGGGTGCCCGGGGGACGGGCCCACGATCGGGTCGCCGTCGGGGGAGAAGTCGTAGGGGCCGGCCCACTGGCGCAGGACCGACACGGGGCCCAGGCGCGGGAACACCCGCACGAGCGCCGCGCCGATCCGCTCCAGGAACCCGAGGGAGCTGGTCGTGTCGATGGGCTCGGGCGGGGCGTCCAGGTCGGGTGCACCGAGGGTCACGCCGGCGACGACCTCGCCCCGCAGGCTCTGCGAGGCGTACAGGCCGGTGGACAGGTCCACCACCAGCGGATCGAACAGCGGCTTGAGCGGCGCCGTGGACAGGATCTCGTGGCGGTGCGGCCGGTTCGGCAGGTCGATGCCGAGCCCGCGGTTGAGGTCGTGGCCGTAGGCGCCCATGGCCAGGATCACGGTGTCCGTGCGCAACGCGGTCCCGTCCGAAAGGTGCAGGCGGTAGGTGGCGGTCTCCGGTTCGATGCGCGTGACCTTCGTGTGGGTCCGGATCGCGACCCCCATGGCCGTCGCCCGCGCCGCGTAGCCCCACAGGAACGGCCAGGGGAACACCACGGCATCGTGGGGGTTGTACGAGGCCAGCACCACGCCCGTCACGTCCAGTTCGGGGACGATCGCCCGCGCCGCGGTCGGGGAGAGCAGGCGCGTGTCGGCCCCGAGCTCGCGGTGCATCGCGGCGTTTCGTTCGAGCTGGTCCGCCTGGGCCGGCGTCCGGGCGAGGAACAGGTAGCCCCCTCGGCGAAACCAAAGGTTGATGCCGAGCTCCTGCGTGAGGCCGCGGCAGATCCGAAGGCTCTCCATCATCAGGCGCACGTTGTTCGGATCGCTCCACTGCATCCGGACGCCGCCGCCGTTGCGCCCGGAGGCGCCGGCGGCCAGATACGCCCCCTCCACGACGGTGATGCGCAGGTAGCTCGTGCGCGCCAGGTGGTAGGCCGTGGCGAGCCCCATGATCCCGCCGCCGACCACCGCGACGTCCACCTCGTCGGGCAGGGGGGTCGTGGGGCTGCCGTAGGGAAGGCGCGTCATCGCGTTGGATCTTCGCTCGTGCCCGCCAGGGCGGCCAGCGGTGCGGGTTCGGCGGGCGGGCGCTGGGTAAAGGGCGCCAGGGCGCAGGCGGCGGCGGCGTCGCGCGCGGCGAGGTGGGCCGCCAGCAGCGGCAGGCACTCCTTGCCCTGGCACGGGCCGGTGCCCAGGCCCGTGTAGCGCTTGATCTCCTCGACCGTGGTCCAACCCAGGTCGATCGCGTGGTCCACCTCGGCGGCCAGCACGTCTTCGCAGCGACAGAGGAAGCAGGGGATCACGAGGGGGCCCTTTCGTCGAAGGCGGCGAGGATCCGCGCCGCGGCGGCGCGCCCGTCCTCCGCGGCCTCGTCGGGGCGGCCGGGGCGGACGAGGTCGCCGCACGCGAACACGGCGAAGGGGGCGGCGCCGGCGAGGCGGCGGCCGCCGTCGAGTTCGGGCACGAACCCCGCGCCGTCGAAGCGCACGCGCCCGCCGGCCTGGGCCGCCAGCTCGAACCGGCCGCTGCGGGCGCCGGCGAAGGCGGCCACGCGGCACGGCACCGTGCGGTCGCGGGTTCGGATGGCCGCCACCCCGCGCCGGCCCTCGAAGCGGACGACCTCGTCGAGCGGCACGTGGTCCACGCCGAGCTTCGACGCCAACGCGGCCGCCCGAGCCCCGTCCCCCACGCACACGGTGCCTCCGGGGGGCCGGCGCCCCGTCCGCCGGCAGGCTTCGAGCAGGGCCGCGGCCGCGACGACGCCCGGCAGGTCGTTGCCCGGCACGCGCGGCGGCACCTCGCGGGCGCCGGTGGCCAGCAGCAGCACCTTCGGGCGGTAGCGGACGAGCCCGGGGCCGTCGCCGTCGTCCTCGATGGCGGCCACGACGCCCTCGCGCGGGTACACGCCGAAGACGCCGGCGCGGTACCGGACGTGGGCCGGCGTCTCGCCCGATGGGGCCGGCCTTCGTTCGAGGCACACCACGGACAGCCCGGCCGCGGCCAGGGCCGCGGTCGCGGCGCGCCCGGCGGGGCCGGCCCCCACCACGAGCACCTCCGGCGCCGCGTCTCGGTGGGGCCGTCGGACCGTGGGACCGTCGGGGACCGTGCCGAGCCCGGCGAGG
>JALSIN010000115.1 GCA_026989935.1 Polyangiaceae bacterium | reverse complement strand
GACGGCAACCGGCTGCCCGAGGGGGCGCACAACTACCTGGAACTCTACGGGATCCCCCCGTCCCTGTCGGTCGTGCACGCCGAGTGGGACTTCATCGAGCACACGGTACGCCCCTGCCTGGCCGCCAAGGGCTACGACCCGTCCGTGTTCGAGCGGACGAAGGTCGGCACGATCGCCTACGTGCGCGGCAAGGAGGCCCGGTTCGTGCGCCCCGCGCGCTGGCACCGCGCCCGCCTGGAAAAGGCCATGCGCCGCGCCGGGCTCGACCCCGCCGACCCGGCTTCGTTCGAGGCCGCGAAGGACCACCCCAAGACCCGCCGCCTCTACAAGACCTACCGCCGCTTCTCCGACCCGCTCGAGGTACTGTCGAACGTGCAGATCCGCCTGCTGTGCGAGGGTCTGTACGAACGCCCCGACCGCGTGACGATCGGCGTGTTCGACCACGCCACCCACCTTGCCATCGCCGCCTTCGAGAAGAAGCACGACATCATGGGGTGGGGGCACGTCACGCCCGACAACCGCGCCGTGTTCGCCCTGTCCCCCGAGGAGGCCAACTACGCCCGGCTGCTGCGCGTGCTCGAGGAGCGGACCGTCTCCGCGACGGGCGTGGTCGAGGATGGTTCGGCCGCCGCCCGGTTCCCCAAGTTCCGGTGGACGGACGCCCACGGCAAGGAGCATCGGCTGCGCAACCTCGCCGAGGAGACCCGGACCGCGCTGACCGACGCCCTCGGCCTCGACGGACCGGCCTCGGCGCGGGCCGTGTTCGCGGACCTGTTCGAGCGCGCCGAGCGAGACGATGCGGGCTATCGGCGCCTGCTCGTGGCGGTCGAGATGCCGAAGCTGCCCGCCTACTACGCCGACGAGATGGAGCTTTCCGTGGTCATCGACCGCGGTGACGTCTGGTACGACCTGCCCTACGACGCCGAGGGCAACCGCATCCCCCAGCCGCGGCGCCGCTACCCGCACCTGACCCTGTACGCCCACTACCTGGACCAGAAGATCCCCCTGGTCCACTGGCGCACCACGATCGGGTCGTGGCGCAGCGAGATCAAGGACGGCAAGGTCTACCTCAAGTACAAGAACTCCGACGTGGGCCGGCGCGTCTGGAAGGACATCTACGCCGCTCCGTCCTGGATCCCGCCCGAGTCCACCCCGCCGGGCGACCTCATCGTGCGCCGCTACGTCGATGGCAGGCTGCGCAACGTCGTAAACTACGGGGAGATGGGCCCGGGCTACCGCTCGGCCTACGGGCTCGTGGCCGCGTTCCACATCCGCCAGGTGTTCGACCGCGACGGCAACCTGCTGCGCGAGATCGACAACCAGATCCGGACCCACGGCAGCGTGGACTACATGTCGATCCTGCGGCGCTACTCGCACGGCTGCCACCGCCTGCTCAACCGCAACGCGGTGCGTCTGTTCTCGTTCGTCCTGCGCCACCGCGCCTTCGAGCGCATGGGGCAGCAGCCCGTGGGATACCGGCGCCTCGTCGAGTACGAGGGCGAGACCTTCCGGATCGCCATCGACACGCGGGGGTACCGCTACCACCTGGTGGACCCGATCCCGGTGCGCGTGACGAAGGGGCGGATCCGCGGGCGCCGCAAGGAGCC
Organism: Polyangiaceae bacterium; assembly: GCA_026989935.1. Classification (GTDB taxonomy): domain Bacteria; phylum Myxococcota_A; class Polyangia; order Nannocystales; family Nannocystaceae; genus J032. The sequence goes on along the minus strand of JALSIN010000115.1, from coordinate 2,804 downwards.
GATCACCGAGTACGTCCCCAAGCCCGGCGTCGTCTACGACGAGGCGCCCGCCGAGGGGGCCGAGGACGGCGAGATCCCCGCGTCGATGATGCCCGACCCCGCCGCGTCCAGCGCCACCCCCCTGGCAACGGAGCCCGAACCGGGTTGAGGCCCCCCGTTGCCCGAAGGTCCGCGCCTTGGTAGGGCGGGGGCCGTGACCGCCGCCGCCTCGACCACGGATCGCGCCGTCGTCTCGTTCAGTTCGGGCAAGGACGCCGCCTTCGCCTGGTGGGTCGCGAAGACCACGGCCCGGTTCGAGATCGTGGGTCTTTTGACCACGATCACGGCCCCGTTCGACCGCGTCTCCATGCACGGCGTGCGCCGCTCGATCCTCGAGGCGCAAGCCCGCGCGGCCGGCCTCGCCCTGTGGACCGTCCCGATCCCCCACCCGTGCCCGAACGAGGCCTACGAGCGGGCCATGGCCGGCGCCGTGGCGGACCTTCGGGCCCGCGGGGTCTCGCACGTGATCTTCGGCGACATCTTCCTCCAGGACGTCCGCGCCTACCGCGAACGCATGCTCGAAGGCACCGGCCTTACGCCGGTGTTCCCGCTGTGGGGCCGCGACACCGGCGAGCTGGCCCGCGCCATGATCGACGCGGGCTTCGACGCGCGCGTGGTGACGGTCGATCCGAAGGCGGCGCCGCGCTCGCTGGCCGGCCGGCGCTTCGACGAGGGGTTCCTGGCCCACCTGCCCCCCGGCGTGGACCCCTGCGGCGAGCGCGGCGAGTTCCACACCTGCGTGGTGGACGCCCCCATGTTCTCGGCGCCCCTGGCCGTACGCCCCGGCCCGGTCGTCGAGCGCGACGGGTTCGTGTTCGCGGACCTCGCCCCGGACGGTACATCGGAGGCCCCGTGACGAAGGGCCGGGTCGCCGCGTTCGCCGCCGCCCTGCGGCGCGCCGGTTTCGACGTGGTGCTGCCCTTTTCGACGGCCGCCTACGAGGCTGCGCGCCCGGAGGGGTTCGACCCGCTGCCGCGTTTCGGTCGCCCCGACGCCCTCGGGGTCCTCGTGGCGAACACGCGCCGCCTGTGGCCGCGCCTGCTCGACGCTCTTGCGCGCGACGCGGCGCTCGCCGCCGCCGAGCACCCCCTCGACCGCTACACCGAGCAGGCGGTCCACGCCGCCGCCGGCCGTCTCGACCCGCTGCGCCGGCAGGTGCGGTTCGCCCACGACGCCGGCCCGCGGCGCGTGGCGATGGTGGCGGCCGCGGTCGCCACGGGCCGGGCCGCCCGCGCGCCCACGGGGCTCGCGGTGCACGACGCGTACGGGCCCTGGTGGGCCCTTCGGGCCGTCGTGGTGGTGGACGCACCGCCGGTGCCAACGGTGCGCCCCGAGGCGGCCCCCCCCTGCGCCGACTGTCCCGCGCCGTGCCGGGCGCCGGCCGAAGCCCTGGCCGCCCGGTGGACCGCCGCCGGCGCGGCGGACGGCCGGGCGTTCGTACGCCGCCATTTCGCCGACCTCGTCGCCGCGCGCGACGCCTGCCCCGTCGGCCGCGCGCACCGGTACACGAACGACCAGATCCGATACCACTACCTCCACGATCGCCGCTTGCTCGTCCAGTCGGCCGGGCGCCCGTGAACGAATCCCTCCCAGCACCGAACCGGCGCCCCCATCCACGCCCCGGCATCCACGGGTCTCGAACGCCCCCTTGCTTCCGGCGCCCGGGCGTCCTGCCGGCGCGCGCGTGGTCGTGCCGGTTCGGTACGGGCTCCCAGAAGCGAAGAACCGCTGCGACCGCATCGTCCGGCCGCGGCGGACGACCCCGGCGCGCCAAGCGCCGCCGGCCCGCACAAAAGCCGGCCCCGGCGCGGTACGAGGGCGGCTTGCCCCAATTTCGCACCTCCAAAATAGCCCATTTGGGGGCCTGGCGAGGCCATTTCGCGGTGCTATGGTCCGGCCCATGAACGGCTCGACGGGTTACGCGGCCAGCTTTCAGCGGCACTTTGCGGCGCAGCTTCCCAAGGTGCTGCTGGAGACGCTGGGCGCCGAGGCCGACGACGACTGGACGGTGGGGGAGATCCTCGAAGCGGCCGAGGCCGTCGGGGTGGCCGACGCGCTGACCTCCCGCACCATGGAGGAACTGGCCCTGGCGTTCGTGGACACTGCGGCTCCTGCGGCCTCTGCACCCGCGCCGGTCTCGAACGACCGGCAGCCCGCCCGAAAGCGCCCCAGCGTCCACTCGAAGGCGCGCAAGCTGGCCCGCGGGGCCGACCCGCGTGCCGCGACCGCGACGGCGACCGCGACGGAGGGTGCCACCGAGCGTCTGTCGCTCGAGGCCGCCGCCGACCTCATCCTCCCGATCGTGCGCGAGCGCGGCCAGGCCGCGATGCTCGACATCGAGGCCGCCACGGGCATGGGACGCCGCAAGGTCCGGTTCCACGTCGGCCGCCTGGTCAAGCACGGGCTACTCGTACGCCACGGGATGGGGCGCGGCACCTACTACACGGCCGCCGATTGAGAGCCCATGGGCCGTGGTGCCCGACTTCGGGCACGCGGCCGACCCTGCCTCGTCGGCGTCGCGGCATCCTTTCCGGCCCGACACCGCGTGACGGCGGGTAGACCCGTCGCGAACCATCGTTCGCCGCACCGCGGCCCGTTCCACCCCCGTGCGGATGGCTCACCCACCTCTGTGCTCTCTGTAACACAGCACACAAGACAATCATCCGTGCGTTTTTCCGCGTAGCGTTTGACGGTCGTTTGGAAACCATGGGGTGCGTGCCCTACGATCGTCCCCGTCCTTCCACCCCTGCAGGAGCCAAACCGTT
>JALSIN010000114.1 GCA_026989935.1 Polyangiaceae bacterium | reverse complement strand
CCATGAGTCCGCCCGCACACACCGCCCCGACGAGCCCACGGCGTTTCGACGACTGTGTCTGCATCGCTTCATGGTAGCCCAAATCCCGTCGGCATCACGGGAACGGATGCTCAGTCACCGCAACCGCACGCGCAAACGCGGGACCGTTTTGTTACCGTACGATGGGATGCCCGCTCCACCGCTGCTCCTTTCCCTCGTGCTGCCGCTTTCCTGGGCACCAGCAACCGGCGAGATCCGCCGCGACTACGCCGGTCCGACCGCCGCCGAGGCACCTCCTGGTGCAACGGCTGTACCGCGCGGCGATGTGCCACCGATCGCCGAAGACACGGTTTCGGCCGAACACCACACGACCCACGCGACCACGACACCCGCACACACCGCACCACCTGCTCCGCCGGTCTCCGCCGCACGGACCGCGGCGCCGGCCGACTCGGCCTCGGTGGAGGTCCTCGCGCACGCACGGCGGATCCCCCAGCTGCTCGGGAGCCTCGAAGGTGAGCCGGAGGCCGAGGTGGCCAAGCACCGGCGCGGGCGGGTGACCTTCGTGCCGGGGTTGCAGATCCGCAACCAGGTCAACTGGATCTCGCCATTTTCCATCGACCGCTTCGGCAACCGTTACGAGGAAGGCGTCTTCTCGACGGGTCGGATCCGCTGGAACCCGAAGCTGAAGATCGGCAGCAAGCTGCGCCTCGTGGCGATGGTGGACCTCGCCAACGGCATCTGGGCCCCCGGCAGTTCCGAGGATCCGATCATCCAGGAATTGTACGACCCGCCGCCGGGGGCGCGCCACGAAGGCTACCCGCCCTACGGACACCCCCTCCAAGCCCCGTACCCGGACATCGTGGATCCGCGCGAACTGTACCTCGAGTACCGGTCGATGATCGGCCTGCTGCGCATCGGGCAGATGTCCTTCCTTTGGGGGCAGGGGATCCTGTCCAACAGCGGGAACAGCATGGACCGGTTCGGGGACATGCGCTTCGGCGGCGACGGGCCCGGCGACCTGCAAGAGCGCATCCTGTTCGCCACCAAGCCCTTCGGCGGCCCGATCGGCAGCGACATGGTGCTGGCCATCGGTGCGGACCTCGTGTTCCGGGACGAGCGCGCGAACCTGGTCGAAGGCGATCTGGCGGGGCAGGGGTTTCTGGTCGTGCGGTACCAGCCGGCTGCCCGCCCCGCCAACTGGATCGGCGGCTACGTCGTCTACCGCGGCCAGAAGGAGGCCGACGACGGCGACGTCTACCCCGACGACGACACCTTGCACGCGGGTGTGGTGGATCTGGCCGGACAGGGCGTGTACGACCTGTCGCGGGACCTCGCGCTCCTGGGCGCGTTCGAGGCCGTTCTCATCGGGGGCAAGACCACCGTCGCACGGGACGAAGACGGCCCGCACAAGATCCTCCAGGGCGGGTTCGTGGTCCGCGGGTACGTGGGGGACGAGGACCGCTGGCTCGTGGGGTTCGACGCCGGCTATGCATCGGGCGATCCCAACCCGAACGACCGCTGGATCAACAACTTTACGTTCGACGCGGGCCATCGCGTCGGTCTCGTCCTGTTCCAGGCGGTGCAGGGGTTTCGCACGGCCCGCAGCGAGGTCCTGGCGACGAACGGTGACCTCGCGGGCGTGCCGCCCAACGGCACGCAGTTCATCCCCACGCGCGGGGCCGTGACGAACGCGGTGTACGTCCACCCGAAAGCGCGCTGGGCCTTTCGGCGCATCTTCGAGGTATGGGGCGGTCCGCTCATCGCGGCGGCGCCCGTGCCCATCGTCGATCCGTACACATCGAACCTCGCCAGCGGCGTCCCCACGAACTCGGTGGGCGGCGACGGAGGCGCCCGGTACTACGGCACCGAACTCGACCTGGGCGTGCGCGCCCGCTTCGACGTGCGGAAACTGTGGCTCCAGATCGGCCTGCAGGGCGGGCTGCTGCTGCCCGGGCTCGGGCTCGCCGACGCCGCGCAGGACACGGGCGGCCCCGTGGGCGCCGTCTTCGTCCGCACCGAGATCCGATACTGATCGAACCTGGAAGGGACCTTCACCACGATGCGCCACGACCACAAAGCCCGACACGGAACCGCCCGTATCATCGCGCTCGCCGCGCTCGTCGCCCCATTCGCGGCTGGGTGCCAGGGGCCCGAGGGCCTGGTCAAGGCCGAGCCGGCCGCGATCACGGTCCTCTACGACTTCGACGCCAAGCCCCTGCCGGACATCCCGCTGCCGAACGACATCGCGACCCGCCCGGACCCGAGCTCGGCGACGGGCCTTCGCCTCAACGCGTCGATGATCGCTCCCACGGCCATGGAGCAACGGATCCGCCGCAAGGTAGATGGTCTCGACGGGTGGGGCGCGTTCCAGCCCATCACGATCCCCTTCAGCGGCCCCATCGACGTACGCAGCGTGTTGGCGGGCCACCGCGACCCCGACTATCGCCTCGACAACGACGTGGTGTACCTCATCAACGTGGACCGCGACTCGCCTGAGTTCGGCAAGGTCCACCCCCTGGACGTCGGCAACGGCAACTACCCCGTGGTGATGGAGGACTGGAACAAGTACGGTCCGAACGACCCGAACGGCGACTCTCTTTCCTTGCCATTCAACGAACGCGACGAGGACCTCGACGGGGACGGGGAGATCGATCCGGGGGAAAGCGACGTCGATCGCGACGGTGTGGTGGACCCGGACGAGGACCGCAACGGCAACGGCTACCTCGATCCCCCCGAGGATCTCGACGCCGACGGTTATCTGGACGTGCCGAACTACCTGCCCGCCGACGTGCTCGAAGCGGCCGGCAAATCGGCGCGCCCGGCGCTCGACGACCTGGCGGGGCGCGCCGATGCGCTGATGACCTTCTACGAGCGTCAGACGAACACGCTCATCGTCTCGCCCATGGAACCCCTGCGCGGACGAACGACCTACGCCGTCGTGGTGACCAAGCGGATCCTCGACGAGAACGGCGATCCCGTGGGTTCCCCTTTCCCGTACATCAACCACACGGACCAGACGGACGAGCTCGAACCGCTGCGAGAGATCGTGGCGGACTTGCCGTACCTTTCGATGGACGACATCGCCCACGCGTTCGTCTATACGGTCCAGTCCATCGACGAGCCGTGGATCGCGGTGCGCCAGGGGCTGTACGGCGTCGGCCCGCAGGCACACCTCGCGGAGGAATTCCCGGCGGAGATCGGAGGCTTCTTCCCCCTCAAGGACCCCGCGGTCCAACCCAACTTCGCCGACCGCAACGTGTACACGCTCTATTACGAGGACTGGAAACCGGCCTTGGAGGAGATCGTCAAAGGCCTGCTCGGCGGCGACGAAAACTCCGAGGCGACGCGAACCCTCATCGAAAGTCACCGCTACATCGACTACCACGTGATGGGGTGGTACGAGTCGCCGCAGCTATGGGAACGGTTCGAGACGGACGAGGACGGGAACGTGCTGACGGACGAAAACGGTGTCGCGATCCAGCGCCCGCTCGACGAGCAGTCATGGCCCGAGGACCTCGACCGCGAGCCGGCCCCGGCGCGAGGCGAGCGCGTGTACTTTTGGCTGACGATCCCGCGCAAGGAGGTCTCGGCCCGCAAGGACGGCAAGCCCGTTCCCGTCCTGCTGCTCGGACACGGCTATACGAGCAACCGCGTGGGCGAGACAATCGCCTTCGCGGGCCTGCTCGCCGAGTTCGGCATCGCGACGCTCGCCATCGACAACGTATCCCACGGGCTTTCGTTGCCACCAGACCAAATGCAGCAGGCGAACATTCTGCTCAGTGCCTTCGGTCTCGGGCCGCTCGTGGACGCCCTGTCGCAACACCGCGCCTACGACGTGGACGGCGACGGCCTGGCGGACTCCGGTGTGGACTTTTGGACGTCGTATCTGTTCCACACGCGCGATATGATGCGTCAGTCGGCCCTCGACTACATGCAACTCATCCGGATCCTCCGCACCTTCGACGGATCACGGCGTTGGATGTTCGACCTCGATGAAGACGGGCAACCGGAGCTCGCCGGAGACTTCGATGGGGACGGCGTCCTGGACGTCAGCGCCGAATCTCCGATTTACGCCATGGGCGGCTCCCTGGGCGGGATCATGTCCACGATCCTGGGCGGCGTCGAGCCCGCCGTCGATGCCATCGTTCCCATTGCAGGCGGCGGACGTCTTACGGACGTGGGGGTCCGTTCACGACAAGGCGGCGTCCCCGAGGCCGTCATCTTGCGGGTCATGGGCCCCTACTTCGTCTTGAATCTGCGCGACGACGGCGTGACCGAGATCGCGATGCACGCCACGTTCGGCAACGACCTCGCCGAGATGCCGCTTTCCGAGGTCGGATCGGTCCTGCCGGGGGACACGATCGTCGCGAAGAACCTCGACAATGGAGAGGTCGCCTGCGCCTACATGCTGCCGGACGACGTGCCCGATGACGGGATCGCCGGCCGC
>JALSIN010000113.1 GCA_026989935.1 Polyangiaceae bacterium | reverse complement strand
CGCGGCGCCCTCTGCGAGGAAGGCGGCCAGCGTGTCGCGGATCCCGGCCTCGATGTCGCCAAAGCGCGCGCGCCAGCCCAGGACCTTCGCCGCCTTGCGCACGTCGGCGTAGTTGCGGTGGACCTCGCCGCGCCGGGGCTCGGTGTAGACGACCTCGACGTCGCGGCCGTGCTCGCGCAGCACGTTGCGGACGGCCTCGACGATCTCCCCCACGGTGGTCTCGGTCCCCGTGGCGATCTGGAAGATCTCGCCGCCGCGGTCGAGGGCGGCGGCGCGGACGATGGCGTCCACGAGGTCGTCCACGTGGATGAAGTCGCGGGTCTGGGTGCCGTCGCCGTAGACCTCGAGGGGCTGGCCGGCCAGCGCCCGGCGCAGGAACTTGGCGACGACGCTGCCCTTGTGCCACGAACCCGGGCCGTAGACATTGCCGAAGCGCAGGACCGCGGTGGCCAGATCGTAGGTGCGGGCGTAGACGTGGCAGTAGGCCTCGCCCGCCAGCTTGCTCGCGCCGTAGGGGGAGACCGGCCGGGGGAGCTTGTCCTCGTGGATCGGCGGGGTCTGGGCCCCGAGCGGGGCGCCGGAGGAGGCGAAGACGAAGTGGCGGGCGCCAGCGGTGCGGGCGGCCTCGAGGGCGTGCAAGGTGCCGAGCACGTTCGTCTCGCAGTCCATGCGTGGGTCCTCGACCGAGGGCAGCACCCCCGTATGGGCGGCCAGGTGGACCACCACGTCGGCGCCGCGTGCGGCCCTTGCGAGGTCCGCCGCGTCGCGGATGTCGCCGATCCACAGGTCCACGGGGGCCCCGGCCTCGGGCGCGATGGGTGCGCGGTCGGCGGTGGCGACCGGCACCACGGCGGCCAGATCTTCGCGCCGACCCACCGAAAGGTTGTCGAAGACGCGCACGCGGGCGCCTTCGCGGACGAGCCGGGCGCACAGGCGGGTGCCGATGAATCCGCAGCCGCCGGTGACGAGGTAGCGCGTGGGCACGGGCGCATCGTGGCACGAACGGACCGGCGGCGCGAGTTCCTCCGCTCGGGCCCACGCGGAACCGGGCGTTCTTGATAGGGTCGCTCCGTGCCCCCCGTCCTACCCGCCCTCGCCCTCGTCCTCGGCTCGGCGTTCGCCGTCATGCGGGCGGCCGGGCGGCAAAGCCGACTCGGCACGTTCCTGGCCGTCGTCCTCGCGGCGGCCTCCGTGGTCTCGGTGGCGGCCGTGCGGCGCTGCGGTGCACCGGCCCGCGCCGCCCGGGCCGCGGTGGAGCGGGCGGCGCCCCGGCCCCGCACCGATGGCGGCTACGTGGGTGCGGCCGCTTGCCGCGCGTGCCACCCGCGCCAATGGGCCACCTGGGCGCGCAGTTACCACCGCACGATGACGCAGGCCGTGGGGCCCCAAGCGAAGCTCGCGCCGCTTGCCGACCTCGACCTCGAGGTGTACGGGCATCCGGTGCGCGTCGTCCGGGAAGGTGCGGCATGGGTCGCCGACCTGGTGGATCCATCCTACGTCGAGCGCGCGGCGCGTGAGGGGGTGGCGCTGGCGAAGGTCCCCGACCCACCCCGGGTGCGCCGCCCCATCGTGATGACGACCGGCTCCCACTGGATGCAGACCTTCTGGGTGCCGGGTGCGCGCCCGGGCGAACTGCGCAACGTGCCGGTGGTCTGGATCGAGGCCCTCGGGCGGTTCGTGCCGCGGGAGACCGCGTTCTTGCGGCCGCCCGACGCGGAGCCCTTCCACCAGGTGTGGAACGACAACTGCCTGTTGTGCCACGCGACGGCCGGGGTACCGGAGCCCACGCGCGAGCGCACGTGGGCCACCCGAACGGCCGACCTGGGGATCGCGTGCGAGGCCTGCCACGGGCCCGGTGCGGCGCACGTCGATCGCTACCGCAACCCGGTGCGGCGCTGGCTGGCGCGGCGGGCGGGCGACGATGCCGACCACGGCATCGTGAACCCGGCCGACCTGCCCGTGCGGCGGGCCAACGACGTGTGCGGCCAGTGCCACTCGAAGTCGTGGATCAACGACGTGCGTGCGTTCCTGCTGAAGGGGTTTTCGTACCGACCGGGCGATCGGATCGAGGACGAGCGCACCCTCGTGTTGCCGGCGTCGCGGCCCGATCACCCGTGGCTGGCGATCTCCCTGGAGAGGGATCCGTCCTTCGTGCGCTCGTTCTTCTGGCCGGACGGGACGATCCGGGTGTCCGGGCGGCAGCTCAACGGGCTCGTGGAGAGCGCCTGTCACCGCGACGGCGACCTGGGGTGCCTCGACTGCCACACCATGCACGGCGACGAGCCGAACATGCAGCTCAAGCCCGGCATGGACGGGGACGGCGCGTGCACGCGCTGCCACGGGGACGTGGCGGCCGCGGGGGTGGCCCACACGCAGCACCCGGCCGGCGCGCCCGGCGGCCGCTGCATGGACTGCCACATGCCCTACACCACCTTCGGGCTGCTGCGCGGGCTGCGGTCGCACCGGATCGACGTGCCCGCGATGACCGCCAGCCTGGTCGAGGCGCGCCCGAACGCCTGCGAGTTGTGCCACCTGGACCGGACCCGCGCGTGGATCCGGCGCCAGCTCGCCCGCCGGTTCGGGCTGCGCGTTCCGGCCGCGGCCTCGGACGAGCGCGCGCGGGACGAGACGGTGGCCGTGGGTCTGCGATACCTGTACGAGGGAGACGCGGCGCAACGGGCGGTCGTAACCTTCGCCTTCGGCCGGGAGGAGGCCCGGGCGGCGGCGGGCGGCGGCTGGTTCGCGCCGCACCTGGCCCGCATGTTCCTCGACCCGTACGCGGCCGTGCGCTGGGTGGCGCTTCGTAGCATCGTGCAGGTACTTCCGGCGGCCCGCGGGCTGTTCGACCCGCTGGCACCCGAGACCGCGCGGGCGGCGGCGGCCCGCGCCGTGGTGGACGCCTGGCGGGCCGACGAGGGCGCCCAGGGGCCCTTCCCACCCGCGGTGGCCGTCACGCCGCGGCGCGGCGCCGACGAGGCCGTCGTCGCCCATCTTCGTTCCTATCGGGATGAACGCCCGATCGAGCTCAAGGAGTGATCGTCATGTCCACGCGCGCATCCTCTGCCGTCCCCACCGACCTCGTCCACCGCCACGAGCGGATCGGGTGGTGGGGCCTGTTCGTCTTCGCCGGCGTCGGGCTCGGACTCGAGGTGTTGCACGGCTGGAAGGTGCAGGCCTACCTGTCCGCGGACCACGAGACGCGACGGCTGCTGTGGACCCTCGGCCACGCCCACGGCGTGTTGCTCGCCCTCGTGCACCTTTCGTTTGCGGGCACGCTGGCGCGCCGGCGCACGCCCCTGCCGCGGGCCGGGACGATCGGGGCGCTGCTCGTGGCGGCGATCGTGCTGTTGCCCGGCGGCTTCCTCGCGGCGGGGATCGACGCCGAGGCCGGCGACCCCGGGCTCGCCATCGCGCTCGTTCCGGTCGGGGCCGTTTCGCTGCTCGCGGCGCTGGGGCTCGCGGCGCTCGGCGCCGGTCGCGGCGGGTCGCCGCTGGCGGCGCCCGGCGGCGGGACGGCTACGACGCCTTCGGACGGCGGCGCACGTGACGGGTGAACAGGCTGTAACCGCACACGAGGGCGGTGACCACGAGGAAGCCGAGTAGGAGGGTGGAAAAGGCCAGGGCCTCGGTGCGACCGACCCCGTAGGCAGCGAGCAGGGCCACGACCGCCAGGTCGCGCGTGCCGGCGCCCATCACCGAGATCGGCAGGAGGCTTGCGAGGCTGCCGACGGCCGAGATCCCGGCCACGTCCACCACGGTCAGGGGCAGGCCGATCGACCGGGCGAGCAGCCAACCGGCGACGTAGTTGACCGACCAGCCCAGCACCGTGAGCAGGACCGCCAGCGCGTGCTCGCGCGTGCCCAGATCGTCCAGGGCGGCGCACAGGTCGCCGCGGACGGCGGTGACACGCCGGGCCAGGGCGGTGGGCGTGACGGGGGCGAGCAGGCGGCCGAGCACCTCGCCCGGCGTGCCGCACGCCAGGGCGCGGGCGCCCAGGACCGCGAGGACGAAGCCGCCGAGGATCGCCGTGCCCGTCCATGTGTGGTCGCCGCCGAGCAACAGGGCGATGGCGCCGGCGCCCACCACCACGAGCATGGCGACGTCGAGCAGGCGGTCGAGCAGCACGCTCGCCAGGGCGCGCCCGACGGGCAGCCCCCGGTTGCGAAGGTGGACGATCTTGTAAAACTCGCCGATCCGCCCGGGGGTGGGGGTCCCCACGAACACGGCGTAGGCGAAGGCCGCGGTCACCTCGCCGTAGGACAGGTTCGCCCCGTCGCGGCCGAGCAGGATCTTCCAGCGCAGGCTGCGGATCAACAGGGCCGGGACCGTAAGCGCCATGGCGGCGGTGACGGCCCAGGGGTCGGCACGGGCGACGGTGGCGAGGATCGCCCGTACGCCGAAGGTTGCAAACAGGGCCACGAGGGCCGCCGGCCCCAACAGCAGCGGCAGCACGCGAAGCAGCCGCCGGGGGCGTGTCGGGGCGG
>JALSIN010000112.1 GCA_026989935.1 Polyangiaceae bacterium | reverse complement strand
GGCCGTTTTCGTTCCTGCAGGCCAACGCGGCGGTCAATGCCGCCATGCTGAACCGGGTTCGGGAACTCGTCGGGGCCGCGGGCCCCGTGCTGGAACTGTACGCGGGGGCGGGCAACTGGACCCGCGCGTGGGGCCGGCGGGACCGGCCCGGGGTCGCCGTGGAGGCGGATCGGGAGGCAGCGTCGAACCTGGGGGCAATGGTTCGGGGGCAGCGGTGGCGGGTCCGAGTCCGTCGGGGGCGCGCGGATCGGGTGGCTGCCGCGCTCGCCGCCGAGGGTGCGCGCTTCGAGGTCGGACTGGTCGATCCTCCTCGCGCGGGGCTGGGGCCCGCCGTGACCGACCGGCTCGCGGAACTCGTCACCGACCGGATCGTGTACGTGGCCTGCGACCCGGCGACCTTCGCGCGGGACGTGGCGCGTCTTTCGCGATCCGGGTTTGCCCTCACCTCGGTTGCCGTGGCCGACATGATGCCGAACACCTCCCACGCCGAGATCGTCGCTCGCCTGGTGCGGCGCGAGACGGCACAATAGGCCCGTGGCGCGCGCGCGAACACGAAGCGGCGGCGACCCCGTGGCGACGGCGCGCAGCGGCGACCTCGGGGCGGTCTTCATGCTCTACGGCGACGACCCGGACGCGGTGGGGCGCTGCCTCGGAGCCCTGCGCTCGCGCCTGCTCGTCGAGGGGATGGAGGCGTTCGATCACGAGGTCTTCGAGGGGCGCACGCTCGACGCGGTGGGGCCGGTACTGCAGGCCCTCGGGCAACCTCCCATGGCGTCCGAGCGACGACTGGTGGAGCTGGTCGATCCCGACGAGGTGGGCGCGAAGAAGGCGTCGGGGGACGCCAAGGCCGCCGAGGCCCGGGCGGCGATGGAGGCGCTCGTCGCGTACCTGGAGCGCCCGAACGACCGGGCCCTGTTGGTGCTCGTGGCGCCGGGGCTCGACGGCCGCTCGCGCCTGGTCAAGGCGGCCGCGAAGGCCGGCCATGCCTTTCGACTCGGTCCTCTCGGGAACGACCGTGCGGCGATGGCGTTCGTCCGTGACGAGGCCCGGGCGCGTGGGATCGCCCTCGCGCCCGGGGCCGCGGAGGCCGTCGTGGAGGCCGCCGGGCTCGTGCGGGCGCTGCTGGTCTCGGCCCTCGAGACCGCGGCGTTGCACAACGGGGCCGGGCGAGTGACGACCGAGGACGTGGCGGCGGTGGTGCCGGAGAGCCGCCAGACGGTCGTCTTCGCCCTGACCGACGCCGTGGGCCGCCAGGACGTACCCGGTGCGCTCGCGGTGCTGCGCCGCGTGTTCGCGGATCGCTCGACGACGCCGCAGGGGATCGCGCTCCAGCTCGTGGCCCTGCTGGCGCACCAGGTACGCAACCTCGCCGTCGTCCGCCACTACGGTCCGCAGGGGGGCGGGCGGCTGTCCCTGCCCCCGTTCGTCCTGCGCAAGCTCGCGGGGCAGGCGGCCCGATGGGGGCCGGCGCGGCTGCGGGCGGCCCACCGTGGGCTCGTGGCCCTCGACCGAGCCTTGAAACGAGGGACCCGCGGTGTGGCGGACGACCCGCGCGGAGCCCTCGCACGCTGGATCTTGGAGACCGCCGGCGTGCTCGACCGAGTGTCGTGACGGCATCCTGGCTTCGGCTGCGTTCCCTGATAACGTCCAACCATCTTCGAGCCATGTCGAGCGAAGTCAAAGGCATCTGGTTCCTGTCCCTCAAGGGGCACCTCGATCGCACGGAGGGGCCCGGCGCCTGGCCCGCCCTGTGTGAGCGATTCCTGGAGGAATTCCAGCCCCTCGTGCGCGATCCTCTGCCGTCGGCCTGGTATCCGGAGGAGATGCTGCAGGATCAACTCGGGCTCATGCACGGCGTCCTTTCGGGGGGGGACGACGAGCGCTACGTGGATCTGGTCGAGCAGGTGGCGGTCGGCGGGATCGGGCGATTCTTCCGCGTGCTGCTCGGGCTCGGATCACCGCGTTTCGCCATGCGGCAGGTCCCGACCCTGTGGGCGCGTCTTCGTCGTGGGGCTGGGCGCTGCACCGTGGATGCCGGACCGGAGACCGCGGTGGTCCTGATCGAGGACTTCCCCTACCTGTCGGATCGCAACTACCAGCTCTTGCAGATCGGAACCCTACGGTCGATCCTGACGGTTCTGAAGGCGCCGGAGCGCCGGGTCACCATCGACGACGGCGGGCTGGATTGGATTCGGATATCCGCACATTACAAACCATCAACCTAAGACGAAGGCCCGCCAGGGGCGGGCCTTGCGACGACCGGGGGGGCGATGTGTCTAACCCGCCGCCCTGGCCCGACGTACGGCAGCCGCGATCCGAGACGCGTAGCGGGCCGCGGTGTTGCGGTGGATCGCCCCCTTCGAGGCGGCCTTGCCAATCGCCGACAGTGCCTTGGGTAGCACGGCCTCGGCTTCCTCCACATTCCCTGCCGCGAGCGCCTTGCGAACGCGCTTCATGTACGTGCGCAGGGTGGATACGCGGTAGACGTTGCGGGCACGCCGCTTGAGCCGTTGTCGGTTTCGTTTCTCTGCTGACTTGTGGTTGGCCACGATTCGTCGTCCTTGGCGGGCGCCCGCGAGGGGGCGCCGAGCGCAGGGGTTTGTGCACGGCACGGCGGGCCTTGTCAAGCAACGCGGGCTACTCCACGATGCGCCTGCCCTATGACGATGCAGGTGCGATCCGAAGGCACGGCGGGCAATCTGCGCGCTGTGCGCTTTCTGGCCGTCTGGTCGGTCGGTGTGGCGTGCACCTTCACGCCGCCGCCGCCGTTGCCGGGTGAGGAGGGGGCCGGTGCGGCCCCTGGGCGCGCCGTAGGGGGTGCGGGCGAAGCCGGCGGGGGCGGGGGGCCGGTGTCGGGCGAGCACGCCGAAGGCCCCGCGGCCCCCGCCGAGGGCGAGGGCGGCAAGGCCCCGGGTGACCCCGCCGGTGGTCGCTTCGGCCTCGACGAGGCGTTTTCAGATCTTTCGGGGGAGGGGGATCCCTGGGTCCTCATCCACGTGGACCGGGGGACGTTGGTCTGTGCGTTGTTCGACGAGGCCGCCCCGGTGGCGGTCGCGAACTTCGTGGGGCTCGCCCGCGGCCTGCGTCCCCACTTCGACCTCGAAAAGGAGACCTGGGTGCGCGCGCCTTTCTACGACGGGACGATCTTCCACCGCGTGATCCCCGGGTTCATGATCCAGGGCGGCGACCGCACGGGGACGGGGACGAAGGGCGCCGGCTACACGATCCCCGACGAGATCCGGCCGGATCTGCGGTTCGATCGGCCTGGGCGGCTCGCCATGGCCGGGCGGGGGCCGAACACCGGCAGCTCCCAGTTTTTCATCACGCTGGCCCCGGCGTCGCACCTCGACGGGCACCACACGATCTTCGGCCAGTGTACGGAGGCCTCGGTGGCGCTCGCCGACGACATGGCGATGGTGCCTCGCGGGCCGGACGATCGCCCCAAGGATCCGGAGAAGATCCGCAGCATCGAGGTGGTGCTGGCGAAGGCCGCGCCGAACCCATCCTCGGGCGGGCAGGAGGCGCCGTGATGCCCGCGTCCGAGGTCAAGGGGATCTGGTTCGTCTCCGCACGCGGCTACCTGACGAAGGTCCACGGGCTCGAGCGCGTAGACGCCGTCGCGCGGGCGCTGCTGCCCGAGCATCGCAGGATCTTCCTCGACCCGTTGCCAGGCGAATGGTACCCGGAGGCGGCGTTGCAGGATCTCCTGGGCGTGCTGTTCGGACACGTGGCAATGGGGGACGAGGCTCGGTTCGTGCGCTTCGTGGAGGAGGCCAGCGTCTTCGGAACGGGTAAGTTCTTCCGGGTGCTGCTCGCCCTGGCCTCGACCCGTTTCTTGATGCGGCGCGTGCCCGTGCTGTGGGGACGCATGCGCCGCGGCGCCGGGGCGGCCGAGGTCGAGCAGGACGACGACGGGACGGTGTTGCACTACCGTGCGTTTCCCTACTTCGAAGACGCGAACTACCGCCTGATGACGGTGGGCACGCTGCGTGGGCTGTGCAAGGTAGCCGGGGACACGGACCCGCGCGTCACCGTCGAGGGCCACGGCCGCGACTGGCTGGACGTGCGGGTCGAACATCGTGCGCGGCCGTAGGGACGGAGGTGACGGTTGCGTGGCCCCGTGCAAGGATCCGCGCACGCCTGGCCGCACGTAGCCGGCTGGACCGGGTCTATTTCTTCGCGATCCTGCGGGCCGGAGCGGCCCTCGTCGTGAGCCTGTGGGCCCTGCGCTCGGCCCTGCGCGCGATTCTGCGGGCCCTGCGTTCGGCCCTGCGCGCGATTCTGCGGGCCCTGCGCTCGGCCCTGCGCGCGATTCTGCGGGCCCTGCGCTCGGCCCTGCGTGCCCGGCGGGCCTCGCGTCGCGCCCGGCGGGCCTTCGTGCGCGCCTGCGAGGCCGCCCGGTCGTGCCGGATCCTGGCCCCGAACACGGACGTGTAGCGCACGCCGTCTTCCACCCCGCCGCCGAACAGCCCGAACAGCACGCGCACGTGC
>JALSIN010000111.1 GCA_026989935.1 Polyangiaceae bacterium | reverse complement strand
GTTCCAGGCACGTGCCTCGTCCGCGTGCGGCAGCAGCGCCACGAACTCCTCACCACCGAACCGAAATACCTGTACGGGCGGTCGCGCCTCGGTGTCGAGGAGCCGCGAGAAGCACGCGAGCAATTCGTCCCCGGCGGCGTGCCCGAACGTATCGTTGACGGCCTTGAAGCCGTCGAGGTCGAACAACGCCACGCTCAACCGGTGCCCGTAGCGCCCGGCCCGCTCCCATTCGTGGGCAAGCGCCCGGTCGAAGGCGCGACGGTTGCCGATGGCGGTCAGGGGGTCGAGGTTCGCGAGCCGGTCGAGCTCGGCGCTCTTGGCCTCGAGCACCTTCGTAAGGTGCCGGATCCGGAGCATCGCCGCGACGCGAACGCTCAGCTCCACGGGGCGTAGCGGCTTGGTCAGGAAGTCGTCCGCCCCGACCACGATCCCGCGCTCGCGCGCCTCGCGGTTCGACAGCGCCGTCAGGAACAGGATCGGGACGTAGCGCTCCATGCGCCGCCGCAGGATCCGCGTGAGTTTGAAACCATCGACGGTGGGCATCACCGCGTCCATCAACACGAGGTCCACGATCTCGTCGTCGAACACGCGCAGCGCCTCCACCCACCCGTGCGCGACGAGCACCCGGTGCCCCAGCGCCGAGAGCATCTGCGCCGTCTCCGCCACCTGCACCGGGTCGTCGTCGATCACGAGGATCGTCGCCGGGCCGGGCCCCGCGGCCGCCGCGCGCCGGATCGCTGGGCTGGGAGGTCGATCGCCCACGTCCCCCGCGGCATCGACCGGCGCCCACCTCTCCTGGCGGCCCGATCCGGGCCGGTCCTTCCCCCGGAACGAACGAGACCGGGCGGACGATTCCGGCCCCAACGGCCGTCCAGCCTCTCGGATCGGCGACCACGGCCTCCCCTCGCGCAAACGGACCTCACGGATCCGCCGGCACGAACCAAAGGCCCCCGAGGCCCGCCTCGGCCACGAGCAGGTCGTCCACGCCATCTCCCGTGAGATCACCCGCCGCCAGGGCAGCCACCCCCGTGGAGATCTGCACGGCGACCTTGTCGAACACCAGCCTCTTCGCATTCGGGTCGGCGCGAAACACATACACGAGCCCACTTTGCGAACCGCCCACGGCCAGCTCCGCCGCCCCGTCCCCGTTGAAGTCGCCCGCGACCGCGGCCTGGGCGCCAGAAGGGGCGTCGGTGGCCGACGGGGCCGCCACCGTCCCGGCCGCGCCCACGGGGAACAGGGTCACGCGCGCGTTTTGCGTGGTGGGGATCGCCACGTCGGCGAAGCCGTCGCTGGTCACATCGAGCAGCGAAGGCACCCGCGGGTCGCCCGCGAGGGCGTAGCTGTTCGTCGAGGTCGATCCACCCTCGGATCCAAGACGGGCGAACCATCGGTTCGTGGCCCGGTCCGTGAACACCACGTCCACCACCGGGTCGATGCCGAGCCGCCCGACCGTCAGCCCACCGTAGACGGCCCCCGTGTGAATGACCGACGGCACGTCGAAGGCGCCGCCGGCCATGCCCGGCACCAGGAGCAGGTCGGCGTCCGTCCCCGCCTCGGCGACCAGGAGGTCCGCGAAACCGTCGTCCGTCACATCCGCGACGGCGAGTGCGACGGCCGCACGCGCAAGCGACACGTTCACCGTGCCGTTTACGTTGCGGGACGCGTCGCTGACGTGGAGCCTCACCCCCGGCGGGCTCTCGAATGCGACCGCCACGCGACCCGTGCCGTCACGCAGCGGGGCCACGGCCGTCGCCGCAGAGGCCGCGGCGGCCTGGGTGAAGGTCAAACTGCCGTCGCCGTCGGCCCATGCGACATAGAAGCCGCCCTCGGCCGCCACGAGGCCATCCGCCAGACCGTCGCCATCCAGATCGCCCGTCGCCAGCCCGCCGACCACGACCCCGCCGTCCAGGAGCTTGCGCGGCGCGAAGCACAGCGCCTGTCCCGGGACGCCGTCCCCGCAGCCGTCGTCCACCCCGGTCGTCGTGTACCCCGCAAGGTCCGGCAAGACACCCGAAGACACACCGGTGGACGCCGTGCCCGTCGTACCCGTCGTCCCCGTCGTCCCCGTGGTGCTCGTCCCCGTGGTGCCGGTTCCCGTCCCCGCGGGCGGCGGCGGATCGTCACGGCAGGCGGCCGTGGCCGTCATGAGACCGGCCACCACGGCCACGAGGTGCATCCGGCCCGGTCGCGGCACGTGCGACATCGGTGCCGAGGATACCACAACCGGCCCCCGCCCGGCGCCGCACGTCCTCCGGGCCCTTCGCCAGGCGGAACTTCTCCGCACCGCTACCCTATTCGACCCGGATGCACATGACCTCGGCATTGGTGTTCTTCGGCAACTCCGCCCCGGCCTCCTCGACGGCGTACTCCACCACGTACGTACCGGGCAACACCGCCCGCTCGGCCGGAGCCTCCGTGCGCCCGACCACGAACCGCGCACCGCTTTCCACGTTGCGCAGCCGCAACAACGCCGACATCGGAGCCCCGGGCGCGGGCGCCCCATCGAAGGTCCCCTGGACCGTGAGGAGCCGGGGCGCAAGATCGACGTCCAACGAGGCGGCCGTGGCGTCGGGAAGGTCGAACGTCCCGACGCTCGCATCGACGTTGGCCGGAACCTGCGCACCGCCTTGCTCCACGCCGTAGCGGACCTCGTAGGTGCCGGGCAACAAGCGCACCCCGACCGTCCCTTCGACCGTGCTGGCGGCGGCGACCCGGTCCCCGGTGTCCGGGTTCACGAGCCACAGCAGCCCCGACTCGTACGGGGTCGCCGGGGGCGGCTGCATGGCGAGCCACACCTGGCCGTCCACCTGGGCGTTGTCGAGCGCAACGGGCACGGACGACACGTCCCCGGGTTCGAGAACGATGGATTCGAGCACGCCGGCCGTGTTGGCCGCAAAGGCCGTCCCGGCATCGACGACCCGGTAGACGATGTCGTACGAGCCGGCCAGCACCGTCGCCGAAAGCTCCGCCTCGTCCGTACGTCCGACGTAGGCCTCGTCCCCCGTCTCCGGGTTGCGAAGCCATATCTCCGCCACGCCGTCGGACGGGTCCGGCGCCGCACCCGCCAGTTTCGGCTCGATGGTCACCCGGGCGGTGAAGAGTTCAATCGGGATCGGGACCTCGCTCGCGGGCGGCGCCGCCTCCCAGTCCAAGGTCGTGACGAGCGCCCGCCGGTTTGCGGGCACCAACCCGGTCGGGGCCTCCACCACTTCGTAGTACACGTCGTAGTTCCTTCGGAGCACCGGCCCGGTGGTGATCTGCCCACCCGCCTCGTTCGTGTTCCCCAGCGGGATCTCGGTCCCGTCCACCGGGTCCACCAACAGCAGGCGACCGTACTCTCCGAGAGGCGCCGGCGAGTCGTCGAGGACGACCTCCAGGCCGGCGTTGACCGTCTCGAGCGACACCGGCAAGGCGACCGGGACCTCCGCCCCGTCTCCAGCCGCCACCTCCAAGCTCTCGTCCAACAGCGCCCACGGGTTGCGCGGAAGGGTGCCACCGGTCGTCGTCTCGATGGCCTCGTAGAGAACATCGTAGCTGCCCGGCAGCACCGTCAACGTGGTTTGCGCCGAACTCGTCGGTCCCACGACGATAACGTCGGCCTCCGGGGCCTGGCGATTGCGCAAGAGGATGCGGCCCACATCGGAGGCTCCGTTCGGCGGCGGCGCGCCATCGACGTCCACGATGACCCGGATCTGCGCAGCGCGTACGGGTCCAATCGTCTGCTCATCGGGCAGCGTCACCCGGTCGAGGATCGCGGCGTGATTGAGCGGCGCTCGGCCCGTGCTCTCCAGCACGCGGTAGACGACATCGTATCGTCCCGGCAGCGCCCGGCCTTCGAGCACGTCGTCGGCCGTGGTGCCGAGAAGCACCTCGTCGCCGGTCTTGCGGTTGCGCAGGAGGATCTCGCCGCGATCGTACGGCGCGCCCCCGAGCGGATTCCCTAGCACGTCCTGCAGCGCCACGGACAGCCGCACCGTCTCGGGCGCGATCTCCACCGACGCCACGCCACCCTGTACGGTCTCGCAGGGCACGCACTTCAATCCAACATCGACGTATCCAGCGTCGCACGAACAGGTGGGGACGCCGGAGACCACCTCGCAGGAACCTGGACCGCACTCCACCTCGTCACACGGCGTCGCGACGTGGTCGGGGCCGCCGGACGTGCCGGACGTGCCGCTCGTGCTCGAGCCGGACATCGGCCCCCCGTCTGTGGTCCCCGGACCTCCGCCGGTCCCCACCGTCGTCGTGCCGGTGCCGGTCGGCCCCTCCACCGAGGGATCGCCGCGATCGTCTTGGCTGCATCCGCCTACAAGAAGGAGGCTCGCCGCCAGTGCACAGCCGCACCGGCGGATCGTCCGCAAGTCAACATACGAAGTCATGACGCCATCGTACCACACCCCGCGCCGGTTCCAAGTCCCTCGTGGCCGGCCGGACAGCGAAGGCCTTGGAGCAAAAAACGTCGGCGCGGGCGGGAACAAAACGCCGTCTCGCCGAACTGTCACGAACCGACCCAAGCGCCGCGTACGCCCGCCCCCGGGGCGGAGGCCGCGTACGCCCCCGCCCAGGCCCCGAGGCGTGAACCCGCGCCCGCAATCCGCTACGATCGTGGGCATGCAAGGCGCCGCCGTCCTTCGCCTCGCCGCCGCCGTGGGCCTTTGCGCCGCGATCGCCGCGTGCTTCAACGGCAGCGACGCGGCGGGTCTTCCGTGCGAACTCGACCGGGACTGCGGCGTGGACCAGCGCTGCCTTTCGGGCGTGTGCACGAACCGCACGGACGACACCCCGCCCGAGACCTGCGGCAACGGGGTCCTGAACATGAGCGCCGGCGAACAGTGCGACGACGGCAACGACATCGACGACGACGGCTGCACGAACGCGTGCACCCTCCCCGCCTGCGGCGACGGCATCGTCCAGGCCCAAAACGGCGAGGAGTGTGACGACGGCAACATCCAGGACGACGGGACGTGCCTGGCCGACTGCACGTTCGTGTGGTTCTTCGACGACGCCGAGGATGCGGCCGCCTTCGCCACATGGACGCAGGCGCCGCTCGACGGCAACGATCCGAAGACGGCCTGGACCCGGGTCACCACCATGACCCACGGCGGCCGGGGCGCCTACCACCTGCCGCCCCAGGACGACGGCGTCGCGGCGGGCGCGGGCCTGCGCTTCGTCTCGCCCCCCATCGACCTGTCGAACCCCGACCCCGGGACGGGCGGCGTCGAGCTGCGCTTCTTCCACCAGTACGACTTTACCACCTGCGTCGGCCAGAAAGCCTACGACGGCGGGCTCCTCCAGGTCTCGACGGACGGCGGCAACACCTGGACCACGGTCGCCCCGGTGGACGGCTACCCGGACACGGTGGCGCCCAAGGACATGAACGATCCGAACGATCCCCCGACGACGACGAACCCCCTGGGTGTCGGCGTTCCGGTGTTCGGCGGTGAGAACACCACGTGGACCGAGGTGCGCGTGGACCTGTCCGATTTCGCCGGCGAGACGATCCACCTGGCGTTCGTCGCAGGGTTCGATGACTTCAACTGCAGCATGGGGAACGCAGACCCGGCGCTCTTGTGGCTCGTCGACGACCTCGTCGTCGCCCGCCCGAAGAACTGACCCCGGGGCCCCGCGACGGGCTTTGCGGGGGCGACGGCGGACCGCAGCCCCATCGGGCGAAACCGTCCGGTCCGCCGGTCAAAAGCGCCCGGTGAGCACGAGGCCACCGCGACGCGGGCCGACGGCCGGGGCCACCCGCACGGCCGCCCAGGGCTGGCGCTCCTTTCTGGCCTTGGCGCGTGCGGCCCCGACGGCCAGCAGCGCCACCCCCACGACCATCCCGACCCCGCCGACGGCCCCACCGGCGATGGCCATGGCGTTGCCCGCCCGGCCGCGGTCGAACTGGGCGCGCCGTCCCTCGATGTCCGTGGGCGCGAGATCAGTCAGATCGTTGGCCCGGGCCCCGATGGCCAGCCCGGCCGTCATGACCACGAGCCCCGCGAGCCCCAGCCCCGTCACCACGCCACCGGCGATGTACATGGGCCGCGGCGACGGCGGTTCGGCCCTCCGGGGCGCCTCGGCTCCCTTGCGGGCGCTCGCCTCGGCCTCCTGCAAGAGGGCTTCGATCTTCTCCAGGCGCTCGCGGACCTTCGCGCGCTCCTTGTCGGCGCGGGCGCGGTCGTCCGGATCGGACAGGTCGTAGAGGGTCGGGACCGACTTGTCGAAGTTTTCGAGCAGCACCTTCGACTGCCGCAGGTGCCGCGGATCGTGGTCGATGCCGTAGGCCCGCTCATGGGCGGTGGCGAGGTTGTAGAGCAGCAGCAGCCGGACCTTGAGCGTCCCGCGCGTGTTCGGGAGCATGGCGTAGGCCGTGGTCCACGCCTCGATGGCCGCGCCGTAGTCGGCGGTCTCGAAGTGGGCCAGTCCCTGCTCGTAGATCGAGCGCGCATCCTGCAGCGTGGCATCCTCCTCGGAGCCAGCGGTCGCCGCGTCCGGGTCGGGCGGCGGGGCGGCGACCACGGGACGCGGCAGGACCCACGAGAGGGTCGCGAGCAAGGCGGCCGAAGCGGGAGCACGCATCACGCCGAAGATCCTACCACGGTGTGCGTGGCGGACCAGGCCGCTACCCCACCGGCTTGCAGGCGTCGTAGGGGTCGTGCGTGTTGTTGTCCTCGACGCACTCGTTGAGCGCGCCGCCCCCCATCCCGTCGTCGTCCACCACGACCCACACCGTAAACGGCCCCGGGCCCGGCGCCGGCACGGACAGCGTCACCTTCTCGGCGCCCCCGGGCACGATGGGCCCCTGCGTCGTCGCCGTACCCAAAAGGCCCGCCGTCTGCTCGTAGAACGCCACCACGACACCGGGTCCCACCCCCAGACAGCCTTGGTTCTTGACCCAGACCGTCAACGTGAGGTCCGGGCAAGCGGCACCGTCGGCCTGCAGGTCGAACGGCACCAGGTCGGGCGCGCAGTTGTCCCCGGTTCCCTGCGTGTTGCGGCGGTAGGAGTTGTGGGTCGTCCAGCTGGGCGCCTCCATCGCGGGGATCGTGCCGTCGTCCGCGACGTTCTCCACGTGGTACGTGTGCTGGTTCCACACCGGGCGGGTGGGCATCCAGTTGTCGCTGGCGTCCTCCCACACCTCGATGCCGGCGTCGCCGAGCAGCGACGGGGCCAGGAAGCTCGCCTCGTTGTTCGTGGCAAAGACGATCTCCGCCTTGAAGTCGCCGTCCACGTCCGCGATCACCGGGTACTCCGTGCGCGTGCGCGACGAGTTCAGGTCACGGAAAAGGACTTCGGCGTTGGTCATGATGCCGTCGCAGGCGGGCCCCGGCGGATTCATGTCGCAGTCCGGCTCGACGCCGGGATAGATCCGCAGGTACTCCTCATCGTTGTAGACCACCTCGGCACGCCCGTCCCCGTCGAAGTCGAACACCGACGAACCCGTCCGGCTCGACGAGTCGTCCTCCGTGGGCGCCCGCCACAACACGGACAAGGTCGCCGGTGGTGAGAAATCGAGCACCACGTAGTTCGAGCCCCCCGCCGTGCCGATCTCCGGAGCGCCGTCGCCGTCGAAGTCGGCGATGTTGGGGGCCCCGCCGTGGCCGCCGCCCGGGATCGAGAGGTTCGCCATCTGCGTGCCGTCCGCCCCGTCGAGCACCCGCACCACGCCGCCGGCCACCAGCACCACGTCCGGGTCGCCGTCGCCGTCCATGTCGGCGATCCCGCAAAACCCGTCGTTGAACGCCGTGTCCCACAGCACCTGGCCGGTGAAGTCGCCGCCGGCCACCGTGCCCGTGAAGGTGTAGGCCGTCTTGCCGCCCACGAGCTCCGGGCGCCCGTCGCCGGTCAGGTCGGCGATGCACGAGATCGGGCCCTGGCCGCCGCGCCCGATGCCCTTCGTCCCCTCCCACAAGAGGTTCCCCGCCGCGTCGAACACGGCGGCGCCGAACACGATCTCCGGCAGGCCCTCCCCGTCGAGGTTCGCGATCGCCACCGACCCGCTGTTCTGCCCGCCGGAGAAGCTGTCCGACTGCCAAAGGGGCGTGCCCGCGTTGTCCACGGCCACCAGGTACTTGCCCTGCCCCTGCGCCACCACGTCCGGCAGGCCGTCGCCGGTGATGTCCCCCACGGCCGGGTTCGAGGTGGCGTTCGTACGATAGGCGGCGTCCGTGACGGTCCACACCTTCGCCCCCGTGTCGCCCCGGATCGCACGCAGCACGCCATCCGAGGTAAACTGGCTGCCCTTGTAGCTGTTGAAGACGATCTCCGGCACGCAGTCGGCGTCGAGGTCGGCCACCATGGGCACGCTGCACGACTGCTTGTACTGCGGTAGGTCGCCCAGTTCGATGTCCACGTGCGTCCAGGTGACGGTGCACACACCACCCAAGCACACTTCCGCGGTCTGGCACTGGCTCGCGTCCATGCACGAGCGCACGCGCCGCTCGCCCCACGTAAAGCGCGGCACCGGATCGAAGGTCTGCGGCGGCGGTGTGTAGGTGCACGACTCGTTCGCCACCTTCGGGACGCACTTGCCGAGGGACGGATCGCAGACCTGGTCCTCGGGACACGTGGTCTTCTGCGTCGCGCACGAGGCCGTGTCGCACGTCTCCCCCGGGACGATGCAGGCCCCCGCGTGGCAGATCTCCGCCCCCTGGCAACACACCTCGTCGGGGCCGCAGGCCGGCTCGCCGCTGCAGTCGGGGACGCAGCTTCCCACGCTGCACACCTTGCCCTCCGGACAGCACACGCCGCCGTCGCACATGCGCTCGGGCGGGCAATCCCCGCCCGTGGCCGAATCCGTCGCCGCCGTGTCCGTTCCCGAAGCCCCCGTCGTGGTGCCCGCGGTGCCCGTCGCCCCGGTGGTGACGGTGGTCACGCCGCTCGTGGCCGTCTGCCCCGAGGCCCCGCCGTCGTCCCCGCCGCACCCCGCGGCGACGAGCACCGCGAGTGCCGCGAAGAGTCTCCCCGCCCTCGCACGAACGGCGCGCCGTCGGACGGGAACGGGAGGAAAGGCAATCGGTGGAAGTGCGGAAGGGGGCGTCGTCATGGTCTTGGGAATGCACTGGCCCGAGGGGCCACCTTGCCCTTGGACACCAGGCCGCGGCGTGATTCCGACCCCGGGCCGATCCGGTGGCCCCCGAGCCCGCGGCGGGAAGGGGCCCCGGCGCGCCCCGCGACGGCACAGCCGGGCCGGCCCGGGCACGAGAAGCGCTCACGACATCGCCAGCAGGCGTCGCCATGGGCCACCAAGGCGGCTCGATTCCTCCCGCATGAGGTCCCCCCAATCGGGACGCCGAAGAACCGGGCGCGGTCACGACATCCGTCCGGAACGGGTCGCGACCTGCCGGCAAGAAAACGCGCGCACCGGCCAATCGAGCACATTGGTGGATGATCTGTTCGACCGCAGGCCGTTCGGCGACGGCGGTACGGTTCCGGCGACGTTTCGCGGACGCGCACCACCGATCACCGGCGCGCGGCTCCGAGCCGGCGCCCGGTGGCTCGGGTGACCGCTCCGGACCGGCCGTAGTAGACTCGTCCCGTGAAGCGGCTCGTCCCTCGTCCCTCGATTCGACTCGGTGTCTTCGCCGGGGGGTGCCTGGTCCTCCTGCCCGCCTGCGGCAGTGGCGGGGACGGGGTCGCCTCCGGTTCGGCCACGATGACCACGTCGGGCGGCTCCAGCCGCGGCACCACCGCGACCGCCGGCAGCGGGGCCACGGGGACGGGTACGAGCGGTTCCTCGGGAAACGCAACGAGCACGGGTGCCACGACCGGCACCGGCACCGGTGCCCCGCCCAAGTTCGACGTGGGGCAGGCCACGGGGGCGAGCGGGACCGGCGGCATGGTGGACGTGTGCAAGGTCAACGACGACATGGACGCCGTCGGCGGATGCACCGACAAGGCCCCGCCGGACAGCTTCACGCCCGACGTGCAGTGGGCATTCATGGGGTTGGACGGCGAGACCCAGGCGCTCGTGACCCCCGTGGTCGGGAACCTGACCGACGACAACGACGACGGCGAGATCGACCTTTGCGACGTCCCCGACGTGGTCGCCACCTTGTACGCCGGGGGGTACTGGAGCGGGCACCTGTACGTCCTCGACGGCGCCACGGGGGCCGTGCACGTGAAGATCCAGGAACCGGCCGGCGGTCTGGTCTATCCGGCCCTGGCCGACGTGGACGGCGACGGGGTGGCGGAGATCCTCTCGGCCATCGTGGACCAGGGCGGCCTCAACGACGGCTACCTCGCGGCCTGGGAAGGAGACGGAACCTTGCTGTGGCAGTCCCAGGTCCTGCGCCCGGTGAGCCAGGCCGCGGTCGCGGTGGGCGACGTGGACAACGACGGGGACGTGGAGATCCTCCTTCGCGGCACCCTGTACGATCACCTTGGAAACGTGCTGTGGCAAGGTCCCTCGGGCGTGTTCGGGGACGGGACGGTGCTCGCGACGATGGCGGACCTGGACGGGGACGACGACCTCGAGCTCGTCTTCGGCGGGCGCGCGTTCCACCACGACGGCAGTGCCTACTTCGACACGGGGCTCGGCGGCGGCCACCCGCACGTGGCGGACCTCGACGGCGACGGCCTCCCGGAGGTCCTGGTCGTGCAGAACCCGGGCCTTGCGCTCATCGAGCACGACGGCACGGTCACCTACCAGGGCCAGGTTCCAAACCTCGCGCAGTGGCGCCCGGCGGCGATTCACGACGTGGATGGAGACGGGGCACCGGAGATCTGCGTGGGCAGCAGCAACCAGTACAGCGTCCTCGAGCTCGATCTCACGCCGCGGTGGACGAACGTCGTGTCGGACTTTTCGGGCTTTGCGGCGGGGACCGCCTTCGACTTCCTCGGGGACGGCTCCGCCGAGGCCATGTACGCCGACGAGACCACCTTGTTCATCTTCGAGGGGCTCGACGGGAGCACGCTGCTGACCACGCCGCGCACGAGCTGGACCCAGTGGGAGAATCCCGTCGTCGCCGACGTGGACAACGACGGGTCGGCCGAGATCGTCGTGGTGTCCAACGGCGGCGGGGCCCCCGCGGTGCAGGTGATCCGCGACCAGGCGGACCGCTGGATCCCCGCACGGCGGATCTGGAACCAGCACACCTACCACGTGACGAACGTGCGGGAGGACGGCACGGTCCCACAGGTCGAGCCCCGCCACTGGACGCTGCTCAACACCTTCCGCACGCAGGCCCAGATCGCGGCCGGCGGGGGCGTGTGCAAGCCGGAAGGGTAGGCCACCCGCGCACGTTCCATCCGCCTGGAAAAGCCCCGCCGCAAGCACCACGAGATCCAACGCACGTGGGTAGGCCACCCGCGCACGTTCCATCCGCCTGGAAAAGCCCCGCCCCTGCGGGCGCGGACGGCTGCAATCGCGGTTGGCGCATCCGTCTGGCCGACCGGCCACCGCGCGGTGCGCGATTTCGCTCAAAATGCGCCCCGCCGGCGCGCAACGCAAGGCCACGCCGAACGGGCCCCGCGCAATGTGCTAGGGTTTTCGTGCCCGGATCATGCGCTCGTTCTTGCCCGCGCTCGCTCTCCTCACCACGGCCTGTGCCACCGGGGACGGGTCCGGAACGTCGTTCGGGGGCTTCTCCGCGGGGCCGGGCGGCAGCATGTCGTCCGGGGACACCGGCGACACACATGGCACGGTCGGAGGAAGTGCGGGGAGCGCGGACGGCACCGCGGGTTCGGACGACGCGGGTGCGGGGACCGGTATGAGCACGACGGCCGGTGCGAGCACGGGGGGCGCGACCGAGTGCGGCGACGGCGTCTTGCAACCGGGCGAGGACTGCGAGGCTCTGGAGTTCGGGGGCAAGACCTGCGCCGACTTCGGCTTCTCGGCGGGCGACCTCATCTGCTCCAACGACTGCAAGATCCTGACGGACGGTTGCTTTGCCTGCGGGGACGGGACGAAGCAGGCGGCCGAGCAATGCGACGGGCAGGATTTCGGCGGCAAGACCTGTCTGACCGAAGGCTTCGCCGGGGGCACCTTGCAGTGCAGCGCCGATTGCCAGACCATCGACACGAGCGGATGCCAGCAGGCGCCCACCTGCGGCGACGGGGTCAAGAACGGCAACGAGCAGTGCGACGGCGCCGACCTCGGCGGGCAGTCCTGCGCCAGCCAGGGCTTCGACAGCGGCTCGCTTTCGTGCAACGCCAACTGCACCTTCAACACCTCGCAGTGCCAGACGAACCCCAACTGCGCGGGTGCAGGCGACTTCTGTCTGTCCGACGAGGAGTGCTGCCCGCCGGGCCAACAGGGCATCATCCTGCAAAGCTGCCAGCTCTTCCTTTGTGTGTGACGCCGCGGGACCGTCGCTCCCCGTGGGCGGGCCCGCACACGGCGGGCGCGCGGGCCCGGCCGGAGGCGAAAAAAGACACCCCGGCACGCATCGCCCCTCGCCTCGTGCGCACGGGGCGGCCGACCGGTGCGGGACGGTGGATGATGCCCGCGGACGTGCTCGGCGCCACGCTCGGCGTCTTTGAGTGCTCCTGGAACGAAGCCAATTCGGCCGAACCCCACGCTCGTCGGGTGTGTTTCCAGGCCCGTCGAGTGTCTGGTCGGCGCGTCGCCGCCCCATCTTGGCTCGATCCGAGATCGATGCAAGGGCTCTGATAGGAGCGCACACGCCGCGTTCGGTTATCCTCCCGTCATGCTCCGCCCCCCGCTTCTCTTCTCGTCCCTTCTCTGGACGACCGTTTCGTCCTTCGCTTGCAGTGCCCCCCCCGACCCAGAAGAGAACTCGACGACATCCACGTCTTCCACGAATTCCTCCACGGGCGTGGATTCGACTTCGACTTCGACCTCGACTTCGGGTGTCCTCACGGGGGAGACGGCCTCGGGAAGCAGCGGCTCGACCTCGGGAGGAACGACGACCGGTGAACCGCCGTCCGACTGCGAGATCTTGGCACAGGAAGGGCCGCCGGTCGCTCAGTCGATCCTCGCCATGGAAGCGGACACGTGGACGCAGATCCCCGACACTCGGATGACGGACGTGTGCCCCGAAGACCCCGACATCCAGGGCGTCTTGGGCTGCGTGGGGGTGGTGAGCGCGTGGGGCGGTGCCGCGCTCGACACGCGTCGCAACCGCCTTTTGGTGTGGGGCGGCGGGCACGCCGACTACAGCGGAAACGAGTTGTACGCCTTCGACCTGCTCGAAGGAACCTGGGCGCGCCTGACGGATCCCTCCCCCGGCCCGTCATCGCAGATGTACAGCGTCGATCCGCTCCCGGATGGCACCCCGGTCTCCCGACACACCTACGATGGATTGGTCTACCTGGACGCGGAAGACTGGTTGCTGGCGCACGGAGGTTCGATGGCCACCAGCGGTGCTGGGACGCGCGTGACCTGGAAGTTCGATCCACTGGCCGGAACGTGGCTGAACTTGCAACCAGGAGGAACGATCGCGCCGGGGGAAGGACAGGCGGTCAACCTGTCCAGCGCGTACGATCCGAAGACGGGCACGGCCCTGATGCGAGATCCATACGCCGTGTACGTCTACACCCCGCGTGAAAACCAGTGGACGGTGTTGCTCGACGAGGCCCACACCTGGAGCGCCCAGACGAGCGTCTTCGAACCGACCCGTCGCCTGTTCTTTTCCATCGGAGGGGGTGAGCTACGTGTCCTCGACGTGGACGCGGCGATGGACGTCAGCGATGCCTGGGCGGCCGCGGACAGCAACGCCATTGTCGCCGCGGAGGCACCGGGGGTGGCCTACGATCCCGTCGGAGACATGCTGGTGGCCTGGTCGGGAGGCCCCGCACGAAGCCTGGACCTTTCCACCCAGACCTGGGAGGAGGGAAGCGCCCAAGGCGCCCCGGCTTCTGCGCAACCGGCCGGGACGTTCGGCCGATGGCGGTATGTCCCAATCCTCAACGCCTTCGTCCTCGTACGCGCCGCGGACGAGGATGTTTGGATCTACAAGCGCACGGCCGGATGTGCGCCTTGAATCCGACCACACCGTGGGTAGGCCCATTTCTACCCACAGGTGTTCGTTTGGGGATCGCAATACGCGGAACAACACTGGATCACCTGGTCACAGGGATCGCCGACCGGGACACACACCGGAAAACAACCGGTCGTGTCGATGCTCGCGCAATCTTCCGTGCAGGCCAGCTCCCCCTCGCCGAACCCCTGTGTCATGCACGTCTCGCCCCCGAAATCGAGGCCGTCGCACGCTTCTCCTCCCTCCTTGATGCCGTTTCCGCAGACCGCACCCGCTCCGGTGGTCGAGCCTGTCCCGGCCGTGGAACCGGCCCCCGTCGAAGACGCGGTCCCCATTCCCGCAGTCGCGTCGTTCGACGTTGCGGTGGTGCCGCTCGTGCTCCCCAACGATGTCCCGGCCCCAGACGAACCCGACGACGATGAGACGCCGGTCTCCGTCCCGGTGGTCCCCGTCCCCGTGTCCGCGCCGCTTCCGACCGTCAGGCGCCCCGTCGTTCGCCCGCCCGTCGCGCCGCTCGAACAGCTCGCAGAGATACTCAACAACACGACGACCCGCACGCGCGAAAACACCATGAAACGGGATGGAAACACGGTTGGGAAGTGCATGGGCATGACCGGATTTTAGCGGCTCGAAACGAGCGCGATCAAATCCGACGCACGCAGCTTGCCCACCCGTGGCGAATCCGCGCGCCTTCTTGGCGTCGGGTTTTCACGATGGGCCGCGTCGAGGCCCCGCCTGACCGGCGCAGACACGAGATCCGGCCACGGGTATCCCACCCATGCCCTTGACGGGACCGGCGACATTTTGCTGTATTCGAGGCCATGAACGTTGCACGAGGTCTGCCTCGGAACGCTTCCTTCTTCCTCGTTTTCGCCCTGGCGACCTCCCCATGTCTCTTCGGTTGCCGTGGTGACGACGGTGCGATGACATCCGCCTCTACCAGCGGAAGCGGCACCACCCTCGGCGCCTCCTCTGGCACGAACGGAGATGGAACGAGCGGTACGGCGACCGCGGCAGCCACCAGTGAAGACCAGTCCCCGGACCTCGGCGCGACCACGGGAAGCACGGGGGACGTCCCCCCGCCCATATGCCCGCCCGATACGCCAGTGGAGGCACCGTGCACATGCAACGGCACACCGGTGGACACGGGTTGGTGCTGCTCCGACGGCCCTGCCATGATCCCTTGCCCCGTCATGGGATGCTCCGATCAACTGGTGGACGTGGCGGTGCCCACCTACGATCCGAACGATCCGAAGCACGCATTGATCCAAACCCCCGAAGACTGGCAGCAGATCGACGATCCCGACAAGCGCGTGTTCTTCGTCGCGCCCGGCTCGTACGGCGAGGTCACGATCCAGTCGAGTGGCACACCGATGGAGCCTCGGATCCTCACCCTGTGGCGCGACGACGACGCCCACCCGGGCCGACTCGCCCCCGAGGAACAAGCGAACGTCTCCCTTACGTTCGCCGGCGGTGCCGGGAACTGGATCGTCTCACGCCTTTCGAGCCTTTCGCCTTCGGCGACGAGCGCTTTCCTCGTGCAACCCGGTTCCCACGACATCGTCTTCGATCGGATGCACGTACGGGATTTCGAGATGGCGTTCCGTATCGTCACGTCGGCCAATGCCGAGACCATGCGCATCACGATTCAGCGCTCGCGTATCGATGAGATGACTCCGTCGGGTATCGACAACGACCGGGTGGCCATCGTGATGGGCACCGAGCCCTGGAACGGGTCGGGCACCCTGCGCGACGTCCACATCCTCGAAAACGAGATTCACAATGCGAACGACGGGATCCAACCCGTCCGTCACAACACCCAACCGTTGCAGGCGTCGATCAGCGACCCGGGGCTTCTCATCGACTGCAACCACATCTACGTGGACGAGGCCGTGTACACGGACGGTCAAGGCAAGCCCACACCGGATCCCGACGCGATGTGGGCCTGGACGGAAAACGCCATCGACGTCAAGGTTGGATCCGACGACCCGATGAACCCGGTCCGGATCACGCGCAACAAAATGTGGGGATACCGTCGAACGGACACCAATGGCGGCGGTTCGGGGAGCTGGGGCAGCGCCATCGATATTCACTTCAACGTGCAGAACATCATCGTTCGGGAGAACGTGGTGTTCGATTGCTCACGAGGGATCGGGATCGCGGATCCCGGCGGTCTGGGTTGGGCAGCGCAGGACGTGCAGGTGGAGCGCAACATCTTCACCGACATCGGAAAAGATCCCAATCTTACCGAATTCGCCCTGTTCATCTACGATACCAACGGCGCGACCGTCCGGTACAACACCTTCGTCGGGGACACGGCCACACCGCTTCCGACATATTGGTTTGGAACCCAGCCCTCGACGATGGGGCTTACGCTGTCGTGCAACGTGGCGGTCTCGAGTGTGGGCCTTGCAGGCCAGGTTCCGGCGGACGCAGTCGTACAGGACAACTACCATTATGCGACCCCCCTCAAAGACCCCGGTGACGGGATCGAGTTCCCTGCGCCCGAGGACGCACAACTCGAAGATCTCACGTTCTGGACCGACCTTTACACCCCGACGCCACGAATGATCACGGTGCCTGGGGTCGTAACCACGCCGCAAAGCCCCCATGCCGACTGGTGCGGCGCCGGACCGTAGCCGTTTCTTTCCTCCTCGCCCAAATCCGCATGGCCCCCGCTATCCGTGGGTCACGGTCAGGTCGTAGATCCACACCTCACCGTAGGCGCCCGGGGCGTCTCCCTTGCTCGGGTTCGACTGCGTGTAGACGCCCGCCTTGAAGTAACAGCCGTCCCGGTCGCGGGGCAGGACCACCTTCGGGGTCAGCATGTCTTCGTAGAAGACCGAGATGAAGCCCGCGGCCGCCTCGATCTTGACGCGAAACGGGGTCCCGAGCACGTAATTGGGGTCGAGAACCTCGACTTCGGTCCCCTCGGCCTCGACGAACAGGCGGGGTCCTTCCAGGCGGATCATCACGACGTCGTCGTTCGCGTCGTGGATCTGGCCGGCCACGACGTGGGGTTTGACGGGCGGGGTGGCGGTCACCGCCTGCGCGATCTCCATCGTGTGGGTCCCCTCGGTCGTGGACCACGCGGCTTTCTCGACGCCACTTGCCGTCATTTCGCGCAGTTCCGAGCGCGGATAGCTCGATCCCGAGGTGGTGACGCCGCCGACCGGTGCGCGAAACACCACCGCATCACCACCCGGCGCCGGGTGGAAGAAGGGCGGCAACGAGAAGGTCGAAAGCTCCGGTTGCAGCACCTCCTGAGGAGCCCCAGGCTCGCCGACCGGCAGCGTGAGCTTCCAGTCGTCGAGATTCAAGATATCCGCCGGCAGGCGCGCCCCGGCGGTCCCCGTCCCGTCCGTCGTGCTCGTTGCGGCCGTTCCCGTCGCCGTGGCGGCACCCGACGAGATCATGCCTTCGTCCGTCTCGTCGCCGCTCCCCGAGGCCGTCCCCTCCGTGGCGGGGGCGGTCGCCTTCCCCGACCCCTGCGAGGTCGCCGTCCCGGCGCTCGACGAGGCGGCGTCCCCCTGCTCTGCGCCCGCTGACGTGACACAGGCCCCGGCGGAGACCGACGCGGCGATGACAAGGAACGACCGAGCGATCATGGGGCGACGACCATCGTACCGCACCCGCGATGCGCGGCCCCGTAGCGCCGCCGTGGAAGACCGTCCGGCCGACCGGTTTGCACCGGGACCGGATCTGCGCAGCCGTCGGCGCGGATCGGGCCAGGCCGGGAAACCGCCCACCACGGACCGCACAAAAGCCCATGAGCTTCACGAGCGCCGTGTTTGCATGCCACGAACGCCCGTCTCCTCCTTTCGGCGCCGCAACGATCAACCGGACCCCTCGGTGCAAATTCGTCGGTCGAGGATTACCGGCTGCCCCCCCTGCCGGACGATGCCCCGCGTTGGTGATCGACCGCACTTGCTCTGAGCGAACAAGTAATCTAATTGGTGTCTATATGAAATCACATCATCGTGTCTTCAACGCTCCCCTTTTCGGACTCCTCTTTGCCGGTCTCCTCTCCGTATCGTGCCAGGACAACACCAAATGTGTCGGCGGTAAGCAGTGCAACTGTGATGCGGATTCGTGCCATACCGAATGCGAGTCCAATTCAAAAGGAAACTGCCAATTCGAATGTGCCGGAGGCACGTGTTCCAACGTGTGCGACGGCGGCAACTGCCAGATGAACTGTACGTCGGAGGTGTGCGAGCTCGACTGCGCGGGCGGCGGATGCCAGCTTACCTGCGGGTCCGACACGAAGGAGTGCCGGATCACCTCCTGCCAGACCGGTTGTCAGCTCACGTGCAACGGCGCCGACGTGTGTGAATCGAGTTGCGGGGTCACGGGCGCGTGCCAGACGACGCCCTGACCCCCCTCGTCTGGGGCCGGTGGGGAGTGCGGACGGCCGGTCCGTGGCGGGGCGACCCGCCCGCGGCGCCTGGACCGGTCACGCGCCTCGCCGGCCCGCCTCAACGGCCGGGCGAGCCGTCCCCCTGCACCGCGACGGCGGACAGGGGGACGCGGGCGAGGTAGCAGGCGGAGCACACGGGCACGTACGCCGCGTCGCCGAGCTCCACTTGCGCCCCGTCCAGCGCGGGGCGGCCGTCCCGCAGGCGCATGTTGAAGATCGCCTTGCGGTTGCAGTGGGTGCAGGTCACCTTCACCTCCTCGATGCGGTCGGCCAGCTCGAGCAGGCGCTTCGATCCCGGAAACAACCTCGTACGAAAATCCGTGCGCAACCCGTAGCAGATGACGGGCACCCCCGGCGCGAGGGTGATCCGACGCAGGTCCTCCACGACCGGCGGCGGCAGGAACTGCGCCTCGTCCACCAGCACGCAGTCCACCCCCTCGAACCACGCCGGATCGAGCCGCGTATCGTCGTGGATCAGCAGGTCCACCTTGCGCGCGAGGCCCGAGCGCGAGCGGATCGTGTCGCGGCCGAAGCGATCGTCCACGGCCGGCTTGAGCAGCCGCACCGTCTTCCCCTGTTTGCGGTAGTTGTGCGCCACGGCCAGCAGGTTCATGGACTTGGCGCTGTCCATGGTGCCGTAGCGGAAGTAGAGCTTGGCCACGCTGGCCGCAAGGCTTTCAACGGCCGGGCGCGCCTGTCAACCGTTCGGCAGCACGACGCGGGGTTCGATCCAGGCGGCGACGTCGTGGGAGGAGTACCCCTCCCCCACGTCCACGTACAGAGCGATCCCGGAGGCGGCCCCCGCCCACGGATCGAGCGCGACGTCCACCACCGAGACCACGCCGTCGTAGATCTCGCTGCCCGACGCCACCACGTCGTACCCGCCGGGGCCCGTCGCCGCCCGTACCTCCCAGTCGAAGGCGCAGTTCGACGCAGCCGCGGTGCACGCGACCACGGCCCGAAAACGCGCCCCGGGAGGGATCTCGACCGGGGCGTACCAACCCTCGATGAACCCCACCGCCACCTGGTAGTCGGGGGCCGTCGCGAGGCCGGCGCGCGGCTCGTCCGGGGCGTCCTCGGTGACCAGGTCCGGCAGCGGCGCCACGGCCCCCGCCACGTCCGGCATGTTCTGCGTGGGACACGGCCGCGGCC
Organism: Polyangiaceae bacterium; assembly: GCA_026989935.1. GTDB lineage: Bacteria > Myxococcota_A > Polyangia > Nannocystales > Nannocystaceae > J032. Next base: position 6,243 of record JALSIN010000111.1, on the reverse strand, counting down.
CGGCGCCGGAGGACCACGCCGCCTCACACGCCGCCGCGGCCAGGTCCACCACGACCTGCTCCGTCCCCATCGTCCCCTGGTCGGTCCCCGGGCCCGCCGTCGTGTCCGCGGCGCCCGTGGCGGCCGGCGCCCCCGTCGCCCCCGTCGTGGGACCGGCGCCGGAGCCGCCGCTGGCTGCGGCCCCGCCTGCGTCGCTCGCCCCCGCGCTCGCCCCGCTCGCGCCACCCCCGGTCCCTGTCGTCCCGAGAACCTCCGGCGGCACCCCCGGGTCCACGAAGCACGCCGGCCCCCCCGCCGCGACGACGAGGGATGCGGCGGTCCTTTGGACGAGAGCGGTCCGGGCGGGCACGATCGCCTCGTGGGGTCGGCCCGCCCCCCTCGAAAGCGCCGATGCGGGCCGCCGTCGCCCCATGCGGTACGCTCGCACCGTGTCCCGCTCGAAGCCGCCGCGCGTGGAGCGCTCCGACGACGCCTGGCGCCGCCGCCTGCCGCCGGACGTCTACCGCGTGACCCGTCGGGCCGGCACGGAGCCGCCGTTTTCCTCCCCCCTGCTGCCCGAACACCGCCGGGGGGTCTACGCCTGCGCGTGCTGCGACACGCCGCTGTTCACCAGCGACGACAAGTACGACGCCGGCTGCGGCTGGCCCAGCTTTCGCCGCGCGGCGCATCCCGAGCACGTCGCCACGCGCCGCGACGAAAGCCACGGGATGGTGCGCACGGAGGTCCTGTGTGCCGCCTGCCACGCGCATCTGGGGCACGTGTTCGACGACGGCCCCCCGCCCACCTTCACGCGGTACTGCATCAACGGACGGGCGCTTTCGTTTCACCCCGCCGCCACGCCATGACGTCCATCTCGATCCAGGTTCGGCCTCTTTCGGAGGAACGCTTCGAGGTCACGGTACGCGACGACCGCGGCGTGACCCGGCACCGGGTTCGGGCGACCGGCGCCGACCTGTTGCGCTACGGCCGCGGCGCGCCGGCCGGCGCCGTGCTCGAGGCCTCGTTTCGCTTCCTGCTCGACCGGGAGCCGAAGGAGAGCATCCTTCCCTCGTTCGCGCTGCCCGACATCGAGCGCTACTTCCCCGAGTTTCCCCGGTCGCTGGCGACGTACCTGGCCCGCGCGGCGACGGAGCCGTAGCGGCCGCCCCCCCCTTCGGCGAGCCGGCCGACGGCGCATCCCGGCCCTCGGCACGCGGCACGGACGCGGCGCACCGGTCCACGGGTCGTGCGCACCCGCCGGCGCCGCCGGCCGGCGACCGACCGCGGCGCCCCGCACACGCCCAGGCCCCTTGCAACGCACCGCCCGCCCCCCTATCCTTCCGGCCCGGCGGCGCCGGCCGCGGCCACGCACCATGAGCAGCGACGACCACATCGAATTCGAAGGCAAGGTGGTGGAGGTCCTCACCGGGGGTACCTTCCGCGTCAACGTGGGCCCCGACCACGACGTGATCGCCCACCTGGCCGGCAAGATGCGCAAGAACCGGATTCGCGTGGTGCTCGGCGACACGGTCACGGTGGCGGTCTCGCCCTACGACCCGACGCGCGGCCGCATCGTCTACCGCGCGCGCTAGCCCGGCGCTTTGGGCAGCCGTGCGCGCATCTGCGCGGCGGGTGGGGGCGGGTGGCCGCACCCTCCTGCGCAGGCGTTCCACTCGGCCCGCGGGCCGCCAGCTGGTAGGCTCGACGGCGCGATGACGCCACCCCCCCGCGCCTACGCCGAAGACTCCGAGCCCTGGTTTCGCGAGCGTCTCGAGACGCTCGTGCAACACGCTACCGTAAGTCCCGGCGCGACCGACCCGGCGCCCATCGTCGCGGGGGCCGAAGCAGCGCGCTCGATCATGGCGGCCGCCGGGGCGGACGCCCGTCTCGTGCCCTGTGACGGCACGCCCTCGGTCCTGGGGATCTTCCGCCACCGGGCCCCGAAGGCCCGGATCGTCGTCTACAACCACCTGGACGTCCAGCCGGCCGACCCGTCCGTTTGGCGCCAGGCCGACCCGTTCCGGTTCGAGGTCGAGCCGGACCCGGATCGCACCTACGTCTACCGCGGCCGGGGCACGACCGACGACAAGGGCCCGGCGCTGTGTGCGTTGCGCGCGGCTCAGTACGTGCGCGAGGCGGGGCTGCCCATCGAGGTGGTGCTCCTGTGGGAGACGGAGGAGGAGATCGGCAGCCCGCACTTCGGGCAGGTCGTGGACGCGGCCCGCGGCGACCTTGCGTGCGACGGGGTGATCGTGTCCGACACGATCTGGCCGAGCGACCGGGCCCCGGCGATCTCGACGGCGCTGCGCGGCTCGTTGCAAGTGATCCTGCGCCTGCGTACGGGCAACAAGGACGTCCACTCGGGGCTGACCGGCGGCGTCGCGCGCAACCCGGTGCGGGAGCTCGCCCGCGTGGCGACCGCCATCGACGACGCCGCCTTCTGGAAGCACGACCTGTTCACCCCCTCCCCGGAGGAGGTCGCAGGATACGCCGCCTGCGGGTTCGACCCGGCGTACTTCCGCCGCGCGCACGGCCTCGAAAAGCTGGAGACCGAGGTCCCCCTGGAGATGTTGCTGCGCCTTTGGACCCGCCCCACCTGGGAGATCCACGGGCTGGCCGGCGGCTACCAGGGCCCCGGGGTCAAGACGGTCGTGCCGCACGAGGCCGAGCTCAAGGCCAGCTTCCGCCTGGTCCCGGGGCAGGACCCCGAGGCCATCGGCGAACGCCTGCGCGCCTTCGTCGCCCAGCTCGCGCCGGACGTGGAGGTGGACGTGGCGGGCTTCTTGGCCCCGTACGAAGGCCCGCAAAGCGGCCCGATCCACGACGCCCTCGTCGAGGGGATCTCCACGGCCTTCGGCGCCAAGCCCGTGCTCGTGCGCGAGGGCGGGTCCATCGGCGCGGTGCCGATCCTCGCGCAGCGGCTCGGGGTGGGCGTCCACTTCCTCGCGCTGTCGCTGCCCGACCATGGCTACCACGCCCCGAACGAGTGCTTCGACTGGCGGCAGGGGCGCGGCGGCATCGAGGCGTACATCCACGTCTTCTCCCGTCTTGCGCAGGGCTAGCGCCAGAGGCGCCGCGGGCGTCCCGCCGGAAGAATGCTCCGGCGAGCGGCGCGCGCAAGGCCGGCCCACGCACCCGCGAGGTCTTGTATGGTCCGTCCCATGCGCCTGGCCAGCGTCGCCTTCCTGTCGTCCTTCGCCGCCACCGCCTGCGGGGGGGCAGCCCCCTCCCAGGACGCCACCGCGCGCGGCACGAAGGGGGCGGGCGACGCGGCCGCCGGCGCCGGTTCGCCCGCCGCGGCCCCGCCCCCCGCACCGGCCGACGCGGCCGCCTCCGGGTCCGCCCGAGGCGACGGCGGCGACGCGCAGGCCACCTCGGGGGACACCGCGCAAGCGGGCGGCGCCCCCGGACCCTCGGCGCCCCCATGCGAGGTGCGCTGGGACGACGGCCCCCGCATCCGCCTGCAACCGACCGACCAGGGCGGCTCGTTCTTCCTCGACCGCGACGGCGACGGCACGAACGACACCTGCGCCACCTTCAAGCGTGCCCCGGGGGACGGGACGGCCCCCGCCGCAATCACCTACCTGCGCCTCGACGAGGGGTGCGACCGAAGCGCCGAGCGCATCGTCCGCGTACGCCCGGCCGCCGGGGGGCTCGCCCGCGTCACCGTCGAGTCGGACGATCAGGTGCAGACCCTCGCCGGACTGCCGCTGCCGGTCCACCTCGCCGCGACGCCGTACTACCTGCTCGACCGAACGCCCGCGGCCTACACGGTCACCCGCACCTGCGACGTACCGGCCCGCGTGGCCGCGAAGGCCCCCCCCCGGCGATCCGTGACGTTCGTCTACGACGGTGACCCCTGCAAGGGACCGTCGCCCCTCGTACGCATCGAAGACGACCGCGACGGCGACGGCGAGGTGGACACGACCCTGCGGTTCGAGTGGGACGATACGGGGCGCATCACCACCGTCGCCCGTGCGGACCGAAACGGCGCCGCCACGGCCCGAGTCCGCTACGACTGCGGCCGCTGACGCGCGCGGCGCCGGCTAAAGCCGCAGCGGGTCGTGGTCGGGGTCGTCGCCGCGCCCGAACTTCCACAGGAAGCGAAAGAGCTGGCCGAAGCCGATGAAGAAGATCGCCCACAGGACGGCGAAGGCGACGAGGCTTCCGAAGTACGCGAAGAACTTCATGTACAGCAGCGAAGGATGTGGTCGGCGAGCGCCCGCAGGGCGTCGGTCGTCGTGAACACCCCCACCACCTCGCCGCCATCGACGACGACGGCCGAACCGTACCGGTTCTTCTCCATCGTCTTGGCCACCTCGTCGAGCGGGGCGTTCGACGGCACCTGGTAGGGGTCCTGGCTCATGGCGTCGGCGACGGAGAGGCTGCCGGCCTCGACCCCGGGCAGGGACGAGACCAGGGCGACGTCACGGTCGCTTACGACCCCGACGAGTGCACCGCCGCGCAGGACCGGCAGGTGCCGGACGCCGAACGCCTGCATCCGGCGCTCTGCCTCGGTAAGCGGCTGTTCCGCCCCGACCGTGTGGGGTGCCTTCGTCATGTAGTCGCCGACGGTGGGGATCGTGCTCGTCATCGAGGCGCCTGCTTCCGCCCGTGAAGATGCCGCCGAAACACCGGCGCGTACAGCGCAAGAAATGCGCATGCGCCTTTTGCGCACACGGCAACGGTTGCTGCCCCGCCGTGGCCGCCCGTTGCGATGCTGGCGGCGCCGTGGTGCTCGACGCCTCGAACGGCGCACGCCGCCGCCCGATCTCGTACCCTCCCCCTCGGGTGTCCCTCCTCGAGGACATCAAGTCCTACATCGGGTTCGGCGAGGCGGACGCCGAGGCCCTGCGCGCCCTGCTGCCCGAGGCCCGCCCCCACTTTCCCGGCATTGCGCAGCGCTTCTATGATCTCATCTTGGCCCACCCCTCGGCCCACGCGGCGATCACGGGCGGCAACGAGCAGGTCGAGCGCCTGAAGAAGACCCTCGTCGCCTGGATGGAGACGGGGCTTTCGGGGCCCCACGACGAGGCCTACTTCGAGCGCCGGTCGCGGATCGGCCGCGTCCACGTGGACATCGGGCTACCGCAGCGGTTCATGTTCACCGCCATGAACGCGATCCGGCTCGACTTCCACGATCTCGCGCGCGAGCATCGGCCGGACCGGGACGCCTGCAAGCGCACCATGGACGCGCTCGACAAGCTGTTCGACATGGAGCTGGCGATCATGCTCGGGGCGTACCAGACCGACTCGGAGCAGCGCCTGCGCAAGCGCGAGCGGCTGGCGGTGATCGGGCAGATCGCCGCCAGCATCGGGCACGAGCTGCGCAACCCGCTGGGGGTCATCCGCTCGTCCACGTACCTGCTGCGGCGCTACACCGACCAGGCGAAGGCGCTGCGTCACGTGGACAAGATCGAGCACCAGGTGGACCGCTGCACGCGGATCATCGAAGGCCTGCTCGAGCTTACGCGGGAGCGCCCGGTCGACCGCCGGCCCGTGGACCTCGCCCGGCTGGTGGACGAGGCGGCGGCGGCCCTGCGCGACGCGGGCGTGCTCGGCGAGGACGCCGCCATCGTCTTCGAAGCCGACGATCCCACGGCGACACGCCTACTGGCCGACCCCCCCATGCTCGGCCAGCTCCTCTCGAACCTCCTGGAGAACGCCCTCGTCGCGGGCGAGGCCCGCCGCGTGGTCGTGCGCGCCACCCGCACCGCGGACGCACACGTCCTCGAGGTGTGCGACGACGGCAAGGGGTTTCCACCCGAGATCCTACAGCGTGCCTTCGAACCCCTCGTCAGCACGCGCCCGCACGGCACGGGGCTGGGCCTGTCCCTCGTCATGGCCATCGCGCGCCGGCACGGAGGCACGGCCGAGGCGGCCAACCGGACCGAAGGCGGCGCCCGTGTTACGGTCACGTTGCCGGCGATGGACGGCGACGACCCGTGACATGGGGACGATCCTCATCGTAGACGACAACCTGGACCTGGCCGACAACCTCGGTGAGATCCTCTCGCTCGCCGGCCACGCCTGCACGCTCGCACCCAGCGTGGCCGCGGCGACCGACGCCCTGGCCCGCGCGCGGTTCGAGGTCGCGGTGGTGGACATGGCGTTGCCCGACGGGACGGGGCTTGCCGTGGTGCGCGCCGCCGTCGCAGCCGATCCCCCGGTTCCGGTGGTGGTGTGGACGGCCTACGCCGAAGACGCGCGCGTGCACGCCGCCGTCACGGCCGGGGCCGTGTGCCACGTGGGCAAACCCTGCTG
>JALSIN010000110.1 GCA_026989935.1 Polyangiaceae bacterium | reverse complement strand
GCCGAAGATCCCGATCCCCGGCGTGCGTGCGCGCAGCACCGCTCGGATCGCCTGCTCGGCGGCCCGGTCGGCGGCCGTCACGGGGTCGAAGGCGGCGCCGGCGGCCGCCTTGTTCGAGACCTCCATGGCCGTCCGAAAGGCGCCTCGCAGGACGGCGCGTGCGGCGTCGAGGGCGGCGTGGCCAGTGGCGCGAATCGTCGCGAGGTCGGCGCCCGGTGCCGTCACGGCAGGATCTCCAGCACGGCCTCGGGGGGGCGGCCGATCGCCGCGCGCGCCCCGGCCACCACGATGGGCCGCTCCAGCAGACGTGGGTGCGCCGCGACGGCGGCCGCGGCGGCGGCATCGTCCGTCTCGTCCGAAAGACCCAAGGCGCGGTACTCGGGCTCCTTGCGCCGCAGGAGGGCCGCCACCGGCCGGCCGAGCTTGCGGGCCAGGTCGAGCACGTCGTCGGCCGAGGGCGGTGTTTCGAGGTAGCGCACGATCCGGGGCTCGATCCCGCGGTCCTGGAGCAACGCCAGGGTGGCCCGGCTCTTGCTGCATCGGGGGTTGTGGTAGATCGTGATCGTCGTGTCGGACATGGCGGGGCCCAAGGGTACCCGATCGCTCAAGGCCCGCGCCCGGCGGCCGATGCGCCGGATCGTATGCTACCCCGAGAACGACGTCGCGCCCGGCGGTATCCGGTGACGTTTCGGCTCGTCTGCAGCGACGGGCGCTCCTTTCGGGCGGGGACGGTGCTCGACCTCTCCACCGGAGGCGTCCGGTTTCGGACCAGTTCACCGTTCGAGGTGGGCGCCCGAGTGGAACTGCTGCCGCTGGGGGAGGCGGGGGAGGTGCTGTTCTCCATCGAAGGGCGCGTGGTCCGTTGTGAGCCGGCGCCGGACCGCGCCGACCGGTGGCACGCGGCGCTGGCCTTCGTCGAGGTGACGAAGGAGGCCCGCGAGGCCCTCGAGCGCCTCACCGGGACGATGCCCACTGTGCAGGACGGCCGGCTCGACCCGGATCCGGCCCCCGCGGCCAACGACGGGCCGGCGCCGGAGACCTCGTGGGCCCATCTGCGGCTGCACGCGAGGATCACCGCCGGGTTCGAGCGGCGGACCGGGACGTAGGCCTGGCCCGCCGTCGGCGCCGCGAGAGGACGTCAGGGGGCGAGGGACGGGCGCAGCAAGGGCACGATCCGCTCGGCGCCGGCGGCCGCGAGCAGCGTGCTGAGCTTGGGCCCCCGGTCGCGCCCGAGCAGCAGGTCGTAGACCACCGGATAGAAGGCCCGGCCGCCGCCGTCGATCCCCTGGACCAGGTCGCGCAGGAAGGCCGCGGCCTCGGGCTCGGTCGGGCGCGGGTGTGCCTCCAGGAAGCGTGCCACGGCTTCGATGGCCGCGCGGTGGGGTTCGCGCAGCGTGCGCCGGACCGGCTCGCGCCGCAGGCGGTAGCGGAAGCCCTCGGGGGCGAAGCGCTCGACCCAGGCCAGCACGCACCGGGCGCGGCTGCGGAAGCGGGCGGCGGCCCGGTCGTCGGACCGGTCGAACTCGCCCGAGCGCACGTAGAAGTCGAGGGCCGCGTCGAGGTCTCCGTCGAAGATCTGGACCGCCACGCTCAACGGACGGAACGCCGGCAGGTAGGGTGGCGTGTCGCCCGGGACGATGGGCCGGTGGTCGAGGCTGGCGAGCTGGAGCGTGCGCCGGGCCATGTGGCGCTTCTTGTCGGCGCGCGTGCCCTGGTCGGGCTCGTGGGCGGTCCGCACCGCGCGGTCGTAGTCCTCGTACAGCTTGAGCACGTCGAGGTCGAAGGAGATCTGGAACTCCGTGTTGGGGCGGTAGCTGGCGAAGATCCAGCGCAGGACCTCCGGCTCGTAGATCGACAGGCAGTCGGCGACCGTGACGACGCCGCCCCTGGAGCTGGAGATCTTGCCCGCCTCGCCCTTGATCCGCACGAAGTCGTAGCCGACGTACTCGGGCGGCTGCCAGTCATAGACCTCGCGGACGATGCGCTGGGCCGTGTCGTAGGATCCCCCGGCGGAGCTGTGGTCCTTGCCGCCCGGCTCGAAGCACACGTGCTCGTGGGCCCAGCGCATGGGCCAGTCCACGCGCCAGGGGAGCTTGAGGTTGCCGCCGCGTTCGAGGTCCGTGGTCCCGGTGTGCCCGCAGCGCCGACACGCGGTGGTCACGGTGCGGTCGCCATCCCAGGCGAAGTCGAGGTCGTCCCGGCCGCAGGCGTCGCAAAAGCCCGCCAGCGGTAGCCAGTCGTCGGGCAGGAGGCGGGCGGCGCCGTGGGCCCGGCGCGCATCGTTCAAGATCGACCGGATCCGCCCGGCGTTCGCGAGGGCGCGGGCGATTCCGCCGGCGTAGGCGCCCGCGCGGTACATGCGGTGCTGGCGGACGAACCGCGGCCGGATCCCGAGCGGCGCGAGGCTCTGCTCGAAGATCTCGACGTGGTGCGAGGCGTAGCTTTCGTGGCAGCCCCACGGGTCGGGCACGTCCGCGATGCTGCGGCCGAGGTGTTGCGCCAGCGCGTCCGGATCGGGCACGTCCTTCGGCACCTTGCGCAGCACGTCGAAGTCGTCCCAGGAGTAGAGGAAGTCCACCTCGGCGCCGTGGTCCCGCAGGGCCCGGGCGACGAAGTCCACCGTGATCACCTCGCGGAAGTTCCCGATGTGCACCACGCCCGAGGGTGTGATCCCGGCGGCGACGACGATGGGGCGGCGGTCCGGGTGCGCCGCGAGGGTCCGCTTCGCCGCGTGGTCGGCCCAGTGCACCAGGGTCGAGGGGTCGGACATGGCGCGGGAGTCTATCAGCGGGCGGGGCGGTCGCCGGGGCGGGCCCGAAACGGGGCGGCCCGGGCCGGCAACGGGCCTTGCCGTTCCTCCCGGTCGCCCCACGACCGATCGTGTCCCTCACGAACGTCCTGGGTGATGCGTTGCGGTGCGGGCGGTGGCCCGTGGCGGTCGTCGCCGAGGGCACGGCGCACCTGGACACGCCGCTGGGCGACCCCTACGCGGCGGGCCTGCTGGACGGGCTGTGCCGGGCTGGCGTGGCGGTGTGCTGGGTGGCCACCGGCGCGGGCCCGGGGGCCACGGTGGTCGCCCTGACCGCGGCGCTCGCGTCGCCGCCGCGTGCCGTCGTCTGGATCCCCGGGCGCGGCACGCGGGCCGTGGCCGCGGCGATCCGGCTTCGCGTGCCGGGGCGCCGGTGCGTGCGTGCGGTCCCGGCCCCCTGTCGGGACGGCGGCCCCGCCGGGCCCTCGGAGGGCGCGGGCCGGTGGACCGGTCGCGTCCCGGACCTCGTGCTCGACCGGCCCCGGATCCCCGCCACGTGGCGTCCGCCCGCCGGGCCGGCGACGACGTGCGCGTCGGGCTTCGTGGTGGTCTGTCCCCAGCCCCTCGGCCGCCTGCCGGCGGCCCGCCGCGTGCTCGCGGGGCTGGCGGGGCTCGTAGGCGCCGAACGCCCCGACACGTTTCGGATCGTCCTGTTCTGCGAGCGGTCGATCCGCCCGACCGTCGAGGCGATCGCGGCCGATCTCGGGGTGGAGCCGTTCCTGGGGCTGCCGGCGCCCGTGCCGTGGACGGCGCTGCCGGCCGCGATCGCCGACGCGGACCTGGCGCTGTGTGTGGACGGCGGGCGGCCGGACCGGGACGCGCTCGGCGCCCTGTGCGCCATCCACCTGGGCCTTCCGGTCGCCGCCGACCGGTCGGTCGCGCGCCGCGTCGGGCTGCGGCCGGGCTACACCTCGATCGACCTGGCGCCCGGTCCTTCGGGCGTCGCCGAGGCCGTCCGCCGCGCGCGGGCCCTTTCGCCCGGTGCCCGCGCCTTTCGGCGCCGCCTCGCGTGGCGGGAGGTGGTCGAACCGCTTGCACGATCCCCCGACGGAGCCGCCGCCAACCGCCTTCTCGCCCACCTCCTGGGCCGCGCCGCGTGAGCGAACCGGCCCCGCCCCGTCGGTGCCGGGGGACGACGCACGGACCTGTCGCGCGCCCTGCGGGCCTTGGAGGTCGGTCGGACGACCGGGTGCGGCCGGGGCCGGCCTCCCGGTGGATCACAGGCCCCGGACCGCCGCCGTCTCCGTACGCGTGCCGGTGCCCGTGCGCATGCGCGTCCCGGCTCCCGTACCCACCAGCGCTGGACGCAGCGCCCGGCCTCGACCGGCGCGGCCGCCCCGAAGCGGCGCGGCCGCCCCGAAGGAAGGGGGCCATCCGGCCCCGGCGAGCGTGGTCGGGGACGGGAACGCAGACGGGTTCGGCCACGGTCACCGGCACGGCCACGGGTGCCCGTCCCGGTTCCGGTTTCGGTACCGGTGCGCGCTCGTGTCGCCGTCCCCCTAAGCACCCACGCTGGATGCATCGAACCGCCGCGGTGTCCGTGCCGGTGCCTGTGCCGGTGCGCGTTCGTGTCTCCGTCCCCGTACACCGGAGCGCTGGAGTTACCGCCGAGCGTCGGCCGGCGGGTAGACCGAGGCGTGGCGGTGGCCCCGGGGGCCGGCCCGCGGGTCCTGTCGCGCGGCACCTCGGGGGGCGGTCCTC
>JALSIN010000109.1 GCA_026989935.1 Polyangiaceae bacterium | reverse complement strand
CGCCCTCGGGGGCCCCTCCCTTGCCGTAAAGCATGTCGATCCCGCTGTCGGGGAACCCCGCGGCCACGGCCGGCGCCACGTCGCCGTCGTCCACGAGCAGCACGCGCGCCCCGGCGCCGCGCAACCTGCGGATGAGTTCCTCGTGCCGAGGCCGGTCCAGGACCACGACGGTCACGTCCGACGGCCTGCGGCCGAGCGCCGAGGCCAGCGCGCGGACGTTGTCCTCCGGCGGGGCGTCGAGGGAGACGACCCCGCGCCCCGCCGGACCGGTGGCGATCTTCTCCATGTAGGTGTCCGGGCAGTGCAGCAGGTCGCCGCGGTTCGCAGCGGCCAGCACGGCCAGGGCCCCCGGCCAGCCGCCCGCGCACAGGTCCGTGCCCTCGAGGGGATCCACGGCGATGTCCACCTCCGGCAGGTCGTCGTTCGACGGCCCCACCTTCTCTCCGATGTAGAGCATCGGTGCCTCGTCCCGCTCCCCCTCGCCGATCACCACCGTGCCGCGAAAGGGCACGCGGTCGAAGGCGGCGCGCATGGCCGCCACCGCGCGGCGGTCGGCTTCCTTGCCGTCGCCGCGGCCGATCATGGGGTAGCAGGCGATCGCGGCCGCCTCGGTCACGCGCACGAGTTCGAGTACGAGTCGTCGGTCCATGGAGCCTCCACCCCGCTGCGGGGCGGGCGTCTTCTAGCAGGATCCGATCGCGGCGCCCAGCGCCTCGGGCAGGCGGACCGGGCGCCCGTCCGAAAGCCGGACGCAGGCGTGGCGGGTCGTCGCCTCCGCCATGAGGATCCGCACCGGTCGGCCCGCCCGTGCCTCGATCTCCACCCGGTACTCGAATCGAAGGCGCGCCCGCCCGTCGCGTTCGGCCCGGCAGGCCACGCGCACCCTGTCGTCGTGCCGGCCCGGCGCACGATAGCGCACGAAAAGCTCCGTCACCGGCAGCCCGAGGCCCGCCCGTTCGAGGTCGGCGTAGACCAGTCCGCGCGCGCGCATGTACTCCACCCGTGCGTGCTCGAGCCACGGCAGGATCGCACCGTGGTAGACGATGCCCATGGCGTCGGTGTGGGCGTGCAGCACCCGGATCGTGACCGTCGGCTCGAACGTCACGGCGCCGCCCCCACGGCGTCGGGATCGACGATGCGGATGCGGTCGGTGGGGCGCAGCACGTCGTTGCCGGCGTCCACCTCCGAAAGCGCCGCCCGCAGGCGCGCGTTCGACACCCGCTCGGTGAGGATCACCATGTCGATGGGCTCCCCCGGCCCCGGCGTGTCCTGGTTCATGCGCTTGATGCTCACACCATGGCGGCCGAGACAACTGGCCACCCGCCCGAGCACGCCGGGCACGTTCGGCACGTGCACGCACAGGTAGTTCTCCGTCTCGAGGTCGTCCGCCGGCGCCGGTGCCACGTCGCGCACCGTGGCGAAGGCCTCGGGCGGCGGCCCCGCGTCGGCGAAGGCCAGCACGTTGCGGCAGACCTCCACCACGTCCGACACGACCGCCATGCCCGTGGGCATCATGCCGGCCCCCAGACCGTAGTAGAGACTGCGACCGAGGGCGACCGAGTGGACCAGCACCGCGTTGAAGGGCCCATGCACCCCGGCGAACACCGACTCCTTCGGCACCATGGCCGGGTGGACGCGCGCGTAGAGCCGGTCGCCGTCGGTGTGGGCCAGCGCCAGCAGCTTGATCACGTACCCTAGCCGGTCGGCGGTAGCGATGTCGAAGGCCCGGATCCGGGTGATCCCCTCGGTGGGGATCGTCGCCGGATCGACGCGCGCACCGAAGCTTACGAGGCACAGCAACGCCAGCTTCTGGGCCGCGTCCGCCCCTCCCACGTCGAGGGATGGGTCCGCCTCCGCGTACCCTTGCCCCTGGGCCTCGGCCACGGCGGCCGCGTAGTCGAGGCCGTGCCGGGTCATGGCGTCGAGCACGAAGTTGCAGGTGCCGTTGACGATGCCACACAGTCCTTCGATACGATCCGAGGCGAGCCCCTCCCGCAGGGTGCGCAGGATCGGGACGCCGCCGGCCACGGACCCCTCGAAGTAGACGGAGACCCCCGCCTTCGACGCCGCCTCGAAGATCTCGCGGCCGCAGGTGGCGAGCAGCGCCTTGTTCGCCGTCACCACGTGCTTGCCGCGCCGGACCGCGTCGAGGACCAGCGTCCGCGCCGGCTCGATCCCTCCGATGAGTTCGACCACCACCCGAACGCTCGGGTCCCCCAGGATCCGCATGGGGTCCGTGGTGAGCAGGTCCGCCGACACCGGCACGGGCCGCGGCTTGGCCGGGTCCCGCACGAGCACCCCCGCGACCTCCACCCGCGCGCCGAGCCGCGCCTCGATGGCGTCGGCGTTCTGGGCCAGGATCCGCAGCACACCGAGCCCGACGTTGCCGGCACCCAACAGGCCGATGGCGATGCTTCGCATGGCGACGGAAACGCTAGCAGGTTTGCTCCATCGGCGGGCGGGCGGACGCCCCCGGGAAGCCGTGGCACGCCCTGCGGCACCGCGTTAGGCTGCGCCCCGTGAGCCTCATCGTCGAAGTCCACGGTCGCTCGATCCTCGACTCCCGCGGCAACCCCACCCTGGAGGTGGAGATCACCACCGAGTACGGCAACGTGGTCCGCGCCGCCGTGCCCAGCGGTGCGAGCACGGGCGAACACGAGGCCTGCGAGCTGCGCGACGGCGACCCCACCCGCTTCGGCGGCAAGGGGGTGGACAAGGCCGTCTCCCACGTAAACGGCGTGCTGGCCGATGCGGTCACCGGGTTCGACAGCGACGCGCAGCTGGCCGTGGACGCGGCGCTGCTCGCCGCCGACGGCACGCCCAACAAGTCGAAGCTCGGCGCGAACGCGATCCTGGGCGTCTCGCTCGCCTGCGCCCGGGCGGGGGCGGCCGACGCGGGCCTGCCGCTGTACCGCTACCTGGGCGGCCCCACCGCCTGCACCCTGCCCGTCCCCCTGATGAACGTGATCAACGGCGGCGCCCACGCCGACAACAACCTGGACTTCCAGGAGTTCATGCTGGTCCCGCACGGGTTCGACCGCTTCCGCGAGGCGCTGCGCGCCGGGGACGAGATCTTCCACACCCTGCGCAAACAACTGGCGGCGAAGGGGCTCGCCACGAGCGTGGGGGACGAGGGCGGGTTCGCCCCCAACCTCGGCTCGAACGCCGAAGCGCTCGATCTGCTCATGGCCGCCATCGAGGGGGCCGGCTACCGCCCGGGCGAACAGATCTCCCTCGCCCTGGACGTGGCGGCCAGCGAGTTCTACCGCGACGGCGCCTACGTGCTGGAAGGCGAAGGCGGCGCCCGGCTTTCGGCCGAGGCGCTGGTCGAGCGCTACGCCGACCTGGCCGCGCGTTACCCCCTGGTGTCCATCGAAGACGGCATGGCCGAAGACGACTGGGACGGCTGGGCGGCCTTGACCACGGCGCTGGGCGATCGGATCCAGCTCGTCGGGGACGACCTGTTCGTGACGAACCCGGCGCGCCTTACCCGGGGGATCGAGCGCCGCGTCGCGAGCGCCATGCTCGTCAAGCTCAACCAGATCGGCACGCTCAGCGAGACGCGCCGCGCCATGGACCTGGCCACCCGGGCCGGCTACGCGAACGTCGTCTCCCACCGCAGCGGCGAGACCGCCGACACCTTCATCGCGGACCTTTCCGTCGCCACGGGCTGCGGCCAGATCAAGACGGGGAGTTTGTCCCGGTCCGACCGGGTCGAGAAGTACAACCAGCTGCTTCGCATCGAAGAGGCGCTGGGCCCGTCGGCGCTGTTCGCCGGAACCGATGTCTTCGGGCGCCGCCCGGCGTAGCCGGCGGGGATCGGCGCGCTGCGAACCCATGGGTGCAATCGTCTCCGCGGTGCTGCTGGCCGCCGCCCTGACCCCGACCGGCCCGGCCCTTGCCTCCGCCCCGGACCCACGGGCGCCGCCCCCGCCCATGGCCGTGCCCGCCGCGGCCGACGACCTCTTCGACGGCGTGCTGCCGTGCGGGCTGCGGGTGCTCGTCGCGCGCGACCCGTCGTTCGCCGTCACGGCCCTGGAGCTGGTGGTCCCCCTCGGGATCGGCGACGCGGACCTGCCACCCGGCCACGCCACGTGGCTGGCGTACCAGGCCCTCGAGGGCAACCGGCGCATGCCGCCCGGTGGGCTCGTCGGGTTCGCCCACGACGCCGGGGGCTACGCGACGCTCGCCCAGACCTGGGGCCGCACCCGGTACGAGATCGTCGTTCCGACGGCCGTGCTCGACGACGCCCTCGACCTGCTCGCGTCCCTGTTCACGCCACCGGCGGTCACCTCCGACACCCTGCGGCGGGCGCACGCGCTGGCGGCCATGGCGGCCCGCCGCCTGCACGTCGGCCCGATCCCGCCGTCCCTGCGCGCCGCCGTCTACGGCGAGCCCGCACCACCGCAGGGCGCCGTGCCGGACCTGCCCGCGGGGCCGGCCCTCGAAACCCTGGCCGGCCGGGTCCGGGCGGACATGGGCCGCTTCTTCACCCCCGAACGCGCCGTGCTCGTGGTCGTGACGAACC
>JALSIN010000108.1 GCA_026989935.1 Polyangiaceae bacterium | reverse complement strand
GGTCTACGGCACGCACACCCTCCTGGCGATCCCGCTGGCGATCTTCGGGGCGAAGAACCTGGTGTCGGCCGCGGTGCTACAGGCCCTGTTCGGCGCCGCGACCGTGCCCCTTACCTATCTGCTCGCCCTGCGGACGGTCCCACGGCGGCCGATCCCCGAGATCGCCGGCGTCGCCGTCCTGTGCTGGTATCCGAACCTGTCGCACACGGGCTACTTCCTGTCCGAACCGGCGTTCGCGTGCCTGCAGCTCGCCTCGACCCTCGGCCTCGTGCGCCTGTCGCAGACTGGCAGGGGTGCCGTGTGGACGGGCCTGGCCGCCGCGGCGACCTTCGTCGTGCGCCCGCAGTCGGCCCTGTTCTTCACCGGGGCGCTCGTCGTGTACCTCGTCGCCCGCCGGTCCATGCCGCGCGCCCGCCCCCGCCACGTGACCGTCGTCGCCGGGTTCCTCGCGGCCGCCCTGGCGGTCTCGGTCGTCCGCTTCTACCTCCACACGGGCCGCTTCGACGGCATCGCGGAAAACGCCAACATGAATCTTACCGCCGGGCGATGCCACAACATCGTCACGCAGGCCTTCGCGTCCGAGCAAGCCCTCGCCCGCAGCGACGCCCGCCGATCCACGCGCGACGGTCGGCGAGTGAGCCTGCCCGGTTTTCGCGCCCTCGCACGCGTCTTCCCCGACGACCATCCCCTCGGCCTGCGGCCGGCGCTCGGCGGCGAGACGATCAAGTTCGTGGGCTACATCGGCGACGGCACGATCCACCGCCGCATCCGGCAGCGCTGCTACGAGCGAACGGGCGTTCTCGGTCAGCTACGCTACAGCCTCACGAACGTGATGCTGCTTTGGTTCGTGTCGCCGCCCTGGCCGGAGGCCGAACGGGGCCGGGAACGCTTCTACCCGCCGGCCCGCGCCTTCGTGCACCTGTACCAGGCGCTCGTCCTGATCCCATCCCTCGTGGGGCTCGTCGCGGCGCTGGCCCGCACACGGCGCAACCCCTTCCTCGCACTCGTCGCCTTGCAACCGCTGACCAGCATCACGACGGCCGCGATCTTCTTCGGGAGTGTGCGCCTGCGCGCGCCGTACGACCCGTATGCGATCCTCCTGGCGCTATGGGTCTATCGGGGATTGGCACGCCGACTCGGGCCGCGGATTCGCAGGGCCGGTGTACACACCGCCGCGATGGGCCTTGCGGTGACCACCGTGCTCGCACCGATCCGGGCGCGGGCGGCCGCCTCCCCGGCCACCGGGGCGAGCGTGCAGGCCCCGGCGCCGGGGCCCCCGACCGGGGCCACGTTCGTCGCCACGGTGCAGGGCGTGGACCTGTACGCCCTGCCGGCCCCGGCGCCGCACACGGCGGCCTTCCTGGCCGAGACCACGGTGCGGGCGCCGCTTGCGAAGGTGACCGCCTTGTTGTGGGACGGCGACCACCACGCGGCCTGGTTTCACCAGGCGAAGCACACGCGCACGCTTCGCAAGCGTGCGGGCGGCTTCGACGTCTACTACCACCTGGGCTCGCCCCCGCCGGTGGCCGACCGGGACGTGGTGCTGCGGGTGCGCGTACAGCACTTCGACGGCGGCTGCCGGTTCGCGTTTTCGGCCTACGACGACCCGGCCGTGCCGCCCGCCCCCGATCGGATCCGCATGCCCCGCCTCGACGGCGCCTTCGAGCTGCTGCGGGCAGGGCCCCGGGCGACGCGCGTGCGCCTGTGGGTCGTGGCGGACCCGGGGGGGCGGTTGCCCGCGTTCATGGTCCGCCGCGGCGTCCGGGAGATCCCCCTGCGGACCCTGGCCAACCTCGTGCGGCTGGTTCGTTGACCGCAGAGGCGCCCCGCGGCCCCGAACGTGGGATCGGTCACGCGCACGGCCCCTTTCGGCCTCGCCGCCCCGCGCGTAGATTGCCGGCCGCATGCGGATCCGCATCGACCCCGTCCGCCCCGCCCCGCGGAAGCTGCATCCAGCCGTCGTGGCGCTCGGCCGCGGGGAGGTGATCATCTATCCGACGGACACGGGCTACGCCTTCGGCTGCGCCCTGTCGAGCCCCCGGGGGATCGCCATCCTCCGCCGCCTCAAGGGCATCGGCGAGCGACACGAAAAGCCGCTTACGATGCTGGTCAACGACCTGTCGGAAGTCTCCACCTACGGGCACATGGGCAACCGGGTCTTTCGCCTGGTCCGGCGGATCCTGCCGGGCCCGTACACCCTGGTGCTGCGGGCGACGAGCCAGGTTCCCCGCACGATGAAGAACCGCGCCCACGAGGTGGGCCTTCGGATGCCGGACCACCCGGTCTGCCGGCTGCTGGTGGAGCTCCTGGGCGAGCCGCTGCTGACCGGCTCGGTGACCCCCGGCGACGCCGAGCCCGAACCCGAAGACCCGGAGGTGCTCGAAAAGCGCTACGGCCAGGACGTGCACGTGGTCGTGGATGCCGGCGTATCGTGGCCGAACCCGTCCACCGTCCTGCGCCTTACGGGGGACGACATCGAGGTCCTGCGCGAGGGCCAGGGGCCGATCCCCGGCTGACGCCGCCCTTGCGTGGGCCGCGGCACCCGGGCCGGCGGCGCGGGATCCCGGCCGCGGTCCGCCCGAGGGCGTGTTGCGGGCGCGGTGGACCGACCGCCGGTCACGGTGCTCGCCCCTCGCCGGCGCCCTCGGATGGGCGCGGTCCTTCGGGCGCAGACAGTTCGATGGGCAGCACGACCGCCGGCAACGCCCCCCGCCGTCCCTCGACCGCGTGCAGGACCAACACCATCCGGTCGCGCGGGGCCGCGGGGAGCTCGAACTCGTACCGGGCGACGGACGGCTCGACGGCCGTGGCGAACATGGGACCGCGCAGGGCCGGGTACCCGATCCCCCCCGCGTACAGCACGACGCCCGCCCGGTCGATCGCGACCCGCAGCGCCCGCGCCCGACCACGCCACGCGAGCACAACGGCCACCCGGCCCTCCGGCGACGCCTGCACCCCCGCCACGGCCACGCCGTAGACGGCCTCGGCCTGCCCCGCGACGGTGTACGGCAGCGGCGCGAGCGAGCTTGGCCGCGGCGCAGAGGTGCACGCGGCAAGGACGAGGCCGGCCGCCGCAGATCGCCGCCGGAGCAAGCCGCGCCGGTTCCCCCGCGGGGACGCCGGTGGTAGGAAGGAGGCGGCCATGGAGCTTACGATCCCCGAATTCCAGTATCGTTTCATGCCCCGTCTCGGGCACGTCCTCTACCCCGGGAACTTCCACCCGGTGGGCGTGCAACGCGACGCGCAGGCCATGATCGACGCCGTGGTCGCCTCGAAGGGCCGACCCGAGCCAGGCGCGGGCGGCCGCTGGCTCGTGGTCGGCGGGTCGGGCGGGTTCGGCTCCGGGGCCCGGGTGGCCCTGGGCGCGGGGCTGGGCGCCCACACCCTGTCGGCCTCGCTCGACGCCCAACCGCAGCCTGCGAGCAACAACAAGATCCGCAAGATCGGGTCCCCCGGCTTCCACCGGACCCTCGCCCTGGACCGGGGCCTGGCCGCGCTGGGGCTGTCGGCCGGCTCGGTCCGCGCGGACGCCTTCGCCCCGGCCGACCGGGCGCGCGTGTACGAGGCCATCGAGAAGGTCCTGGGTGGACCGCTCGACGGGGTGGTGTGGGCCCTGGCGGCCCCCCGCGCGGTGGACGTGCGCACGGGCAAGGCGGTCGCGAGCGCCCTGCGGCCCTGCGGCCGTCCGGTGCGTGTCAAGACCTTCACGGGCAGGGATCCCCGCACGGGCGAGCCGCCGCGGATCGCCGGCGTGGAGATCCCCCCGGGGACGCCGGAGGAGGCCGTCGCCACGATCTTCGTGATGGGCGGCCGCATCGTGGAGACCTGGGTCCGCGAACTGCTCAACCGCGGCCTGCTGGCGCAGGGGGCGACGGTGCTGACGATCAGCTACCGCGGCAACGAGCTCAACGAGGGGATCTACCGCACGGGGCTCATCGGGCTGGCGAAGGCCGACCTCGAGTTCACGACGAAGGCCCTCGACGCCGTGCTGGCCGGTGCGGTGGGCGGCCGGGCCCTGGCCGTCGAAGGCCCCGCGGTGGTGACCGAGGCGTCCGGGGGGATCCCCGGCGTGCCCCTGTACATGGCCCTCGCCATGGACGTGCTCGGGGACCGATACGAAGATCCGCTCGCCTCCATGCGCCGGATGTTCGACGAGAAGCTCGCCGGCGAGACCCCCGAGGTGGACGACGAGGGGCTCGTGCGCATGGACGACCGGGAACTCGACCCCGCCGTGCTCGGGGAGATGAAGCGCCGCTTCGAGGCGCTGTCGGAGGGCGACGTCTTCGACGAGGCACTGTACGACCGGTTCATGGCCGCCTACGCCCGCACGCGCGGGTTCGGCGTCGAGGGGGTGGACTACACGGCGCCCTTCGACACCGACGCCGTGTGCACCCCCGCGGGCGGCTGACCCACGCATCGGCGGCCCCCACAGCGGACGACCACAGGCGTGCCTGTCGCGCCGGACCGCCGGGACGGGTTGCGCCACGAGGGCGCCCTCCGTGGGTGCATGAACGGCCGAGGCCGGCCTCCACAGGGGGAG